>CP058667.1:668571-1002857 GCA_020544305.1 Staphylococcus taiwanensis
TCTCTAAAGATGTAGATAGTAAAGTCGTTTCTGATTTCAACGATGGACTTAAAAAATTAAAAGACAATGGTAAACTAGCAAAAATTGGTAAGAAATGGTTTGGTGAAAATGTTTCTGAGCCTAAATAGTCAACAACAACATGCATTAGATGCGGCAGGGCAAGCATTTGGACCAATGTTGGAAGGATTAGTAAAATATTCTATTCCAATTACCATCGTTACGTTTATCATCGGTTTAATTATTGCTTTATTTACAGCGTTAATGCGTATTTCTAATAGCAAGATTTTAAAAGGTATAGCACGTGTTTATGTTTCAATTATTCGTGGGACACCAATGATTGTACAATTGTTCATCATCTTTTATGGTATTCCAGAATTAGGACGTTTGATGACAGGTGATGCTGATGAACAATGGACATTATCATCTGTACTATCTGCCATTATCGGTTTATCTCTTAATGTAGGTGCTTATGCTTCAGAAATTATCCGTGGTGGTATTATTTCAATTCCTAAGGGACAAACTGAAGCAGCTTACTCAATTGGTATGAACTATCGTCAAACCATACAACGTATTATATTACCGCAAGCAATCAGAGTATCTATTCCAGCTTTAGGTAATACATTCTTAAGTTTAATTAAAGATACATCATTATTAGGATTTATCTTGGTAGCAGAAATGTTCCGTAAAGCTCAAGAAGTTGCGTCTACAACTTATGAATATTTCACTATTTATATTCTTGTAGCAGTCATGTATTGGGTTATCTGTTTCATCATTTCAGTAATTCAAAGCTTCTATGAATCATATATTGAAAGAGGGTATAACTCATGATTGAATTAAGTGGTATCCATAAATCATTCAATGATAAAGAAGTCATTAAGGGTATTGATTTAAACGTAGGCAAAGGGGAAGTCGTGACACTTATTGGACGATCAGGTTCTGGTAAAACGACGTTGTTACGTATGATTAATGCTTTAGAAATTCCGACTGAAGGTAATGTAAGTGTGAACGGAACAAGTTACACTGCTAATAATAAAAAGTCTCAAATAAGCGTACGCAAGCAATCGGGTATGGTATTTCAAAGTTATAACTTATTTCCACATAAATCAGCTTTAGAGAATGTGATGGAAGGGTTAGTAACTGTTAAAAAAATGAATAAAGCAGAAGCAAAAGAAAAAGCAATGGACTTGCTTGAAAAAGTTGGTTTAACGAGTGTTAAAGACCAACGTCCACATGCTTTATCAGGTGGTCAACAACAACGTGTGGCTATTGCAAGAGCATTAGCAATGAACCCACAAGTGATGTTGTTTGATGAACCGACATCTGCTTTAGACCCTGAATTAGTTAATGATGTACTTCGTGTAATCAAAGAATTAGCTGATGAAGGAATGACAATGGTCATTGTTACGCATGAAATGCGTTTCGCACGTCAAGTTTCAAATAAAATTGTCTTTATACATGAAGGTCGTATTGGTGAACAAGGTTCTCCAGACGAGATGTTCAATCATCCAAAGACTGAAGAATTACGTCGTTTCCTAAATGTAATCAATGAAGACTAATAAAAAAAAACTTCCTAAAGTACTTACATGTACTTTAGGAAGTTTTTTTTAGTTGAAATATTTTTTTATCATGTTTATTTACGATCTAAAAGTTGCATCACTCGGTATGCGAAAGGTTTGATAGGTTTGATGAAATCACCAATATATTCATACACATTTGCGTTGAATCCTTTTTTGAATTGTTGTACACCGAAGTCTTCAGCATCTTCACTAAAGTCTCCAGTAATACCATAGAAATTATAACGATCAACGTTATGTTCTTTCGCGAATTTAATCATTTCCCATTGTAATCGATACGCACCCATATACGCATTATATTTAGGGTTAGAACCGCTGGATAGGTAATAAACTTCATGGTCGTTATATAAGTAAAGCGCAGCTGCTAGATTTAAGATTTCGCCTTCAGCTGAAATTTTGGCTTTTGTCTCGTTAAGTTTGCGTTCATTACTATCGAGTTGTTGTTGTACTTGTGTACGTTTGTTTTTATTTTTCTTAGAGTTTGGACTTTCTTTTAACATATTATCAACATCAGCTAGTTGTTTTGCTAAATCATCATGTTTTTGTTGGAGGGTAGATAAATAATCTTTTAAGTCAATATAAGCTAGTTTTAACATAGCATGGTCTTCGTATGTTTTTTGCATTTCATAGAAATAAGGTTTGTCTCTAAACTTGAAACCATGCTTTTCCTCAGCCATTTGGAACAATTCGAAGAAAGTATCTGTTTCTTCCATTGGTAATGTTCTTACTTTCACGCCCATTTCATATGTTTTTTTTATGTTACGACGTGTTTGATAGTCCATTTCTTTTAATAATTGATCTTCTGTTTTGTCTTTTAAATCTAATACAGATAACCAACGAATTTGGCTCATTGTACTATATCCAACAGACCAACCTTGATGTTTATAGCCTAAGTCTTCTAATGTTTTTATAACAGCACGATTATCATAGCTTTCTAAGATTTCACCATCTGCATTGCGTAAGTTTTCTAAGATGTATGGATCTACCAATACAAATAAACAGTTGTGTTTTTTTAAATATTCTGTAAGTGATTTGAAGAAAAAGTGGACCAATTCAATGTTGCTATAATCCATTACTGGACCACGATGTGTATAAAAGTATTTATAAATTTTTAATGCGCGTGCTTCTGTCATTAATGTTCCAGCAATCACGTTTCCGTTGTCGTCTTTGACACCCACAACGTGTACATCATTTTTTAATTCATTTCTATTTTCATAATGTATTCTGGATTGAGTATAATGAGAAAAGTTTTCTTTAGTAAACTTTTCAAATTCTCCAGGTTCTAAAGTTACGAATTTCATGATAATCTACTCCTCTGTATTTTTAAGAATTACATTTCATTTTAGCAAATTACATTAGATATTACACATAATTAGTTATTAAATTGAGTAATACTTTAGTAGTAGTTAGAATTTAAATTTTAAAAAATAATAGTTGGAATCATTGCAAAATTAGTTTTTTTATAAACTAGCGCATACACTAAAACCATTGTATGATAGTATTTGCAAATGAAGTATAATTAAAGATAACAATATTGATTAAGCTTTAGGAGTGAATTTATGAAAAGGTTACTAGTGATATTAGGTGTTTGTGTATTATTAGTTGCAGCTTGTGGTAACGATAAATATACAAGTAAAATAGATAAAGCTGTTAAATTGCAAGAACAAAAGCAAGAAAAAATGGCTAAAAATGATAACGGCGATGTAGTAAAACATTTTGATCGAAAAGATGCGAATATTTATGTTTTTGAAAAAGGCAAATATGTCGTACTTAGCTATAAACCATTGAGTAATAATGAAGAAGTTCATTATTTTACTTATGAATTTGAAGGTAAAAAGAAAGCCAAATATCTTGAAAACTTTGATACAAAAAAATATATCGCATCACATGATTCAGACTATAAAGAGGAAAATATGAATTAATCCATATGCAAAAGAGGAGCATCTATGAAGAAACTATTATTAATAGTAAGTGTATTAGTGGTTCTTTTAGTTGTTATTGGTGCTTGTTCCACTAACAAAAAAGAGAAGACATCACCTAAAATGAAAGATGGTAAGATTTTAATTGTAGAATATGGTGATTTCAAATGTCCATATTGTAAGAAAGTTGAAGAAAAAGTCATACCAACAATAAAAAAAGATTATATTGATACTAATAAAGTCGAGTATCAATTTGTAAATGCTGGATTTCTAGATAAAGACTCTATTGTTGGTTCAAGAGCGGGTAATGCTGTACAAAAAATTGCACCAAAAGCATATTTAACTTTTCAACATAATATCTTTAAAAACCAACAAGATGAAGATAAAAAATGGTTAACAGAGCAATTTCTTGATAAGGAAATTGATAAGTTAGACATAACTAATAATCAAAAATCTGAAATTAAGGAACAGTATAAATCTAAAAATAGCTATGCTTGGAAAAAAGCAGAAGAACAAAAGAAATTAACAGAAGATAATCATATTAAATCTGTACCAACTGTATTTATTAATGGCAAAAAAGTAAAAGATCCATATACAGTGGGTGGATGGAAAAAATATTTATAGTCTTAACGAGATAAATAAAGAGACTCAGTATAGATATTCGGACAATGACTGTTCGTTCATTTGTCTATCTATCCTGAAGTCTCTTTTTGTTATACTTTTCTATATCTTTTAAGACCTATAATATTTAAGATAATGAAAATGACAATAAATATAATAATAATTAATAAGTCAAACCATATGTGAGACCAACCTTGCCCTTTTATCATAACATTTGTTAATGCATCACCCGCATAACGTAATGGGAATAAATACCCTATATTACTTAGCCAACTAGGCATATTTTCAAGCGGAAAAATACCTGAAAAGAATACTTGTGGAACCGCAACTAGAGGTATAAATTGAATCATTTGAAATTCAGAATTTGCAAAAGTTGAGATGAAAATACCCATCGACAAAGCAGTGATAGCTAAACAAATATTAATTAAAATAACGTACCATAGACTTCCAGCAAGGTCTATATTTAGTAAGTAGATTGAGAATAAGACAATCACTAAAGTTTGAATAATGGCAAAAATGCCATAACCTATTAAATAGCCAGTTACAATTTCACTACGACGTATGGATGTTGCTAAAACGCGTTCAAGCGTTCCAGTTGTACGTTCTCTTAGTAAAGCAATACCTGAAATTAAGAATACGAATAGGAAAACAAAAAATCCCATTAAAATTGGAAACATTTTATCAAAGTAACTACTATTAGCATCACCATATAAATACGTGTTATCAATTGAAATAGTTGAATCTTTTTCTTTGTTTTTAATCATCGGCGCTTTCTCTAAAATTTTTTTGATATTATTCATTTTATCCTTTTGAATTGATTGGCTAATCATTTGTTTTAGTGCTGACGTTTTATTTGGATCTTCATTCGTATAAATAATATGCATTGTTTTGCCATTTTGATAGATAAACCCATCTAAATTATTGTTTTCAATCTTTGCTCTAATATCACGTGTCGAATGATAATTTTTAACATCTAAATTTTTACTAGGTAGATTATTCGTAATGTGTGAAGAAACAGATTGATCGACGCCAAGTTTGATATCCTCATCATCTCCATTAAATATAAAATACATGAGCGTGAGGATTAAAATAGGAGCTAGAAACATCAAAGCGAGTGTGCGTTTATCTCTTAGTAATTCTTTAATGACCCTTTTGATAACGGCGAATAATCTCATGATTGATTTGCCTCCTCTGCTTTAATAAATACTTCTTCAATTGTTTTAACATTAAATTGTTTCTTTAATTGATCAGGGGTGTCTAAAGCAAATAGTTCCCCATTTACAATTAATCCAACTTTGTCACACCGTTCTGCTTCATCCATGACGTGGGTCGTTACAATCACGCTTTTACCTTCACTAGTCATATTTTTTAACTGACTCCAAATTTGATTACGTAATTTAGGATCTATACCAACAGTGGGCTCATCTAAAATAATTAAGTTTGGTTGTGAAAGTAGTGTAATTGCAAGAGACAAACGACGTTTCATTCCACCAGAAAAATTTGCAACTTTGCGACTTAACGCATCTTCTAAATCAACTAATTTCATACTTTCGTGAATATTTTTATCTAATAATTGTCCTTTTAATCCAGCTAAATGACCGAAAAATTCAAGGTTTTCATAGGCCGTGAGACTTTCATATAAAGCATCAGTTTGTCCCATATAGCCGATTTTATTAAGTATTTTACGATTAGGCATGGTTTTATTAAAAATTTCAGTAGAACCTGATGTGAGCTTTTCCATGCCCAATAAGCATTTAATGGTTGTAGTCTTACCACAGCCACTAGGACCTATTAAACCTAAAAGTTCACCCTTATAAATATCTAAACTAATTTCATTCAATACTTTGTGATTACCATATGTTTTAATAGCTTCATGTAAATTAGCAACGCTTTCAGTAGTCATAGATGTACCTCCTAAATTGACATGTTTTATAATTTCTATATATTTAATATAAATAGTTTTAAGTGAATTGGGATTATTTTTTATCAAAACTGAACATTTTTAGTTTAAATGTTTGGAAAAAGGATGGATTTAAATTGTCTGATATAGAAATAACTGACAAACGTATTGTAAATACAATGAATAATATCAAAAATGGCATGATTAGATTATTACAAAAAAAGCAATTCGATAAAATTACAATTAAGGATATTTGTATAGAAAGTGGCATTAGTAGAACAACATTTTACGCCCACTATAAAGATAAAAATGACTTTATTTTTAGTTATCAAAATTCACTTTTAAAAAAAGGAAAAAAAGAAATTTTAAAAAAAGAATTTCCTAATCAACATGTATTTATTGAAACAATTATTCAATATTGGTTAGATGAAGGTAAATTAATATTACTATTACTAGGCGATGACAGTGCTCAGACAGCACATCTACAAATGAAGAAGATATTACAATATAATGTTGAATTAAAATTGGTGCCTATATTGAATACAAAGACTTTAACGACTAAGGAAAAATATTTTTTACTTATATTTATGAGTAATGCGATATTTGGTATTTTACAAGATTGGGTGAAGCGAGGTTGTATCGAAACACCTAAAGAAATAGCTTCAATTATGAATAAACTATTTACAACAGCATTTAAATAACATTGTAAAATCAGCGGGGACAGTGAAATCTGTCCCATTTTTTCATATTTATATAACATTATATTTACAAAAAATGGGAAGAGAAGAACTAGATAGAATAAATAAGTTTAAAGATACTTTTAACATTGCATAGCCAAAAAGATCTTCAAAAAATAAAAATATTTCAAATTCGAGGTTTTTTACTTGTAATTATGAGTTAGTTGTTTTATTATACTAAGTATAATAATTATACAAACTATAAAACTTCTTCTTAGTGATGTAGTTTCATAATTTAAAAAATGGAGGTATGTAAACATGGCTAATTTTAATTTAGATCCAGTACATTCAGGAGTAAACTTTTCTATTCAACACTTAGTAGTATCAAACGTTAAAGGACGTTTTAATGAATTTGACGCTAACATCACAGGTGATTTCAATGATTTAAGTTCATTACAAGGTACATTTACAGTACAAGCAAATTCAATCGACACTAAAGTAGGTGATCGTGATAATCATCTTAAAAGCGCTGATTTCTTAGATGTTGAAAAATATCCAGAAATTAAATTTGAAATTACAAAAGTTGATGAAAAATCAGTAACTGGTAATTTAACTATGAAAGATCAAACACATGAAGAAACATTTGATTTAGATTACAAAGGCATTAGTTTAAATCCATTAAATGGTAAAAATACTGCTGGTTTAGTTATTACTGGTGAACTTAACCGTGAAAAATATGGAATTACATTCAATCAACAACTAGAAACTGGTGGTTTCTTATTAGGTAAAGATTTAAATGTTGAATTCGATTTAGAATTCCCAATTGAAGACTAATCATAAATAATAGTCGCCATTCGATATATCACACACTCCCTTCAATTCAAGCATTGATGAAATGTTGAATTTGAGGGGAGTTTTTCTTAGTATTTTTTAATGAAAATGTTAAATCTATTTGGCTAACTTGAAGACATTTAATTATATTTTTGTATTTAAAATAAATAACTGTTAAATTCATAGAGAGTATTTTAAAAAAGTAACTAGGGGGATATATATGTCAATTCAGATAAAAGATAATAAAATCATATTTACTAGAACGTTTGACGCACCAATAAAAGATGTTTTTGACGCTTATACTACGAAATCACTATTTGAACAATGGTTCCATCCTCAAGGTGGACAAACAAAGGTTTATCGTTTTAATCCAGTTGCCGGTGGTGACGCTTTCTTTGCGATAGAAATGCCAGAACAAACAAGTTATACATTGACAGAGTATAAACGGGTGGATAAACCTAATCATGTTGAATACTTTGATTTCTTTGCCACGTCTCAAGGTGAAAAAGATACGACGTTACCTGGTATGCAAATTTTCATGGATTTCACTTCAGAATCAGAACAACGCACGAGTGTAACATCAACTTCCGTCTTTCCTTCGAAAGATGCCGCTCAACAAGCACTTGATATGGGCGTTGAAGCGGGTATGAATTCTACGTTAGACCAACTTGAAAAATTATTAAAACGAAAATAGTCATAAGGATGTCAATTTTTGGGAAATAATTTAAGATATAATGAAGGTGAAAAGAGGTTGATAAAATGAAATCAAGATATTTAAAAGTATTAGTATTATTTTCATTTAGTACTTTAATACCTTCATTATTATTAAATTCAAAATGTATCGGTAGTTCTACGATTAAATACATTTTAAGAACAGTCTTAGGATACGGTATCTTTGCCTGTGGCTTACGTTATTTATCTAAATTTAAACGAATGCAGTAAATATACTGTGAATGAGACAGAAATCTTTGAGCAATTTTAGATTTCTGTCTCTTTTTATGAGCAATTTTAAAATAAACGCTATGATTGTAGAACTTATCAATATATAATTGGGAAGTAATTTTTACTAGTTATAGGGGGAGCGTAAATGTTGAAGAACAACAAAACGATTGATGACACGCATGCTACGCGACATATTGTTGAAGCGGCTGTAGATCAAGTACAAACCAAAGAGATTATGGCTACTCAAACACCTGGACGTTATGCTTTAAAAGCCATAATGTCAGGATTTTTATTAGCTATTGTGACTGTATTTATGTTAGCTATTAAAACACAGTTTGCAGGAACAAATGAAGGCTTAGTTAATTTATTAGGTGCGATTGCATTTAGTTTGGCTTTAGCATTAATTGTATTGACTAATTCTGAATTATTAACAAGTAATTTTATGTATTTAACCGTAGGCTGGTATTATAAAGCAATATCGATTAATAAAATGTTATTTATTTTCTTATTTTGCTTTATCGGTAATATAATTGGGGGCTTCATTTTATTCTTTTTAATGAAAGGTACTCACATTATGACACCTGAAATGATTGCTAGTCTAAGTAAAACGGTACATATGAAAACAGTAGAATCTACATGGTTAAATATACTAGTTAAAGGTATTTTCTGTAATTTCTTTATTAATATTGGCATTTTTGTTTCTATGCTATTTAAAGAAGGCTTAGCAAAAGCATTCTTTATTGCAGCAGGTGTAATAGTGTTCGTATTTATGGGTTATGAACACGTTGTTTTTAATGCTGGATTGTATGCAGGAATGATGTTTTACAATATAGATGCATTGTCATGGTTAGATGTTGCAAAAAATATCGTTTTCGCTTTAATAGGTAACTACATTGGTGGTGGCATCTTTGTAGGGATGGTATATGCATATCTTAATGGCACACGTGATAGTTTGAAATCTAAATAATAAGATAAGAAGGTTGCGTTATCGTCACGAAATGTGAGTTGATAGCACAACCTTTTTTCTTTATGAAAAGTAAAATAACATTAGTATAAGAGTTGACTAAACATTAGTTAAAACATATCATTTTAATCAACATTATAAATTTCAATGAACTCATTTTCAAAAATAAAATAGTCCATTATAAAGGGGATGAAACATTTGGTAGCGAATATATTAGTGGCGCATGGCATGAGAAAAGGTGATCAAAATAAAGCGTTAGGGGAATTCTTAGACCGTTTACTTAGTGATGAAACGTATGAATATGAACTCGCGTTTATTGAAAGTGAAGAAAAGAGTATCGAAAATACAATAGGTCGTTTAATTAAGCAAGGTGAAACAAAGTTTAAAGTTGTACCCCTATTAATCTTTTCAGCAATGCATTATATCGTTGATGTTCCTGAAATTCTAGAACGTATCAAAAAAGAACATTCAGAAATAAGTTATGAGATTAGTGAGCCACTTGGAACACATGACTATATGGTTGATTTAGTTGAAAAACGTATTCAAGATGTTGAAATTACTTCACCCTCTAATTATGCGATTGTATTAATTGCCCATGGCAGTTTCTCATATACGAAAGCGCATGATGAGTTGAAGGAATTTAGTGAAAAAATGAATCAGCCAGTACCTATTTATTGTCGTACGTTGTATGGTGATATTACTTTTAGAAATGATTTAGATCAACTTTCGCAAGACTATGATGAACTGATTGTGGTGCCGATGTTCTTATACGATGGACGACTTGTGAATAAGGTAAAACGACTTATTTCAGAAATGGAGATTAAGGGGACACTTCATATTACACCGTCTATTAATTTCGACAATATTTTGAAGGAAATTATCAGTGAACGTTTAAATCAATTAACATTCGAATAGCATCTAAAAAGCTGAGGCACAATGGTGTTTCAGCTCTTTTTTATTATGATAGTAGATTATTAGGTTAACCATTTGAAAATGTATGGTCGCTATATTGAAAAAACGCATATAGAGTTCCTTGCAATCAATGATAATGCGCATAAATAAACGTTGAATTAAGCTTCAGTATACTATTTGCCTAGGCTATATCGGACATAAGGGAATTCCCCGAT
The DNA here is from genome assembly GCA_020544305.1 of Staphylococcus taiwanensis. Taxonomy (NCBI): domain Bacteria; kingdom Bacillati; phylum Bacillota; class Bacilli; order Caryophanales; family Staphylococcaceae; genus Staphylococcus; species Staphylococcus taiwanensis. Next base: position 679,127 of record CP058667.1, read on the forward strand.
TTTACATCAATTTGTGAAATTCATCACATTATGAAGGAAATTTGTTATAGAATAGCAGTGAAGAAATCAATGTTGAATTTCAAACATTTAATAATAACGGATATTGCAAATAGAAAATAAGTAAATTTTAAGTGATAAAAGGGGCATATTTTATGACTAAACAAAAGCTAGTAATGATTGGAAACGGCATGGCAGGTTTAAGAACAATCGAAGAAATACTTGAACGTTCAGACACTCAATTTGATATTACAATTATTGGTAAAGAACCTTATCCAAATTATAACAGAATTATGTTGTCCAATATTTTACAAAAGAAAATGACTGTTGAAGAAACAATCATGAATCCATATGAATGGTATGAAGAAAATAACATTCAGTTAATTGTTAACGATCCAGTTGAAACAGTTGATCGTTCCGCTCAAACGGTAACAACTTCAAAAGGTATTGAAGTTAAATACGATATCTGTATTTTTGCAACTGGTTCAAGTGCATTTGTATTACCAATACCTGGTTCTGATTTACCAAGTGTGATTGGTTGGAGAACAATCGAAGATACTGAACGTATGATTGACATCGCTAAAACGAAAAAAAGAGCAGTCGTAATTGGTGGTGGATTGTTAGGACTTGAATGTGCAAGAGGTCTTATGGACCAAGGTATGGAAGTTACTGTATTACACTTAGCAGAATGGCTAATGGAAATGCAGTTAGACCGTAAAGCGGGTGGTATGCTTAAAGCAGATTTAGAACGCCAGGGTATGAATATCGAATTACAAGCAAACTCTAAAGAAATTATCGGTAAAGATGATGTTGAAGCGATTAAATTGGCAGATGGAAGAGTGATTGAAACAGATTTAGTCGTTATGGCAGTAGGTATTCGTCCATTCACACAAGTTGCACTTGATGCAGGCCTAGAAGTGAATAGAGGTATCGTCGTTAATGATTATTTACAAACATCAGATCCAAATATTTACGCTGTCGGTGAATGTTCAGAACATAATGGCAAAGTATATGGTTTAGTTGCACCGCTTTATGAACAAGGTAAAGTGTTAGCTGACTACTTAACTGGTAAAGAAACAGAAGGCTACAAAGGTTCTACAACGTTCACTTCATTAAAAGTATCTGGGTGTGATTTATACAGTGCAGGACAAATTGTTGAAAATGATAATGTACATGGCATTGAAATTTTCAATAGTGTAGATAACATTTACAAAAAAGTGTATTTAAGTGATGGTCAAGTTGTTGGAGCTGTGTTGTACGGTGATACTGACGATGGTTCAAGATTTTATAACATGATGAAAAAACATGAATCTTTAGAAGACTATACATTAGTTTCATTATTATACAAAGGCGGAGAAGAAGCGGTAACATCAATCGCTGATATGCCAGATGATGAAACGATTTGTGGTTGTAATGGTGTTGACAAAGGTACGATCGTGAATGCAATTACTACGAAAGGTCTAACGTCTGTTGATGAAGTAACAAAAGCAACAAAAGCAGGTAACTCATGTGGTAAATGTAAAGGTCAAATCGGTGAGTTATTACAATGCACATTAGGTGATGACTTTGTAGCAGCAAAACCAACTGGTATTTGTGCATGTACAGACTTAACACGTGATCAAATTGTTACGCAAATCAGAGCTAAAGGCCTTAAAACATCTAAAGAAGTGCGTCATGTACTCGATTTCAAAGATAAAAATGGTTGCCCTAAATGTCGACCAGCAATTAACTACTATTTAAATATGGTATATCCGCATGATCACCAAGATGAAAAAGAATCACGATTCGCAAATGAACGTTACCATGCTAATATTCAAAATGATGGTACATTCTCTGTTATTCCACAAATGCGTGGTGGCGTAACAGATGCTGATCAATTGATTAGATTAGGCGAAGTTGCTAAAAAATACAACGTACCTTTAGTTAAAGTAACAGGTTCACAACGTGTTGGTTTATACGGATTGAAAAAAGAAGAATTACCTCAAGTTTGGAAAGATTTAGGTATGCGTTCAGCATCAGCCTATGGTAAGAAAACACGTTCTGTTAAAAGTTGTGTCGGTAAAGAATTCTGTCGATTTGGTACACAATATACTACACGCTTAGGTATTCGTTTAGAAAAAACATTTGAATACATCGACACACCACATAAATTTAAAATGGGTGTATCTGGTTGCCCACGTAGTTGTGTTGAATCTGGTGTTAAAGATTTTGGTGTTATCTCAGTAGAAAATGGATATCAAATTTATATTGGCGGTAACGGAGGTACAGACGTTACTGTAGGTAAATTGTTAACGACTGTTGAAACAGAAGATGATGTTATCCAATTATGTGGTGCATTAATGCAATATTATCGTGAAACAGGTATTTACGCAGAAAGAACTGCACCTTGGTTAAATCGTTTAGGCTTTGAAAACGTCAAAGAAGTGTTATTAGATCCTGAACGTCAAAAAGAATTATTTGATAGAATTATGGATGCTAAAAAAGCGATTGATGGACATGGCGAACCTTGGGAAGCAATCGTTGAAGATAAAGAAGCTCAAAAAATCTTTGAAGTTGAGAGGGTGTAAACGATGAAATCTATGGAAAAAGTTAAAGTTACGACATTAGAAGAATTAACACCATTAATTGGTAAAAAAGTAATTGTTGATGGTAAAGAAATTGGCATTTTCTTAACTGAAAGTGGAGACATTCATGCAATTAATAATATTTGTCCTCATAAACAAGGGCCTTTATCAGAAGGAACAGTGAGTGGTGACTATGTTTATTGCCCACTACATGATCAAAAAATCGATTTGAGAAGTGGCGAAGTACAAGAACCAGATACGGGGTGTGTGGAAACATATCAAGTTGAAGTCATCGATGGAGACGTTTATGTATGTCTATAAATGAGAAAGCAAAGGTATATTTGATTGGTGCGGGTCCTGGTAATCCGAACCTTTTAACTAAAAAAGCAGAGCGATGCATTAAGAAAGCAGACGTTATTCTGTATGATCGTTTAGTAAACCCGCTTATACTTCAATATGCACCAGCTGATGCTGAAATCATTGATGTAGGGAAAAAACCTTATGCGAAACATATTCAGCAAGACGAGATTAATTTGAAAATCGTTGAGGCCGCAAAAAAGTATCAAACGGTAATACGTCTTAAAGGTGGCGATCCAGCGATATTTGGTCGTGTTACTGAAGAAGTAAATACTTTAAAAGACTATGGCATTAACTATGAAATTATTCCTGGTGTCACGTCAGCGAGTGCTGCTGTTGCAACAATGGACTTAGGTTTGACAATGAGAGCAGTAGCATCAAGTGTTACATTTTCGACAGGTCATTTCAAAGATTCAATCAATCAAGAAACGGATATTCGTAATCTCATTAATGGTGGTACGTTAGCTATTTATATGGGAATTAAACGATTGGGCCGTATCATAGAACAAATCAAAGCATATACTATGGAAGATTATTCGATTGCAATTGTCTTTAATGCAACGTGCTATAACCAACGGGTTGTTATTGGTAAATTAAGCACGATTGAACAGCAATTACAGCATCTTAACTTAGAAGGTGAGCCAGGTATCTGTATATTAGGTGACATTGTCAATCACATTGATAAAAATGAAGTAATGGTACAAGAACATGAGAGTAATGAAGATGACACAATATACGTTATCCATGGCTCAAAAGAGGACGCTTTGTTAAAAGCTGAAGAATTAGCTGAAATAGGCCATCGTTGCTTATTGCATATTGATGAAAGTTACCATCCATCACAACAGCAACTCTATAAACAAATGATTCATAACAATAAAATTAAATATATCCATTTATAAGTCATCTCTATGAAGCTGGACAATGAATTCGTCATGAATTATGTCCGGCTTTTTTCTTTTTCAGGGATTCCGCTACACAAATTAGGACATTCCCTAATACCTAATGCATGTGAAAAAATGTACAATCAAATTAAGTTAAATAGTTAACGGCAGAACGAACTAAGCTTATTACCTTTTACGGTAGGAGGATTCATATAGATGGGAAAATTTGGATTAAACTTTTTCAAACCAACTGAAAAATTTAATGGAAACTGGTCAGTGCTTGAGAGCAAAAGTAGAGAATGGGAAAAAATGTATCGTGAAAGATGGAGTCACGATAAAGTAGTTCGAACAACGCACGGTGTTAACTGTACAGGATCATGTTCATGGAGAGTATTTGTTAAAAATGGTGTTATCACTTGGGAGAACCAACAAATTGATTACCCAAGTTGTGGACCAGATATGCCAGAATTTGAACCTCGTGGTTGTCCTCGTGGTGCTTCATTTTCTTGGTACGAATATAGTCCACTTCGTGTGAAATATCCATACATTAGAGGAAAATTATTAGATTTATGGAATACTGCGTTAGAAGAAAATAATGGAAATCGTATTGCTGCATGGGCATCTATTATTGAAGATGAAGACAAAGCTAAGGCATATAAACAAGCGCGTGGTAAAGGTGGTCATGTTCGTGCTAACTGGAAAGATGTAACTGATATCATTGCAGCACAAATTCTTTATACCATTAAAAAGGATGGCCCAGATAGAATAGCTGGATTCACTCCAATTCCAGCAATGTCAATGATAAGTTATGCTGCAGGTGCAAGATTTATTAACTTACTTGGTGGAGAAATGTTAAGTTTCTATGATTGGTATGCCGATTTACCACCTGCATCACCTCAAATTTGGGGTGAACAAACGGATGTACCTGAATCAAGTGACTGGTACAATGCTTCGTACATTATTATGTGGGGGTCAAATGTACCACTTACACGTACACCTGATGCCCATTTTATGACAGAAGTGAGATACAAAGGTACAAAAGTTGTGTCTGTAGCGCCAGACTATGCAGAAAATGTTAAATTTGCGGATAACTGGTTAGCACCTAATCCTGGTACAGATGCAGCAGTAGCACAAGCGATGACACATGTTATTTTACAAGAATACTATCAAGATAATCCTAGTGATATGTTCATCAACTATTCAAAACAATATTCAGATATGCCTTTCGTCATTATGTTAGACGAAGATGACAATGGTTATAAAGCAGGACGTTTTTTACGTGCAAGTGATTTAGGTATGGATAGTGAAAATAGTGAATGGAAACCGGTCATTCACGATATGAATAGCCATCAATTTGTAGTACCAAATGGCACAATGGGCCAACGTTGGGAAGAAGGCAAAAAATGGAACTTGAAATTAGAAAATGAAGATGGTTCTAAAATTGATCCGGCAATGTCTATGGCAGATGAAGATTATGAACTTAAAACAATACAATTTCCTTACTTTGATAGTCAAGGAGACGGCATCTTTGAAAGACCGATTGCAGCTAGAAAAGTCACATTAGCGAATGGCAAGGAAGTATATGTTGCGACAGTATATGACTTGATGACAAGTCAATACGGTATTAAACGATTTAACCATGAATTAGAAGCAACATCTTATGATGATGCAGAATCAAAATATACACCAGCATGGCAACAACGTGTAACAGGCATTAAACCAGAATTAGTTACACAAGTAGCAAGAGAGTTTGCGCAAAATGCCATCGATACAAAAGGACGCTCAATGATTATCATGGGCGCTGGTATTAACCACTGGTTCAACTCTGATACGATTTATCGCGCTATTTTAAATCTAGTTCTGCTATGTGGCTGTCAAGGTGTTAACGGAGGTGGATGGGCACACTACGTTGGACAAGAAAAATGTCGCCCAATTGAAGGTTGGAATACAGTAGCCTTTGCAAAAGACTGGCAAGGACCACCACGTTTACAAAATGGTACAAGTTGGTTCTATTTTGCAACCGACCAATGGAAATACGAAGAATCGAATGTTGATAAATTAAAATCACCGCTCGCTAATAATATTAAGCACCAACATCCAGCTGATTATAATGTTACAGCTGCTAGATTAGGTTGGTTACCATCATACCCTCAATTTAATAAAAATAGTTTGTTATTTGGAGAAGAAGCCAAAGATGCGGGTGATGATTCTAATGAAGCCATTTTAAATAGAGCAATCGAATCTGTGAAAAATAAAGAAACACAATTTGCGATTGAAGACCCAGATTTAAGAAAGAACCATCCAAAAACATTATTTGTTTGGCGTTCAAATTTAATTTCAAGTTCTGCTAAAGGACAAGAATACTTTATGAAACATTTATTAGGTACACGTTCAGGATTAATGGCTGAACCTAATGAAGAAGATAAACCAGAAGAAATTCAATGGCGTGAAGATACAGAAGGTAAATTAGATTTACTAGTATCGTTGGATTTCAGAATGACTGCGACACCATTGTACTCAGATATCGTCTTACCAGCAGCTACATGGTATGAAAAACATGACTTATCATCAACAGACATGCATCCATTCATTCATCCATTTAATCCAGCTATTGATCCATTATGGGAATCACGTTCAGACTGGGATATTTATAAAACATTAAGTAAAGCTGTTTCTGAGATGACAAAAGATTACTTACCTGGAACATTTAAAGATGTTGTAACGACACCACTTGGCCATGATTCTAAACAAGAGTTGGGTTCTGAATACGGTATCGTTAAAGATTGGTCTAAAGGTGAAGTTGAGGCTGTTCCAGGTAAAACAATGCCAAATTTCGTAGTTGTAGAAAGAGATTATACTAAAATTTACGATAAATATGTGACTTTAGGTCCACTTCTTGAAAAAGCAAAAGTGGGTGCACATGGCGTAAGCTTTAGTGTTAAAGACGAATATGAAGAACTTAAAAGTATGGTAGGTACTTGGAATGATGAAAATACTGAATCAGTCAGAAATAATCGTCCACGTATCGATACAGCCAGAAAAGTTGCAGATGCCATCTTGAATATATCTTCAGCGACAAATGGCAAATTATCACAAAAATCATATGAAGATTTAGAAAATCAAACAGGCATGGAATTGAAAGATATTTCAAAAGAACGCGCATCAGAGAAGATTTCATTCTTAAACATTACGTCACAACCACGTGAAGTGATACCAACAGCTGTGTTCCCTGGTTCAAATAAAAATGGACGTAGATATTCACCATTCACAACAAATATAGAGCGACTTGTACCATTTAGAACGTTAACAGGTAGACAAAGTTATTATATCGATCACGAAGTGTTCCAACAATTTGGGGAAAGCTTACCAGTATATAAACCAACGTTACCACCAATGGTATTTGGTACGAGAGATAAGCAAGTTAAAGGTGGACAAGATGCGTTAGTATTACGTTATTTAACACCACATGGAAAATGGAATATTCACTCAACATATCAAGATAATGAACGTATGTTGACATTATTTAGAGGTGGCCCAGTTGTTTGGTTATCAAATGAAGATGCAGAAGAACATGGCATTAATGATAATGATTGGTTAGAAGTGTACAACAGAAACGGTGTTGTTACTGCAAGAGCTGTTACATCACACCGTATGCCTAGAGGAACTATGTTTATGTACCATGCACAAGATAAACATATTGAAACACCAGGATCAGAAATAACAGATACACGTGGCGGTTCACACAACGCACCAACAAGAATTCATTTAAAACCTACACAGCTTGTAGGTGGATATGCTCAAATTAGTTATCACTTTAACTATTATGGACCAATTGGAAATCAACGTGACGTATATGTAGCAGTAAGAAAGATGAAGGAGGTCAATTGGCTTGAAGATTAAAGCGCAAATTGCAATGGTGTTAAATTTAGATAAATGCATTGGTTGCCACACTTGCAGTGTAACATGTAAAAACACTTGGACGAACCGTCCAGGTGCGGAATACATGTGGTTCAACAACGTAGAAACTAAACCAGGTGTTGGATATCCGAAACGATGGGAAGACCAAGAACACTATAAAGGTGGATGGGTCTTAAATAAAAAAGGAAAATTAGAACTTAAATCTGGTAGTCGTTGGACTAAAATTGCGTTAGGTAAAATCTTTTACAATCCAGATATGCCACTTATTAAAGATTATTATGAACCATGGACTTATAATTATGAACATTTAACTACTGCTAAAGAAGGCAAACATTCACCAGTTGCAAAAGCACATTCACTTATCTCAGGTGAAAAACTTAACCTTGAGTGGGGACCTAACTGGGAAGATGATTTAGCAGGTGCACACATTACTGGTCCTGAAGATCCTAATATTCAAAAAATCGAAGAAGATATTAAGTTCCAATTCGATGAAACGTTCATGATGTATTTACCTCGTTTATGTGAACATTGTTTAAATCCTAGTTGTGTCGCTTCATGTCCATCTGGTGCAATGTATAAACGTGACGAAGACGGTATCGTTTTAGTTGACCAAGATGCATGTCGTGGTTGGCGTTATTGTATGACAGGATGTCCATATAAAAAAGTTTACTTCAACTGGAAAACAAATAAAGCAGAGAAATGTACATTCTGTTTCCCAAGAATTGAAGCGGGATTACCAACAGTTTGTTCTGAAACATGTACAGGTAGAATGAGATATTTAGGTGTACTATTATATGATGCTGACAGAGTACATGAAGCTGCTTCAGCTGAAAACGAACAAGATTTATATGAAAAACAATTAGACATTTTCTTAAATCCGTTTGATGAAGCAGTGATTGAGCAAGCTGAAAAAGATGGCATTAGTTATGAATGGATTGAAGCAGCGCAAAATTCACCAGTGTATAAATTAGCTATTGAATATAAATTAGCGTTTCCTTTACACCCAGAGTTCAGAACAATGCCAATGGTTTGGTATTGTCCACCATTGAGCCCGATCATGAGCTATTTCGAAGGAAAAAATGCTGGTCAAAATCCAGATATGATCTTCCCAGCAATTGAAGAAATGCGTTTACCAATCGAATACTTAGCTAATCTATTTACAGCTGGTGATGTTCAACCTGTTAAAGAATCACTACAAAAAATGGCAATGATGAGAAGTTACATGCGTTCACAAGTCACAGGTAAAGATTTTGATACATCTAAACTCGAGAGACTTGGATTATCTGAAATTCAAACTAAAGATATGTATCGATTATTAGGTTTGGCTAAATATGAAGATCGCTTCGTGGTACCAACTTCTCATAAAGAAACATATTTAGATACGTATCATGCACAAGGTAGTCAAGGCTATGGTGGCGAGTACTTTGGAGACAATTGTGAAGGTTGTGGCGTACCCGTAGGTTCAGGAAAAACAGGACAAGAAATTTATAATGATAATTTCTATGGAGGTATTTTCCGTGATTAATTTACAACAATTTCAATATTATCAAGAAAGTTTTGGTTACATTGCGCAGCAACTTAATTTTCCTGAAAAATTGACGTTCCATCCAAAAACATTTGAAGAAACGATTGAGCCATCACATCCTGGTTATGAGGATTTAGTACAATATAGAGATATCATGCATCAATTCACGTTATCAGAAATTAAAGCGATTTATACTGATACATTTGATTTCAATAAAAAATCACCACTATATATGACTTATAATAAATTTGATACGCAAAAAGAACGAGGTCAAATGCTAGCGAAATTGAAAGTATTGTATGAAATGTTTGGCTTAAAAATGGTAGATAATGAGTTATCAGATTATCTACCATTGATGTTACAGTTTTTGCATGTAGCAACATGGGAAAACGATCCACGTGCAGAAGGAAATATTGAATTGGTTATTATGATTATTGAAGATGGCACTTATGAGATGGCCAATCAACTAGCTCAGGACAATAACCCTTATGCTTATGTGATTCGAGCACTTAGAAATACATTAAAAGCGTGCTTAGAAATGCCAAATGAGGTGACATCTCATGCTTAATCAATTTTTATGGATTATCTTTCCTTATCTATGTGTTGCTATTTTTATCGTGGGTCATCTAGCACGCTACAAGTATGATCAATTTTCATGGACAGCGAAATCAAGTGAATTAATAGAAAAGAAACAGCTTAAATGGGGAAGTTTATTGTTTCATTTAGGTATTATTCCTGTATTCTTTGGTCACGTAGTTGGTTTAGCAATTCCAGCAAAATGGATAGATGGACTAGGTGTGAGTGAAGAAATGTACCATTTCGGAGCTGTTTATATCGGTAGTATCTTTGGTATAATGACTTTTATTGGCATGTTTCTTTTAACAGCGAGACGTATTACTATAAAAAATGTAAGAAGGTTAAGTTCAGCATCAGATATTTTTGTCAATTTTTTATTAATTTTAATTATTTTCATGGGCTGTTATTCAACTTTAGTAACGAATGCTTTAGTAAGTGATTTTGATTATCGACAAACAATTTCGATATGGTTTAGACATCTCTTCACTTTCTCACCCAATGCGAGTTTAATGACTGACGTACCGCTATCATTTAAAATTCATATTCTACTTGGATTTACAATTTTAGCATGTTGGCCATTTACCCGTTTGGTACATGTGTGGAGTGTTCCTTTATCTTATACGAACAGAAGATATATTGTTTATCGTAAACATAAAACACGTTCATGATGATGGAAGGGGAAATACGCGTGCCTAGTGAATCTTTATTTAAAGTGCAAGATTTTCAAGATGAATTAGATCGTTTGCGAATCAGTGAAGGATATGACTTTGCTGGTGTAGCACTATACGAACATAATACTACTTTGTCTCCTATTAAATGGCGCTATGTATCTGGAAATTTAAATAATCGATACAAAATGATAGTTCTGAGAAAAGGCCGTGGGCTAGCTGGTATGGTAATGAAAACAGCTAAGCGCATGATTATTGATAACGTATCAAAAAACTTATCACCAGAAGAAAAGATTAAGTATCCTATCTTAATCAGTGAAAATTTAACAGCTGTCATTGCCATACCGTTATGTCTCAATCAACAAGTATCAGGTGTTTTATTATTAGGACAACGTGATAATAAGCCATTGCCTAATCACGAAACGTTATCGATTCATGGTAAACTGTGGACATTCACAGAAGAAATGTAGGTGATACATGTGCTAAATATTCAAGATGAAACGTTAGAGTATTTACTCAAAAAATATTATGACAAAACAAATGAGAAAATTGTTTTTGTAAATAAAGATAGCAAAATTATTGCAATGAACAAAGCAGCACAAGAAATTATTTCAATTGATAATAATTATGCAGCTATGACAGATGCTATCTGTAGACGTTGTGAAGGATATTCCAATGAATTTGCTTTACAAAGTTGTATCAATTGTTATTTAGATACATCAACACCGAATGACACTAATTTTCAAGTTTTTATGAAAACAATTAAGAATGGTGTGCAGCCTTTTACGGCTTCATATCAATGTATCGACGAAACGGAAAAAATTTATGCGTTTACACTACAAGATATTTCGCCTCAAATTGAACGTCAAGAAAAGATGTACCAACGACAGATGTTACGAAAAACAATATCTGCACAGGAAAATGAAAGAAAACGTATCTCTAGAGAATTACATGATAGTGTGGTCCAGGAAATGTTGAATATTGATGTTGAGTTGAGATTGTTAAAATATCAACAAGAAATGTCACAACTCGTAGAAAAATCAGAGCACATCGAACGATTAATGTCGAACTTAATCAATGATATTCGTAATTTATCAGTAGAATTAAGACCCTCATCTTTAGACGATTTAGGGTTAGAAGCTGCATTTAAGTCTTATTTCAAACAGTTTGAAGAAAATTATGGCTTGGCAATAACATATCAATCGAATATTAGGGATAAGCGATTTGATAATGAAATTGAAACTGTAGTCTATCGTGTCGTACAAGAAGCAATTTTTAATGCGCTAAAGTATGCTGGCGTAAGTTCAATCGAAGTATCTGTTCATCAGACTGGGGATAATTTAATTGCAGAAATTATTGATAGAGGAGAAGGATTTGACCCTAAATTAAAGCCTCAAGGTACTGGTTTAGGATTATATGGGATGAATGAAAGGGCAGAATTAGTTAAAGGAAAAGTGGATATCGAGACACACATAGGAAAAGGAACAATTGTTACATTAGAAATACCACTTTAAAGTATGTTAGGGGAATTTAAATTGAGAATTGTAATTGCAGACGATCATGCAGTTGTAAGAACTGGATTTTCAATGATTTTAAATTTCCAGGAAGACATGGAAGTCGTTGCAACTGCTGCCGATGGGGTAGAAGCCTATCAAAAAGTAATGGAATATAAACCCGATGTTTTGATCATGGATTTGAGTATGCCACCAGGTGAATCTGGTTTAATTGCCACAAGTAAAATTGTAGAAAGTTTTCCAGAAACAAAAATTTTAATATTAACGATGTATGATGATGAAGAATATTTATTCCATGTACTTCGTAATGGTGCTAAAGGCTATATTTTGAAAAATTCACCAGATGAACAACTATTACTTGCGATACGCACAGTCTATAAAGGCGAAACTTATGTCGATATGAAATTAACAACGTCACTTGTAAACGAATTTGTGAACAACTCTAACGTTGATGAAGCATCAACTAATGATCCATTTAAAATATTGTCTAAACGTGAGTTAGAAATATTACCGTTAATAGCAAAAGGTTATGGTAATAAAGATATAGCTGAAAAGTTGTTTGTATCGGTTAAAACAGTCGAAGCACATAAAACGCATATCATGACTAAACTAGATTTAAAGACGAAACCAGAGTTAGTAGAATACGCGCTAAAAAAGAAATTATTAGATTTTTAACTATTAAATTAATAAATAATATGCAGACTTTAGAACCATAAAGAAGCTTAAAATAAGTGCTTTCTTTATGGTGTTTTTTTAAATTTAAAATGATAAAAATATAGGGGGATTCCTAGTAAGTATAAGGGAAATTCCTTATGTTCATTTTTTCACAAATTAACTAGAATTTAAATGTAATCAGTAATGTGATTGAAATATATAATTTTTGACCTCTTTATATAACAGTTACTGATAAAGAAAATATAATGATGAAGGTGAAAAAATGAATAAGACAAAAGGTGGGTTTCAGCTTACATTACAAACGTTGAGTCTTGTAGTTGGTTTTATGGCATGGAGTATTATATCTCCATTAATGCCATACATATCACAGGATATCAAAGTTAATCCAGGGCAATTATCAATTATTTTAGCTATCCCTGTAATACTAGGCTCAATCTTACGAGTACCATTTGGATATTTAACAAATATTGTAGGAGCAAAATGGGTATTCTTTTGTAGCTTTATTGTATTATTATTTCCTATTTTCTTTTTAGGACAAGCACAAACACCTGGAATGTTAATGTTATCAGGATTCTTCTTGGGTGTTGGAGGCGCAATATTCTCAGTAGGTGTGACGTCTGTACCTAAATATTTCTCAAAAGATAAAGTAGGACTTGCTAATGGGATTTATGGCATGGGTAATATTGGTACAGCAGTGTCATCTTTCTTAGCACCACCAATTGCCGGTATTATAGGTTGGCAAACAACAGTTAGAAGCTATTTAATTATCATCGCAATTTTTGCAGTCTTAATGTTTATACTTGGTGATAAAAATGAACCAAAAGTGAAAGTACCATTAGTATCACAATTTAAAAAATTATCATCAAATTATAAATTATATTATTTAAGTTTATGGTACTTCATTACCTTTGGGGCTTTTGTAGCATTTGGATTATTTTTACCTAACTATTTAGTAAATAACTTTGGTATTGATAAAGTGGATGCAGGTATTCGATCTGGTATATTTATTGCATTAGCAACATTCTTAAGACCAATAGGTGGCATACTAGGGGATAAATTTAATGCAGTGAAAGTATTAATGATCGATTTTAGCGTTATGATTATCGGCGCAGTGCTATTAGGTATTTCTAGCCATATTGCTTTATTTACAATTGGTTGTTTAACAATTAGTGTCTGTGCAGGTATCGGTAATGGATTAGTCTTCAAATTAGTTCCATCATACTTTGCAGAAGAATCAGGTGCTGCGAATGGTATTGTTTCTATGATGGGCGGATTAGGTGGCTTTTTCCCACCATTAGTAATTACCTACATCACAGGATTAACTGGTTCTAGCCATCTAGCATTTATCTTATTAGCCATCTTTGGTATTTTAGCATTTATTACTATGGCACATTTGTATAAAAAAGAATATGCAAAATAATTAAAAAAGAGCAAGCTAGACATTGAACTTTCAAGCTAGCTTGCTTTATTATATTTAAAAATAAATAAATTATTCTACTGTAATTGTTGTAGTATGGTCTTGTGCACTTACTTCCTTAGGTAAAACAACCACTAAGATTCCATCTTCATATGTTGCTTTAATTTGTGATTTATCAATATCATCAAATTCGAAGTGTCTAACTAATTCACCACTTGAACGTTCACTTAATTGAACTTTACCAGTTTGTTCAGAAACTTGCTTTTGAACTCTAACTGTTAAAGTATGATGCTCAAAACTTAATTCAATTTCTGATTTTTTAACACCAGGTAATTCTGCTTCAAGCACATATTGGCTAGATTGATTGTAGATATTAGTTGGGAAACTTTTTGATGAGAATTGATTAAATACTTGCTCTCCTAAATCGCGAAATACGTCTTTTGGATTATTCTTGAAAAATGATTGATCAAAAAACTCTCTATTATTCATACTATAATCTCTCCTTTAAATAAAGTGAATGTCATAGCTGTTAAGTGAAAATTTTCAATTATATTATATTAATAGAGTACCATTGCGTAAAGTAAAAGCAATTATAAAGCATTTAAAAAATGTGGATATAAAAAAGAACATGACAAAAGATTAATTATGTATAATGCTGTTTATATGAAAATATTGAATGATGTGTAGTGCTTTTGTCATGTTTATTTATTACTCAGTAGTATAGTCAAAGTTATTTGAAATAACATGTTTTAAGCTTTGGATGAGGTTATTAACTTCGTCTTTTGGAATATCGAAGTCATCAAATACTTGGTCAGAAATAGATTCAAGTGTTGGCTTAATGTTGATGCCATTTTCAGTTAAAGAGATTTGTAAATTTCTTTCATCTTCTTTTTCACGCATACGTTGCACATAGCCTTTTTTCTCTAATTTCTTTAAGAGAGGTGTAAGGGTACCTGAATCTAAAAAGACACGTCGCCCAAGTGATTTTATATTTATTTTTTCATCGTTTTCGATGGCCATAATAACCATTAAGCTTGTAAATGTTAAATCATGCTCTTTTAAGTATGAAGTATATTTTTTAATAACTTCTTTTGAAGATACATATAATAAAAAGCATAATTGATTACTTAAATAACTGTCCTTTACATACATATTTATCCACCCTTAACTTATTTAAAGATAGTATGAACTAAAACTATTGTCAAGCCTGATATCACAGTATTTTGTGGACTTTTAAAGAGTTTTAGAATTAGTTTGAGAGTACGTCGACACATGGTGCAAATGTGTTGATTTATTTTGAATTAGAGATAAATTTTTAAGGACATTTTGTTACAAAAAATAATTAACACTTTAAAAAAATTAGGATATCATTCATAATAATTTAGATAATAAATTTACGACATATGACAATGAGACTAGGTTAGTAACAAAGGAGCTTTTAAATGAGCAACAAGCAGAAAATTATTAGAATATGTATTATTTTGGCTATTTCATTAGTTGTGGCTATCATTTTCTTCTTTGGTATGAAGACATATCAAGGACATAGAAATATTAAAATGGTGGATAGCTATATAGAACAAAAGCATTTGCGTAATCATATAAAATCTGAAAAAACATTATATAGTGCTAAAAAAGGTGTTTATTATAAAGAAGTTGTCTTCAAAGATGAACCAAACATGACTTATGTGATTCAACCAATTGGTACACGTCAGGGTATTTTTTCAGAAGGCTTCGATACTGAAACTAAAAAAAGTATCAAAGGTGCGAAACATAACTACTTTAACCAAAGTTTTAAACCTTAATATTAAGCAATAAGCTGTATTTAGATGTGCGCAGCATATCTTTGTACAGTTTTTTTATTCTAATTTTAACCATTGCAGCTTAATCTAATAGTATCAAAATTAATAGTATTAAAAATTTTATATCCCTATTTTGAATTATCTGATATAATTAAGCGATGTCAGATGAAGGGGGTTCCAACATGACTCTGTTCAAGAGAAAAATTAGCTTGCCAATGCAAGTTTTGATTGCTTTGGTGCTAGGTGTAGTTGTAGGTTTATTATTATTTGGGCAAGATAATGTAGCAAATTATATTAAACCTTTCGGTGACATTTTCTTAAACTTAATTAAAATGATCATCATTCCAATTGTATTCTGTGCTTTAGCGCTATCAATTTCGAATTTAGGGGACTCAAAGAAAATTGGTAGTTACGGATGGAAAGCAATACTTTACTTTGAAATTATAACAACAATCGCTATAGGTTTAGGTCTTATTATTGGTAACTTGTTCAAACCAGGTGCTGGTTTAGATCCATCAAAATTACCTAAGGGCGATATTTCTAAATATCAATCTTCTGCTTCAGCAGCAGAACAATCTACATATGGAAATCACTTTATTGATACCATTGTAAACATAGTACCAACAAATATATTTGAAGCTTTAACGAAAGGTGAATTATTACCAATCATCTTCTTTGCGGTATTCTTTGGATTAGGATTAGCTGCAATAGGGGAAAAAGCTGACCCAGTTAAAGGTTTTCTTAATGGTACATTAGAAGCAGTATTCTGGATGATTAATAAAATCTTAAAATTAGCACCAATTGGTGTATTTGCATTTATCTGTACAACTGTAATGACATTTGGTGCTTCTGCACTTATCCCATTAGCCAAATTAGTCCTTGTAGTAGTATTTGCTATGGTATTCTTCATCATCGTTGTTTTAGGTATCGTTGCTAGAATTTGCGGAATCAGTATTTTCTCAATTATCAAAATATTAAAAGATGAATTATTGCTGGCATTCTCAACGTCAAGCTCAGAAGCAGTATTGCCTATTATGATGAGTAAAATGGAAAAATTTGGTGCACCAAGAGATGTTACGTCATTTGTTATACCTATCGGTTATTCATTTAACTTAGACGGTTCAGCCCTATACCAATCAATTGCAGCGTTATTCGTTGCACAAATGTATGGTATCCATTTATCTATTTCAGAACAAATTGTTCTAATGGTAACATTAATGGTTGCGTCTAAAGGTATGGCAGGTGTTCCAGGCGTTTCAATCGTAGTATTGCTTACGACTTTAGGAGCAATGGGCTTACCGGCTCAAGGTCTTGCATTAATCATCGGTGTTGACCGTTTATTAGACATGGTTCGTACATGTGTCAACGTTGTTGGTAATGCGTTATCAGCTGTAGTCATCTCTAAATGGGAGAGAGTTTACGATAAAGACAAAGGTAAAAAATATTTAGAATCAATTTAAAATAGAAATCTGACATTTTTTGTACCGAGCTTATAAAGTTCGGTACTTTTTTATTGAGAATGAACATAATTAAAAGCAGGGTAGAAATCGATTTACATTGAAATGATTTCTATCCTGCTTATATTTACACTTACATACCTTTCATATCATGCATTTTATGAATTTTCATCATAAGACCATGTGGTACATCATCGTGTTTTACTTTAGATACTCTTGAAAATTTGTCAGAGCCTTTTTCTTTCACTAAGAATACAAAATCGCCTTTCTTAACTTTAGCATTTGTATCTGAAGGTAATTCAACATTTTTTTCAACTTTTTCAGTTTGTTCGTTCACCATTTTATCAATGGTATGACTATTTTTCATATAACCATAATATGTTTCTTTTTGACCACCTGTCATCATCATGATGACTAAAACGATACATGCGATTAACATAATCGCAATTAAAGCAATACCGATGCCTAAACCTTTTTTGTTTTTCATAAAGAAACTCCTTTAAAAGTACTATCTCTTTTATACAAAAATTAGTATTAAATTGCAATAAAATACTAAAATATAATAAATTGAATTGTGTCCAAATTTTGTGCGACGACTTCATACTAAAATATATACAAATAAAAACACTGTCAACGTGGGCTAAGGCTTAAGTTGACAGTGTAAAATGATGAGTTGTTATCTGTTATAACGAACATGAGTGATTTAAACTTCGATAGTTACCGGTGTATCAATATCATCATCATTCATTAATGTAATAGTTTTAGGAACTACTTTAAGTACACAAAGATTTGGATCTTCTTTAGAGTCGAAGAATGTTTTATCTTGCGTTTCCCATAACCAATCAATCACTTTTTGGTCTTCTACAATTTCAATTGTCGATTCAATTTCTACAAAGCTATTATTCGTTGTTTCATTGTAGCCTAATAAGATATACGCATTAGGATTATTTTTAATTTCATCTACTTTAGTAGTTTTATTACTTGTTTTAGTATATAGTGTTAAATCGTCATTATAAAAGACCATGTATCTACTATTTGGTTTATTATTATAAGCAGTTGATAATACACCAACTTTAGAAGTGTCTAAAACTTTTTCAATTGCTTGAGTGGCTTGCTGTTTATCCAAACTTATCATCTCCTTAATAATTATATAGCCCAATCACGAAATAACTAAACTAAATATAAAATGAGAATTAAGTAGGCTTGATACAAATATATTTCACTTCATCATGTTTCAAAGTAATTTGAAACGGTAAAGCATCTTTTTCTTGGATGAATAACTCAGTTTTAGGATGATTACATTTGTCTATCTTTTCAATGATCTCTTTTTCAATGTATACAGGTAACTTGTCTTGTGGTAGTAAATTTTGTATTGAACCATGCTCGTTATTTAATGTATCCACGATAAATAAAGTATTCTCTTTAAATTCATTTTCAAAAAGATAGTGTTGCTTACTATCAGATAAATAGCGATCATTAATCTTATTAAACAAGATGAAATGATAGTTACCATCCTTAATACACATCACATAATTATTAGAAATGTAAATCGATTCTTCCATAAAAGGAGATATAAATCGGTATAAATGCATTATTGGTAATAAACTACCATGATGGTTAAATAAAGAGATATACATAGGATTTGTCTCAATAAGTTGATAGCACACACCGCCACCGTATTTAATTAATTGAGTTAAATGACATACTATATCTGATAATTGTAGAGCGTTAGCACCATTATTTGTATATTTGAAGCATTTTAATGATAAGCTTCGATATACGAATTGCGTAGATGGGATGTTGGAATCATTAATGAAACGTAAATAATTTTCAAAATGTGTTGAAGCTTGGGTAAATCCACGTTGCTTATCAATTAATACACTTTTCGTATTAATGTTTTCAATATCTACAAAATAGAAGTCGAAATTCATGCGATTCATCATGTCATACGTATCTTGCAGTGAATCCTTTTGACGTATCAAACCGTCTATGATTAATCCGTACTTGATGAATTTATTTTTATTTTTCAATTTAAGATGTGACAGATGTATATCTTGAATTGACATTGTTTCTGTGTCAAACACTAACATGAATTTTAATCTCTTTTTATGCCATTTATAATCTCTATTGTTCTGTAAAAAGAGCATAATCAGTTTATAAATAGCTTCAAATTCTGATTTATATTTAATTGTAACTGCTAGTCTAATATCTTTTTCAAATAACTTTTCAAAACAACGATTTAATAAATTGAAATTAATCTGTTGGTTACTAATGTTACTCGCATCATTAATTAATATTGCAGGTCTAGGCAAGTAAGATAAATCAATATCATAATAATCGTTGAATACAAATTGAAACAATTCATTTATATCTTGAAAATCAACAAAAGCAGTTGAAAATTGTGCTTTATCTTGCAACTCAACGTTGTCTAATTTGACATTCGTTGTTTCAGCAGTGAGTTGATCCGTAAATTCAAAATGAGAAATTAAATTCAAAAATTGTGGACTGATAGATTCTGTAAGTCGAATAACTGGCAATGGTTCCATCTGATTTAATTTTGAACGAAATTGTTTTGGGCTAACATAAAGGTATTTTTTAAATTGATTTGTAAAATTAGTATGGCTACTAAATCCAGATAGCTCAGAAATTGAAGTTATCGAGTCATTTGTTGTTAATAATAACTTTAGTGCGTGATTAATTTTTAAGCTCGTATAGAAATCTTTGAAATTGACATTTAAAAAGCGACCAAATAAATTTGAACAATATGATTCGGAAATTAATGCATGTTGAGCGATATCTTGCAGGGAAATATTGGCAGTTATATTTTCATTAATAAAAAGGACAATGTTAGATAACAATTGATAATTAATTGTCATCTTAGGTATATAAGATGAAGAAGTTCTAACGACGGCTTCTTTATAAAGTGTGCGAATAATCTTTGAAACTGCTTCATTGTCTGGTGTTTCATTATTTATGAAACTGGAAATTCTTTGCAGAATTAGAGATTTAATAAAATGATTGGATTGCAATAAATGACGGTCGAAAAAACAATTAAAGAAATCACTATCTTCTAAATAAAAGTAGGCTATAGGTATTTTTAGTTCAATGAGATGATGAGAATCATCAATATTAAATAAGTCACCCTGATTAATAATAGCAATATGATTGTATAATTCTTTTGTGACACCGTTGATAGTGATAGTTAATTCATTAGTTAGTGAAAAATATAAGATAACATAGTTAATGTTTCGAGTCGGTGTAGTGGTAAAACGATTATATAATTGTAGGTTGCTACTCATACGTGTTTATCTCCTGTAAATTTTTATTTCATAAATATAATATTTTGAGTGATGAATGAATAATAAGAGCTATTATAAATTAAATGAGCGAAAAAATTAATAGTCGAAAATAAAAAAATTTTGCGTATTTTTAATGAAAGCGATAAAAATTTTCTCAGTTATACAACATAATAAAAAAATTGAAAATATAGCGTTACTAATTTGAAAAGTTTTAATAGCGTAGGGCAATTAAATTCAGTGCATAATAAATATAGATTTCAAGTGCAACTCATTTAAATCATAAAGAGCCAAAGTGTACACATTAAAGTTGTCTTTATGATGATTAACAAAGCTAGAAATCTAAATTTAATTCTGTATAAACAACTACGAATAACATCGCAAAGAATTTAAACATCAAGAAAACGTTAATTAAAAACTAAGTTTCAAGACATCTGTCAGAGCAAAAGAGTGACTTAACAAATGTAAACTTCAATTATTCTTACTTATCAACTGACTATGGAAACATTTAGATTCAACATCAAGATTCCCAACACCATAAAATCATATCCCATGTCGGTTAAATTATTAAATCTTAATAACATCATGATCAGTCAATCTAATAGAATTCTTAATTAGATAAGTAATGAAATATAGTCAGACATCACTTCCTAGAAGCGCCATACATCATAGATAAAGAATATGCATTTGTCACTAATGAAAGGTATTAACAGTAGCTAAACTATGTATATATAGAGCACTCCCCCAATTCCTAAATTTTTTAAATCCAAAGTGTAAACAGTATTATTATCTATTATCTCTAAATATACTTTTTTAATGACGTGGTAAGCATCAAGAATACAATTCTTTAACAGAAAACAGAATTAATATAAGCAATGGGACAGAAAAATTGATTTCTGTCCCATTTTTATTTAAATATCTACTAAAACGTTTAGCTTTTATTTAATATGGTAGAATTTTGCAAATAGGTAATCTTATATTTGTCAGCCAGCGTTTTTAAAAAATATAATAATTCATCACTTTGACAACTATCGTTTATAAAAGCTTCTTTTAATGTTTCTGATTGAGATTTTTCATTATTAGTTGCAACTTTTTTAAAATATCCCCACATATGATCATAAGCGTTGATCATCGTTCCTTTAGTAGGTTGTGTATTTAAGGCTTCACATATTGCATGCTGCACTTCCGATAGAGAAGGAGATTGCTTGAGTAATACTCTGATATCATTATAATGTTGTTGACTATGAAATAAGACATTATATTTTTCTTCACGCCATAATTTTTCAATATATCCTCGTTCTTTCATTAGCTACCACCTCAAATATCGAATCATATTTATATTAACATTTCCCGAAGTGCATCATTTACAATCTATTTTCACATCAAAAATAGTAGAAGTGAAAATTCATAAAAGGATATTGCTAAATTTTATGGAACCGATTACAATAAAAGTAAGTAATAGAACCGGTTCCATTAATAAGGGAGGTTATTTGGATGAATTATAAAAAGTCGGCAGAAGAGATTCTTGAAGCCATAGGTGGTGAGGACAATTTAGACGCCATGGCACATTGTGCGACGAGATTACGACTGGTATTAAATGATGAAAGTAAAGTAGATGAAGACAAATTATCTAAGATGGATGTGGTCAAAGGGACTTTTTCTACTGGAGGACAATATCAAATTATCATTGGTTCAGGTACAGTAAATAAAGTGTTTAATGAATTAGAACACATTACTGGAAAAGAAGCATCCACTACAGCAGATGTTAAAGATAAATCGACCCAAAATATGAACCCATTACAGCGTTTTGTAAAAATGTTGTCTGATATTTTTGTTCCTATTATTCCAGCCATCGTTGCTGGTGGTTTATTAATGGGGATTAACAATATTTTAACAGCACCTGATTTATTTTATGACAATAAATCATTGATTCAAGTCCATAGCCAATTTGCTGGATTAGCAGATATGATTAATATATTTGCCAATGCGCCATTTACCTTGCTACCAATTCTTATTGGATTTAGTGCAGCGAAGCGGTTTGGTGGTAATCCATTCTTAGGTGCGGCATTAGGTATGATTTTAGTGCATCCATCTTTAATGAGTGCATATGATTTTCCTAAGGCAGTAGAAGCAGGAAAAGCTATTCCACATTGGGACATATTTGGATTACATATTAACCAAGTGGGTTATCAAGGACAAGTTCTACCAATGCTAGTGGCTGCATACATCCTAGCTACGATTGAAAAAGCATTACGCAAGGTGATACCAACAGTCTTGGATAATTTATTAACGCCATTACTATCTATCTTAGTTACAGCATTTTTAACATTTTTATTTGTAGGACCAATCACGAGACAATTAGGATATTGGTTATCAGATGGATTAACATGGTTATACGAATTTGGTGGTGCAATTGGAGGATTTATCTTTGGCTTATTCTATGCGCCAATCGTTATAACAGGTATGCATCATAGCTTTATTGCGGTTGAAACAACGTTAATTGCAGATCAAGCAAAAACAGGGGGATCATTTATTTTCCCAATAGCCACTATGTCAAATGTAGCGCAAGGTGGTGCAGCATTAGCAGCATTCTTAATTATTAAAAATAATAAGAAACTGAAAGGTGTTGCTTCAGCTGCAGGTATTTCAGCATTACTTGGTATAACAGAACCAGCAATGTTCGGTGTTAACTTGAAACTTAGATATCCATTTATTGGTGCTATTTTAGGTTCAGCTGTTGGTTCAGCATATATTTCATTCTTTAAAGTCAAAGCGATTGCATTAGGTACTGCAGGATTACCTGGTTTCATTTCAATTAACCCTGCTCATGCAGGTTGGCTACATTACTTTATAGGAATGTTTATTGCCTTTGTCGTCTCAGTTTCAGTAACAATCGTATTATCACGAAGAAAAGCTTATAAAGCAGCTGCAGAATAATAGAATAGATTTATAACAAAAAAGGTAATTTCTACCGAGTTTAAGATAGAAATTACCTTTTTGATTACATTTTCTGTTTACGCCATAAGAAGATACTTACGATTGTAACAAGAATAAGTGATATACCAACGATTACGAGCCAAGACATATAGCTCTTTTCATCGAGGGGAAGTGGAACGTTCATACCAAAGAAACTAAATACTAATGTAGGTAAAGTAAGTAATACAGTGAATAACGTTAAAGTCTTCATAATATTATTCATTTCGTTTGATAATAGCGATGAATAAGAAGTAGTAATACTTTCTAGAATACCTGTATATAGTTCGGTCGTTTCAATTGCTTGGTTATTTTCAATGACTAAATCTTCTAATAAATCTTCGTCTTCTTCAAAACGCTTAATAGCAGGTAAACGGAATAATTTTTTAATAATTGTATCGTTACCTTTTAGTGCAGCTAAGAAGTATACTAAACTTTTTTCGACTTCCATTAATTTATAAAGCTGTCTGTTTGTAATATTATTTTTCAATTCACGTTCAATACGGATTCGTGATTTATTTAATAATCTTAAATTTCTGTTGTAGTGATTTGAAATTGTCAATAATATATCTAATGCAAAACGACTATGAAATTTTAAATTAACGTTCTCTTGACGTGCGTAATTTTCTAAAAATTCATTTTCAGCGTCACAAATTGTTAATATAAGGCCTTTACCAATGACAATACCTAGCGGAATTGTAACGAATGATAATACACGACGATTTGTAGAGCTAACAATTGGTAAGTCGATGATGATAAGTGAATAACCTGTATCTTCATCGTATTCTATACGTGCACTTTCATCGGCATCTAAAGGATCTCGTATAAAGTCTTCTGGAAGATTATAAGTTTCAATTAATTGTTCAATTTCTTCTCTATCCGGTTCTACAACATTAATCCATGATGCAGATTGGTCTAAAGTTGTTTCAACAATATCATTATTTGTTGAATGTTTATATGCAGTTAGCATGGTTAATGATTCCTTTCATATTCGTTTTGTTTTACTTCGTGTGAGTACGTTTATAGTGATTTTCAATCATAATACGTAAAGGCCCATTAAAGATTATTTTGTAAATGTGTTCTGTTAGGTCTTCAACGGATATACGATCTTCATCTTGCACCCAATACTTAATAGTAGAAATCGTAGCACCTGCAACATAACTGTGAAAGTACATCTCAGGAATGCCATCAATTTCATTGTCAATACTAATATATTTTTGCATATTATTCTTAATTAAGGAATATATTTTTTCTTCGAGTCGACTTTTACGGTCTAGTTGCAATATAGTATGGTAGAAATCCATATTATCAGAGATGTGTTGCAACACACTCTTTAAATTATTATTAATAAAGTTATTTGCGATAGCCTCAGGATCACTGCCCTCGAATTTATTAAATTGTGATAATGACCAAACTTCAGAAATACATTCATCTTCCATATCAGTTAATAGCATATATTTATCTTCATAATGTAAGTAGAATGTACCACGATTGATATCAGCACTATTTGAAATATCTTGAACAGTAATTTTGTCGAGGTCTTTTTGTTTTAATAATTCTGTAAAAGCACGCTTTATTGCTGTTTTTGTCTTTCTGATGCGCCTATCTTCTTTCATATTTCTCGACCTCCTATATTTTAATAGACAAAAATAACTAATCTGTTCAAAAACATACGGTATTTGAATAATTGATTATTGTTTATTTATGACTATCTCATTATAATTTACAAAGTATTAAATATTCAACACATTGTTCAATAAATATTAGGAGGTAAGTTATTCATGAATATATTTAAAAGTATTTTACTCTGGGTTACACCTTTAGCAGCGATTGCTTTATTAGTCATCTTCTCTTTAGCGTTCTACCCAGCATACAATCCAAAACCAAAAGAACTACCAATTGCTGTAGTTAATAACGATAAAGGTGTCAATATTCAGGGGAATAAAGTAAATATTGGTAAAAAAATTGAAGATAAATTAATGACTAGCAAATCTGAAACAATTAAATGGGTTAAAGTTGATCATGTATCAGATTTGCAAAATGGATTCAATAAAGAAAAATATTATGGTGCTGCCATTTTTAACGAGGATTTCTCAAAAAATGCAATGAGTAAAACTCAAAAAGTAGTTATGGACAGTAAAAAACAAGAGATGAAAGATAAAGTTGAGTCTGGTGAGGTTCCTGCTCAAGCTGCCCAACAAATGCAAAAGAAAATGGGTAATCAAAAAGTTGATGTAAAAGCAGCTACATTTAAAACTATTACTAATAAAGGTGTAAGCATGCAAGCTTCTCAAATAGTAGGTAATGTGTTAAGTGGCATGGGAGATAACCTAAATAATCAAATCACAAAACAAAGTATTCAAACATTGTCAAAACAAGATGTGAAAGTTAATCCATCAGATATTAAAGGTATTACGAATCCTGTAAAAACAGATAATCAAACGCTTCACAAAATTGAGGATCATCAAGCTGGCGGTAACGCACCATTCTTAATGTTCATGCCTGTTTGGATGGGATCATTAGTAACGTCTGTATTATTATTCTTTGCATTTAGAACAACTAATAATACATCTGTCAGACAAAGAATAATCGCTTCAATAGGTCAAATCGTGTTTGCGGTTGTAACTGCTTTATTAGCAAGTTTTGCTTTTGTAGCATTCATGCACGGTATATTAGGATTTGATTTTGGCATTGGAAACATGAGTAGAGTTGCCATCTTCATAACAATTTCAATGTTAGGATTTATCGGTTTAATCTTAGGCATCATGGTATGGTTAGGTATGAAAGCATTGCCAATCTTCATACTTCTTATGTTCTTTAGTATGCAATTGGTAACTTTACCAAAACAAATGCTTCCAAAAAATTATCAAACTTGGGTATATAGCATCGATCCATTTACACATTATGCTAATACACTAAGAAGAATTATCTATATGGGTCAACATATCGAATTGAATACTACAGTATGGATGATGCTTGGCTTTATGGCATTCGGTGTTATATCTAGCATCACATCTGCTGTTGTAAGAAAACACAGCACAAAACGTACAGAAGTTCCATCATAAGATATGAGTAAGATACGACTTCAATCTGGTGAGCAAACACCAATTTGAAGTCTTTTTTTAAAATATAAAAATCTGAAAATTTAAACTTTAATATATCGGTTGACTATATCGAAAAAGAGCGTATTATATTCGTTAGACATCTAACTAAATGAGGTGAGGGTATGGAAGTAACATATCAATATTTAGTAAGAATGTTAGCGCATGAAATGAAACATTACGCTGACCGTAAACTAAATGAATATAATGTCACTCAAGAACAAAGTCATACATTAGGTTATATGTATAGACATAAGGATAGAGGCATTACTCAGAATGAATTGCTCAATACTTTTCAACGAAAGGGATCTACTGTGAGTTCAACTTTAAAAAGTTTAGAAAATAAAGGCCTCATCTATCGTATGGTTGATCCTAATGATTCTAGACGTAAAAATTTGAAACTTACTGAAGAAGGTAATCAACTTGTTGAATCTTTTGTAACGATTTTTGATGATATAGAAGAAATACTGGTCAAAGACTTTAACAAAGAGGAAAAAGATGAATTAAAATCTTTCTTCAACAGAATGTATGAAAATATTAAGGAAGCCAATTAATTTATTAATAAATATTTTATGACTTATAAAATGCATGGTCATAAATCATTTTAATATAGGGTATCTAATGACTAAATTGAAATAAAACGTGTTTAAAGTATTTCAATAGAAGCATTGTATACCGGAGTGAGATAATGAAATTCTATGAGTTTCAGTCTTACTCCTTTAATTTTTAATTATATAGTTAGGTATCTAATTATTAGGTATCTAATATTAAAGGAGATTATGGAAATGAAAGACGAACAATTATATTATTTTGAGGAATCACCAATTATCAAAGCGATGATGCATTTCTCTTTACCAATGATGATTGGATCATTATTAAGCGTGATTTATGGTATATTAAATGTTTATTTTATAGGTTTCTTAGATAATAGCCATATGATTTCAGCAATTTCATTAACATTACCAATATTTGCAATATTGATGGCATTCGGAAACTTGTTTGGTGTAGGTGGAGGAACGTATATTTCTCGATTACTTGGTGCTAAAGACTATACAAAAAGTCATTATGTAAGTAGTTTCTCAATTTATTGCAGTTTTGTATTTGGTTTAATCATTGCGATTATCGCTTTTCCTTTTACTGATCAAATCGCAAGTGTTTTAGGAGCAAGCGGAGAAACATTAAAATATACTAGCGATTATTTAAAAATAGAGTTCTTAAGTACACCGTTTGTTATTTTATTCTTTGTGTTAGAACAATTTGCACGTGCTATCGGTAAACCAATTATTTCAATGATTGGCATGATTTCAAGTGTAGTATTGAATATGATTTTAGATCCAATATTAATATTCGGTTTTCATTTAGATGTGGTAGGTGCTGCATTAGGTACTGCCATTTCGAATCTAGTTGCTGCACTATTCTTTATTATTTATTTTGCAATGAAAGATGAAACATTGTCTTTAAAAATTAAACACGCTAAACCAACGAAAGCAATGATGCAAGAAATTTTCAAAATTGGTATTCCAGCATTCTTAATGGTTGTATTGATGGGGGTTACGGGGTTAGTCGTTAATTTATTCTTAGCTCATTATGGTAACTATGCTATTGCAAGTTATGGTATTTCATTTAGACTCGTACAATTTCCAGAATTAATTATTATGGGACTTTCAGAAGGGGTTGTACCATTAATAGCGTATAATTTTGTATCTAACAAAACACGTATGAAAGACACAATTAAAGTTGTAATTATGTCAATCGCAGCAATCTTTGCAGTATGTATGGTGATTGTAATGTTATTTGGTCATTCAATCGTTCAATTATTTAGTACTGATCCACAAATTGTCACATTAGCTACATTTATCTTAAAAGTAACAATGACTTCCTTATTGTTAAATGGTATTGGTTTCTTATTCACTGGTATGTTACAAGCGACTGGTCAAGGTCGCGGTGCAACTATTATGGCTATTGCTCAAGGTACTGTAATTATTCCAGTACTATTTACCCTAAATGCATTATTTGGTTTAACTGGTGTCATTTGGTCATTACTGATTGCCGAAACAATATGTGCACTTTTAGCTATGTTAATTGTATATTTACTAAGAAATCAATTAACAGTTGATAAAGCAGCTTTGATTGAAAACTAGTAGCAGTAGGTTTACTACTAAAGAAATGTATCAGTTATCTTGAACTGCATTTCTTATTGCACAAACACAGCTATATTCCTATAAACTAACTGGATTGCAAAATATATATAAGTTTTTATTTAGAGGGTGAATCAAAGTATTTAATACAAATTTTGATTCACTCTTTTTTGGCTAAAAGGTGACAAATTATAATAATTATTGTTAAATAGCAGACAATATCTTATTATTGATAAATGAGCAAAATTTTATAGGGGGAAGTCAATTGTGAAATTAAAGCGAGGTACAAAAGTAGTTTTGGCGACGTTATTGATGTTCTTATTAGTATTGATACCAAATTTACAGAACATAGCCTCAGCGCACGCTACATTAGAAAAAACAACACCCTCCCAAAATGGTGTGGTTTCCAAACATCCCGATAGTTTTGAATTGACATACAACGAACCAGTTAATGCAGATTATTCAGGAATAACAATCTACAATGATAAAGGTAAAAAGGTAGCCGATGTTAAACCTTCAACAACTGGTCATTCACAAACATTGTCATTTCCAGCAGACAAAGTTAAACATGGTACGCAACAAATTGAATGGCATACTGTATCAGCTGATGGACATGAAATCAGCGACCGTTTCGAATTCTCAGTAGGCAAGAAAACAGCCAATGGTGTAGATACCACACCCGCTTTTTATGAGCAACCAGATTTTTGGTTTGGTTTATTTAGATATATAGCAGAAGGTGCCACAATAATTTTAGTTGGTTTATATTGGCTTAATGGTATTGCACGACGTAATAATTTATCAACGTTTGATATTTTCCCACGACATGTGGCTGTATCTTTAATTATGATGATGGCTTATTTAATGTCACTTGTATTATATTTAATGACATTATCGTCTGATGTATTAGATGCAGTGTTAACGTTAAATCCAAGTGCCTTAATTCAATTTCCTTATATTTTAAGTTCAATAGCATTAATTACTTTAAGTGGACTTTTCGTATTAAGAAATATGGAAAAATCATGGTATTGGATTGTCTCCATTTTGATGATACTAACTTTAAGTATGTCAGGACATGCTTGGTCTCAAAGTGTGCCTCTATGGTCAATTATTTTAAGAACATTACACTTAACAGGTATCAGTTTATGGTTAGGTGCACTCGTATATTTACTTATTTCAGTATTTACACGTAAAAGAGACGCTGTAGATTTATTAAAAGAAATTTTATTTAAAGTAAATGCTGCGGCAGTTGGAATCATTATTATTTCAGGAATACTAATGTCAATTGATGAGACTAAGATATTATCAATTTGGTCGAATATGCAAACTTGGACAGTATTCTTGCTCATCAAAATAATAGGTACATTGATTATGATGGGATTAGGTTTTATGCAAACAACGCGTGCACTTAATAAAAAATATAGAGTTAACAAAATATCTTTAATTGTTGAAGTAACGATTGGTATTGTACTTATTCTTGCCGGTGTTATTATGAGTCAAATCAGTATTCCATAAAAAGGAGAACAAGAAATGTTTAAAAAATTATTAGCAACAAGTTTATTACTCTTCTTTACAGTTGGCTTCTTTAAGGTTGCCGATGCACATGTCACTTTAAATCCTAAAGCTGTAGATCCAGAATCTTACGAACGTGTAGACGTACGAGTACCCGTAGAACAAAAAGATCATACTAAGAAAGTTGAATTAGACGTTCCTAAAGATGTTCAAGTTGTGAATATTCAACCTGTAGATGAGTATAAATATAAATTAGATAAAGATAAAAAAGGTAACATTACTAAAATTACTTGGACGGCTAAAGGTAAAGGGATTGGTCCAGATGAATTTATCGATTTACCTGTCATCGTCGCAAGCCCTAAAGAAGAAGGTAAATACGCGTTTAAAGCGATTCAAACGTATGATAATGGAGATAAAGTTAAGTGGACTGGCAAAGAAAACAGTGAACATCCAGCGCCAACTTTAGAAGTTAAAAAAGATGCGAATGCAGTAGAAACTAAAGATGAAAAAACGAAAGATACTTCTAATGCACAACAATCATCAGGTGGTTCAATTGCATTATGGATTGTATCAATTATTGCAATTATCTTGTCATTAGTAGCATTGTTTAAACATTCTAGAAATAAATAGAATTAGGTTTATAAAGGGAGTGGGACAGAATTCTTTTTAAATTCGTCGTCCACTCCCCGCTTGCTTTGCTTGTAGAATTTCTTGATGAAATTCTCTTTGCTGGGGCCCCGACTCCCAACTTGCTTTGCTTGTAGAATTTCTTAGTGAAATTCTCTTTGTTGGGGCCCCGCCCGCAAGGATGACTAGAACTGGAAAAAGCTTGATTTAAGCGCCTTTTCAATTCAGTCAGCTACTGCGAATTTGCAAAATAGCATCATCATATTATTTATGTCCCAGGCTCTTCACAGCTAATCTTAGTATGTTTATTATGTTAATATTACATATTTTGTCACTTTAAAGTTATACTTAATGAATTATAATAATGATGTGAGGGAGGCATTTTTTATGCGTAGATTATTATATGCTTTTTTAGTCTATATGATACTTGGACTATTTAGTGGTTTTTACTATAGAGAATTAACAAAAGCGCATCATTTTACGGGCGATACGCAATTATCTATCGTACATACGCATACGTTGATTTTAGGTATGTTTATGTTTTTAATATTAATTCCACTTGAAAAGGTATTTAAATTAAGTAGCTATTACTTATTCAATTGGTTCTTTATTATCTACAATATCAGTGTCATTGTAACGATTGGAATGATGGTTACTAAAGGGACTTATCAAGTATTAGGTAAAAGTTACTCAGCAGAGGCATTTGCTGGCTTTGCTGGTATTGGACATACGGGTATGCTTGCTGGATTATTACTGTTATTCTTTTTAATACGTCAAGCAGCATTAAAAGAACCTAGAGACGAACAATGAAGATGAAGACTTTTTATTATGACACAGTACATGTGTTTTAATAGAAAGTCTTTTTCAATTTATAATGAATTACATACTATTTGAATGTGATTTCTTCATTAAATAGGCCACATATAGTATAATAGATAAGAAACAATGATAATTATTATCATTTATTAAGGGACACAATCTTGGGAGGATGAATTATGCAAGATGTAACAATTATTGGGGGCGGTCCTGCAGGTTTATTTGCTAGTTTTTATTCTGGACTACGTGGCATGTCAGTGAGAATCATTGACGTTCAAGATAAACTAGGTGGTAAAATGCAAATCTATCCAGAGAAAATTATTTGGGACATTGGCGGTGTTGCACCGAAGCCATGTTATGAAATTATAAAGGATATGATTGAACAAGGTTTACATTTTAATCCCGAAGTTAATTTAAATGAACGCGTTACGGATATTCGAAAAGTTGCCGAACAACACTTTGAAGTTGAAACAGAAGAAGGTAATATTTATGAGTCTAAGGCTGTTATATTTGCTGTTGGTGGAGGTATTATAAATCCTAAGCCACTTAATATTAAGGATGCTGAACGTTATCATTTAACCAATCTACATTATGTAGTGCAATCATTTTCAAAATTTAAAGGGAAAGATATTTTAATTTCTGGTGGCGGGAATACGGCACTTGATTGGGCAAGAGATTTATCAGGTATCGCAAAATCTATTACATTGATTTATAGAAAGCCAGAAATCCGTGGTTACGAGGCGATGATTAAGGTGCTTGAAGATTTAAATGTTACCTTATTGCCTAAAACTCAAATTAGTGAGCTTATTGGTGATAGAGACTGTGAACATATTCGAGAAGTTAAGCTCGAAAATATAGAATCTGGAGAAACCACTACGAAAGAATTTGATGACGTCATCATTAGTCACGGATTTGATCATGAAAATCCTTTATTAAAAGATTGCACTTCAAAACTAGATTTATATGATGAATATCGCGTCAAAGGATTTGGTAATACTACAACTAATATTCCAGGTATCTTTGCTTGTGGAGACATTGTACATCATGACGCCAAAGTACATTTAATTGCGAGCGCATTTAGTGATGCAGGAAACGCAGCAAACTTAGCTAAACTATATATCGAGCCTGACGCATATAAAGAAGGATATGTTTCGAGCCATAATGATATCTTTAAAGCGTCGAATAAAGAAATAATTAATAAATATTTATAGAATACAAAAGGGGATGTCACTATGATTAAATATTCAAATGAAGCACCACAAGTTCAGGCGTATTGTGATTTAAGAGTTAAAACTGGTATGAGTCCTAAATCAGAAGCGGCTGCACGTAATGGTTTACCTAACGCGTGCTACAATATTACGATTTACGATGATGATAAATTGATAGCTATGGGAAGAGTCATAGGTGATGGAGGAACTGCGTTTCAAGTCGTAGATGTAGCGGTGGATCCTGATTACCAAGGCCAAGGGTATGGCAGAATGATTCTTGAAAAGATAATGGCATATGTTGAAGAGGTAGCTGAGCAAGGCACATACGTTAGCTTAATTGCAGATTATCCAGCTGATAAGTTATATGAAAAGTTTGGCTTTCAATCAACTGAACCAAAGTCTGGTGGCATGTATATTGTATATAAATAATAAGAAAAAGTCGCTGAGTAGAACAAATGCTCAGCGACTTTTGTTATTACGTTATGCATTAAAATCTATAACGATACGACCTGTATTTTTATGGTTTAATACGGATTCAATACCATTCGGCAAATCAGAAAATGAAATTTTTCGTTTAATTTCATGCAACATATCAGATTTTAAATCAGTGGCTAAACGTCTCCATACACGTTCGCGTAATTTCATTGGTGTGAATACAGAATCAATGCCGACGAGACTCACACCTCTTAAAATATATGGATATACGGTAGCATCGAATTTGACACCGCCTGTCAATCCAATTAATGCAACGCCACCATTATTTTCTATGCGATTTGTAACGTATGGTGTGCCTGCACCACCAATTGGATCAATGGCAGCTTGCCAAGTACGAGAACCTAAAGGTTTGTCGTCATTTTCAGATATACGATCAATGATTTCTTTAGCGCCTAAATGTTCTAACTTTTCAACCGCCTCTTTATTACCAGTACTTGCTACTACTTTATAACCTAAATTTGAAAGCATTAATACCGCTAATGATCCTACACCACCGGAAGCACCTCTTACGAGTACTTTTCCACCTTCAAGTGTCATAAATCCTGCTTTTTCTAATTTTTC
The DNA here is from genome assembly GCA_020544305.1 of Staphylococcus taiwanensis. Classification (NCBI taxonomy): domain Bacteria; kingdom Bacillati; phylum Bacillota; class Bacilli; order Caryophanales; family Staphylococcaceae; genus Staphylococcus; species Staphylococcus taiwanensis. The sequence continues at coordinate 713,199 of CP058667.1, forward strand.
AATCGCTAAGCCTGCTGTATAACCGGCAGTACCATAAATCATAGATTCTTCCAATGTAAGATTATCAGGTAGTTTAACAATCCAATCTGATTTCACACGTGCATATTCACTGAAGCCACCATAATGATCAACACCTAAGTCATAGCTTGTCACAATTACTTCTTCGCCTTCTTCAACAGTAGGGTCATCAGATTCTACGACTGTACCCGCTAAATCAATGCCGGGAACCATAGGATAGTTTTTAACAATATTATTATTATCCGTCGTTGCTAAAGCGTCTTTATAGTTGATACCAGAATAATGAACTTTAATTAACACTTCTCCTTCAGGTAAGTCATCTGTGGTCATTTGTGTAAAGTCACTCTTTACTTTTCCATCTTGTTCTTTGTCGACTAAAAATGCTTTAAATTCTTTACTCATAAATGTCGCGCTCCTTTTTAAAGAATGTATTTATCATAATACTTAATATACCCGTTAGTAAAAATGAGTATGCTAATGCGAATCTATTTATAAGAAAAAATTAGTCTTTAACATGAAAGCAAAAAATAAAAAAATTGTTAATTAAAAATACATTTGAATTGTTATTGACACATAATAAGGACAAACATATAATTAATTTTGATAATGATTATCAATTGAAATTGGCGTGCTTTTCTAGTGGATAAGGTCTTTGTAGCAAAACATCAAAGCTATAAAGTTCATGGATTACTATTAAATACTTCAGCATCGATAGATAATTAACGAAATTCTTATGAGGTGACTAGATTATGAAAAAATTACCAACTATTTTATTAGCTTCATCACTACTTTTAGCAGCATGTGGAAACGGTAGCCATAGTGATGACAGTAGTAATAAAGATAAGCAATCTCAAAGTAGTAGTGGTGGAAACAAAGCAGAACTTAAAAAAGCGACTAAAGAATATGAAAAGTATACAGATAATCAACTTAATAAATTCTTGGAAGGTACAGAAAAATTTGTTGCAGCAGTTAAAGCAGATGATATGGATAAAGCAAAAGAATTATATCCTAAAGTACGTATGTACTATGAACGCTCCGAGCCAGTAGCTGAAGCATTTGGTGATTTAGATCCAAAAATTGATGCGCGTTTAGCTGACATGAAAGAAGAGAAAAAAGAAGACCAATGGACTGGTTATCATAAAATTGAAAAATCACTATATCAAGATAATAAAATTGACGACACTACAAAAAAAGATGCTGATCAATTATTAAAAGACGCTAAAGAATTGCATGCTAAAGCGGATACTTTAGATATTACACCTAAACTCATGTTACAAGGCTCAGTAGATTTATTAAATGAAGTTTCAACTTCAAAAATTACGGGTGAAGAAGAAATTTATTCTCATACAGATTTATATGACTTCAAAGCAAACATTCAAGGTGCACAAAAAATCTATGATTTATTTAAACCTGAATTAGAGAAAAAAGATAAAAAATTAAGTTCAGATATTCAAAAGAACTTTGATAAAGTAAATAGCTTATTGGATAAATATAAAGATGGTGATGGCTATAAAGATTATAGTGCGGTTACGAAGAAAGATAGAAAAGCACTATCGGATGCTGTTAACGCACTTGGAGAACCTTTAAGTAAAATGGCTGTGGTTACAGAATGAGTAAACTAGATGATCAACAAACCTCTCAAGTCTCACGCCGTTCATTTTTAAAAATGCTAGGAATAGGTGGTGCAGGTGTTGTAATAGGTGCTAGTGGTGCAGGTAGTATCTTCTCATTTAAATCAATGTTTGATACACCTGAAAATGAAGAAAAAGGTGCCTTCGAATTTTATGGCAAAGTGCAAGCAGGTATAACAACACCTACCCAAAAAAATTGTAATTTCGTAGCATTAGATTTAAAAACGAAAGATAAAGCTACAATCAAAGATATGTTTAAAAAATGGACGCAAATGTCTGTAAATATGACAGACGGTTCTCCAGCAGAAAAAGATAGTCAAAATGTATTAATGCCACCAGTAGATACGGGAGAGTCTATCGGCTTAGGAGCAAGTAAATTAACAATAACGTATGGTGTAAGTAAATCATTTTTAAAAAAAGTAGGTTTGTCATCTAAAATACCCTCAGGATTTAAAGATTTACCACATTTTCCAAATGATCAATTAGACGATGAATATAGTGATGGAGATATCATGATTCAAGCGTGTTCAAATGATCCGCAAGTGACATTTCACGCAATACATAATTTGATTCGCCCATTTAGAGACGTTGTCAAAATGAGATGGTCACAAAATGGATTTGTTTCAGGTAAATTAGAAGAAACACCTAGAAATTTAATGGCTTTTAAAGATGGCACAGTTAATCCAAGAAAAAATGATGAACTTAAAAAGTATGTCTTTATAGATGATGGATGGGCTAAAAATGGTACGTATTGTATTATTAGACGCATCCAAATTCATATCGAAACATGGGACCGTACATCATTAGAAGAACAAGAAGCCACTTTTGGTCGTAAACGAGCATCTGGTGCGCCGTTAACTGGTAAAAAAGAATTTGATAGTTTAGATTTAGATGCAAAAGATAGTACAGGTGAATATGTTATAGATAAAGATGCACATGCACGATTAGCACATGAAGCTAAGACAAGTATTAAACGCCGTGCATATAATTATAGCGATGGAACAAATGCGAAGACAGGTAATTTGGAAACGGGATTATTATTTATTTGTTTCCAAAAATCAACACAACAATTTATCGATATTCAAAATCATCTAGGTCATAGTGATAAATTAAATGAATATATTACACATCGAGGTTCCGCATCCTTCCTTGTATTGCCAGGTGTTCAAAAAGGAGGCTATCTCGGTGAAACATTATTTGGTTAAAATACTTATCGCAGTGGTATTAACAGTCACAATTGTAAGAGTGATGCCATCTGTTCCTGTACATGCTGCTGAAGATAGCAAAATAAGTGACATCTATGTTGCTATTACTGATGCTAAATCAACTTTGGAAGATAAAGATAAGAGTGACAAAGAAAAACAATCTGCTGTCAATGACATAAAATCAAAGATAAAATCATTACACATTAAAGATAATAAAGAAGGTAAAGATGTTAAGTCTAAGCTAGAAGCGGTTGATAAAGCGACATCATCTGACAAAAAGGCTGACAAACTTTCGGAACTTACAAAATCTTTAATTACTTATGAAAATACTGTATCAACAAAAGATATTTCAGGTGAAATTAAAGCGTTAAAACAGCAAGTGGATGCTAAAGATGACCAAATAAAAAAGGCCATTAAAAGTAAAGATGAAGCAGAGTTACAATCTATTAATAATAGTTTGAATCAGATTTGGACAAGTCATGAAACATCTATTCGTAATTATGATGAAGGTAAATACGGACAAATTGAAGTTAATCTAATGCAACTTCGAGTTGCTATTCAAAAAGAACCTTTAGATACGAAAAAAGTGGATAATGCATGGACTACTTACAAATCAAGTATTGATACAGTTGACCAAAAACAATCCAGTCAAGAAACTGGTAAATATAAAGTGACGCAGCTAAATGATGAGCTAGATAAAGCGATTAAAGGTATTGATGACAATCATTTGGATCAAACTGACGCAGCACTATCTAAGTTCGTTCAAATTTGGCCATATGTTGAAGGTAAAATTCAAACTAAAAATGGCTCTCTATACACTACAATTGAAGACAAAATACCTTATTATCAAAGTATATTAGATAATAGTAATAAAGATCGTGTGAAAAAGGGATTACAAGAGATTAATTCTGATATTAAAGACACAGTTGGTCAAGAAGGTTATTCTTTCATTGATGTTATGATTATCTTCTTACGTGAAGGATTAGAAGTATTATTAATCATCATGACTTTAACGACAATGACACGTAATGTTAAGGACAATAAAGGTACAGCCAGTGTAATTGGTGGTGCGGTATTAGGTTTAATATTAAGTATCACATTAGCAGTTGTATTCATTCAGACACTTGGCAATAATGGATTGTTACGTGAAGGAATGGAAGCTACGCTAGGTATTATCGCAGTGATTTTAATGTACGTGGTAGGTATTTGGATGCATCGACGTTCAAGTGCGAAACGTTGGAATGATATGATTCAAAATATGTATCAAAATGCCATAAGTAACGGTAACCTCGTATTGTTAGGTACAATAGGTTTAATTTCTGTCCTACGTGAAGGTGTAGAGGTTATTATCTTCTACATGGGTATGATAGGCAGTATTACAACAATGGACTTTGTTGTAGGTATTGCTTTAGCCATTGTTATTTTAGTGATCTTCGCATTATTATTTAGATTTATAGTGAAACTCATACCGATTTATTATATCTTCAGAGTGTTATCGATTTTAATCTTTATTATGGCATTCAAGATGCTCGGTGTTAGTATTCAGAAATTGCAATTGTTGGGCACAGTGCCACAACATGGTGTAGAAGGCTTACCAACCATAGGTCTAATTGGTTTCTACCCAAGTGTTGAAACGATTGTCGCTCAATTGATTTATATTATATTAATTGTTTTCTTTGTTTTGAAAAGTCGCAAAGACAAACAAGAGAAACGTGTAAAATAAAATTATCCATCATAAATAGACCCTCGAGTGCGTTCATGAATAAGAACACATTCGAGGGTCTATGATTTGCATTAATTGAAATATGAAGTCTAGGACTTACGCTGTGCTATTTTAGCGATGAGCATACTAAACTCAAATAAAATAATAAGTGGCAAAGTGAGTAATAAATTTAAAGTAATATCTGGTGGTGCGATAATACTTGCTATAACGAAACAACCAAAGTAAATATATTTACGATACTTATGTAATTCATTAACTTCAATAAGGTCGAATTTTGCTAATCCTAAAAACAGAGTTGGAAGTTGAAATAGTATTCCAAATATTAATAACCATCTTATTAGTTCGTGTAAATATGCTTTAAATCCAATAACAGGTTCTATACTTAAGATTGTAGATAAGGTTAATGAAAATTTGATAATTAATGGAAAACCTATAAAAAACGCAAAGGCAACACCAAATATAAATAATAGAGCACACCATATACTAAATTTATAAATAAAGCCTCTTTCATGGGGATGAAGACCTGGTGCTATAAATGCCCACAATTGATAAAAAATAATCGGAATTATTAGGCACAATGCAACGAAGAAAATAATCATAATATAAATTTGAATCATTTCAGTAAATGAAAAAGCATGTAAGGTTACATGTGCACGTTTTATATAATGAATAAATGGTTTAATCCACCAATGTGACGATATATATACGATAATTGTAGAAATCACAAAAGCAATAAACACTTTGACGATTCGTGAGCGTAGCTCATCAAAGTGTTCTAACAGCGTTGAATTATTTAGAGTGTTCTCGTTGTTGTTTTGACTCTTTACTGGGAGTGTCATGCACATCATCTGTATTCATATGTTCAGCAGCTGACTTGAATTCTTTTAACGTACTACCAATGGCTCTTCCAAACTGTGGTAATTTTTTTGGACCGAAAATGATTAAAGCGATAATACTGATTACTACTAAACTTGTTGGGCCTGTAATGCCTAAAACAAACATATCTTGGAACATATTTAAAACCTCACTCTTGTTATATACTAATATCATCTTTACTTTATACTCATTGATAAGTATTATCAATAGTAAATTGATATATTCACAAATTAATTAAATTTAAATGTCTATAAAGTATTTGATAGGGAACACAATATGATAAGCATTGAGTAAAAATCGTTTATATTCAAAAAGGGGGAATAGCGATGTCAGAGACAATTGAAAGAATTAAAGAGAATGAAGTTAGTGCGTTACGACAAATTTCTGAAACGACATTTTATGATACTTTTGAAGGTGAATATACGGAAGAAGATTTTAAGAAATTTTTTGAGGACAATTACAATGAACCATTGTTACTAAAAGAAATGGCTAATCCAGACTCATACCATTACTTCTATAAAATCGATCATCAAATCGCTGGTTACTTAAAGTTAAATACTGGTAAAGCACAAACGGAACCTAAAGGCGATGATTATTTAGAAATTCAACGTATTTATTTCTATAAAACATATCAAGGTGGAGGCAGAGGTAAACATTTAATTAATCTTGCAATTGAAAAAGCACAAAAATTAAACAAAACAAAAATTTGGCTTGGTGTGTGGGAACATAATCATCAGGCATTGAATTTTTATAAAAAGCATGGCTTTGAAGTTACTGGACAACACGAGTTTCATACTGGAAATGTTATTGATATAGATTTAATCATGGAAAGAAGCGTTTAAGTAAATTCAGTTTAATATTAATAGAGCCGACATGTATCTTCATGTGAAGTCATGTCGGCCATTTTATTGATTTATTTATCGTTTAAGATATCTCTCATTAACTGTGTTAACTTCTTCAAAGAAGTATTATGCGTATTTACAAGTGGATGGTTTGGTAATTCAGTAAGCGTGTGATGAATTAAATTATCATGTAATAATGTCTCATCTGTATACCAAACTTTAGACAAACTGTCCATAACATCGTCGTATACACCACGTTCTTGTTTATAAGCATCATGATTAGGAGTGAAAAGACAAACTTTCTTATCTATAGTTAATGCATCAAAAATGATTGATGAATAGTCAGTAATGACGACATCTGCAACTAATATTAAGTCTTGGGTTTCAATATTTGCAGGCGCTACGATAACGCCATCTGGAATATCATGATTGGTATCTTCGACATGACCTTTAAATACAATGTGATATTCATTCAATAATTCTGGTGTAATGGTTAATAATTCAATATCGCTATTTTTTGCATGCCAAGTTGGAACATATAGCAATATTGGTTTGGTACGATCGACATCTAATGCATCTTTAACTTTCTTTTGATGGTTTTTGTCATTTTGATAATGTAATAAATAGCTCACTCTTGGGTAACCGTACGGAATCATTTGCGTATGCTGATTAGGAAAGGCAGTTTCAAACAAACCTTCGGCAGCTACTGAATCTGTTAATAGATAATCTTGATGTAACCATTTATTATATTTGCGTGCTTTATAATTATAAATATTTTTGTTTTGATCAGGTTCTTTACTGTCTAAGAATAGTTTCTTAATAGGTGTACCATGCCATAATTGAATAACTTTACCGTTTGGTTTAAATTCATCAGGAATATAACTTTCGGTAACAACAATACGTGCTGACTCAATCAACGCTTTGTTACCTTCAGCATCAGTCGGTAAAAAGTATGGTCCACGTCTATCATTCGTGATGAAATAGGCTTCGGTTGTAGGATTTCTTTTTACAAAATAATTAAATAAATACTTGGAATTGCCACGATAACCATAATCAAAGCCTAGAAAGACAACGTGGTTTTTAACTTGTGATTGATCTTTTTCATAAACATAACTTAAATTTCGATGGTTCTTTAAAGCATGATTATGCATTTTATGATATAGCCATTTAGGTAGTTTGAATTTAGTTGTAACTAACCAACTATCAGCAAAGCGCATCTCTTCTTCTTTACCTGGAAATTTAAATTTAGAATATGGAATTGGATGACCATCTATGTATGCTAGTTTATTTAAATCGAAATGATTGATTTGTTTTATGTCATGAATATTTAATGATTTCCAAAAGACTTTACTCGTCGGTATTCGATTAGCAAAATCAAATACAACATGATTATCAATATCTATTTCATCTTTTAAAACAGTGATAACGGCTAAGTCCATAATGGAGTGAATATCATGTTTAGATAAATGTAATAGTGTGGCGTCAATATCATAAATAAGGTTTGGATAATGATTAATATTTTTCATCCATGATAAAAAGTTTAATTTATCTTCTCCGAAATAACGACAGTCATTTAAATATAGTGCATTAATTGTGTAATCTACTGCAATTGAGTTGTGAGTTAATTCTACTGCTTCTAACATTTCTTGATTGATTTTTATGTCATTGGAATAAGGAATAAAATGTGAAAAGCCTGCTGATTTAGCCTTTTTAAGTTGTAATTCAAGATGTAACATATTTGAGATATTTATTTGTTTAATCATCATACATTATCCTTTTACTCGTAAATTTCATATATTCATTTTACCACGGGCATTAAAAAAAATCACAATTCCCATCACTATACATCATAATTTTGCGTGAAAATTCCGAAAAAAATAATAGAAAAATCTTGAAAATCATTTTTGTTAAAAATTTCACAAAAACTTGATTTAAATTACTATATAGTATTGTCATTCATATAAAAAGGTGTTATATTTTTATTGTGAAAAAGTTCACAAGATATAAAAATTGTGAAATCTAGCATTGTTAAGTTGTCGACAATATTAATTTAAGTAAATAACTATATATCTTGAAAAAGATGAAATAGTTCACATAGCTAGAAACTTATTAATAAAAAATAAAGGAAAGAGAGTCAAAATTATGTTAGTTCAAACATTTAACCCTTTTGGTAACTTAGTGTTATCTAGTTTAATAGCAGCAGTACCCATTATTCTATTCTTATTATGTTTAACTTTATTTAAAATGAAAGGTATATATGCTGCAATTACAACATTAGTTGTTACACTTCTAATTGCCATCCCATTCTTTAAATTACCAGTAGGTATCGCAACTGGTGGTGTAGTTGAAGGTTTCTATCAAGGTATTATTCCAATCGGTTATATCGTTATGATGGCCGTATTGCTTTACAAAATTACACAAGAATCTGGTCAATTTAATACAATTCAAGATAGTATTACAAGTATTTCTCAAGACCAACGTATTCAATTATTATTAATTGGTTTTGCATTCAATGCATTTTTAGAAGGTGCCGCAGGGTTTGGTGTACCAATCGCTATTTGTGCATTACTATTATCACAATTAGGTTTTAGACCATTACAAGCCGCTATGTTATGTTTAGTAGCAAACGCTGCATCAGGTGCTTTTGGTGCGATTGGTATTCCAGTGGGTGTTGTAGATACACTTCATTTACCTGGTGGCGTACACGCTATGGGCGTGTCTCAAACATCAACATTAACTCTAGCAATTATTAATTTCTTTATTCCGTTTTTACTCATTTTCATTATTGATGGTCTAAAAGGTATTAAAGAAACATTACCAGCGATACTAGTCGTATCTATTACTTATACTTTGTTACAAGGACTTTTAACAGTATACAATGGACCTGAATTAGCTGATATTATTCCACCACTAGTAACTATGGGCGCTTTAGCTTTATTCTCTAGAAAATTCCAACCAAAAAATATTTATCGAGTGCAGAAAGATGTTGAACCAGAACCAGTTAAACATCATAAAGCAAAAGATATTTTTTATGCATGGAGTCCATTCGTTATTTTAACTGTGATTGTTATGATTTGGAGTGCACCATTCTTCAAAAACTTATTTTTACCAAACGGTAAATTAGCGTCATTAGTATTGAACTTTAATTTGCCAGGCACATTTAGTGATATTGCTCATAAACCAATCACATTAAGCTTTAACTTTATTGGACAAACAGGTACAGCTATTTTAATAACTATTATTATTACGGTATTAATGGCTAAAAAAGTAAGCTTTGGCGATGCTGGTCGTTTATTCGGGGTTACTTTCAAAGAATTATGGTTACCAGTTTTAACAATTTGTTTCATCTTAGCAATCTCTAAAATCACAACTTATGGTGGTTTGAGTGCTGCAATGGGACAAGGTATTGCAAAAGCTGGAAATGTCTTCCCAGTCTTATCACCAATCTTAGGTTGGATTGGCGTATTTATGACAGGATCAGTGGTTAATAACAACTCATTATTTGCACCAATTCAAGCATCAGTTGCGCAACAAATTGGAACAAGTGGTTCTTTACTTGTAGCTTCAAATACAGTTGGTGGTGTAGCTGCTAAATTAATCTCACCTCAATCTATTGCGATTGCTACTGCTGCAGTTAAAGAAGTAGGTAAAGAATCTGAATTACTTAAAATGACATTACGTTACAGCATTGGATTATTAATCTTTATCTGTATTTGGACATTTATCTTATCACTAATATTATAGATATCAACGCATCATTGAGAATAAGAAAAGGGTTGGAACGAAATCTCGTTCCAACCCTTTTTTAATGTTTAGGATCCAAGAGAGAGAAGATACAAATCAAAAAGATCATGTGCCACTTGAAAAATAAAACTAGTCTTTTTTAAAGTTTTTATTGATGATTGATTGCTTGCATAAACGTTTTATATATTGAATTAGAAGAATATTGTTCAACTGTGTTATTTCCATGCGTAAGCATGTCTTGAGAATGATCAATATGATTCATAGCAATATCAATATATTTGGCTAGTGATCCTGCATCGTTGTAATTGGCTAAGTAACCATTACTATTATGTTCAATCAAGCTTTCTGGTCCAAGCGTACCATTAAAACTAATAACAACATTATCTTGAGCCATGGCTTCTAAAAGGACCATTCCAAACCCTTCATTTCTTGAAGGAACTACAGTTATTTTACTGTGAGCAAGTTTGTTGTTTAGCTGCTGTGTAGCAGGATGAATTGTAATTAAATCATCAAGCTTATTTGTATTGATTAACTGTTGTAAATGATGACGTTCTTGCCCATCTCCGTATATTTCAACAGTGAAATTTAGCTTTCGTAAATCATCTTGGATACGTCGAATGCTCTCAATTAAAAGGTCAAAACCCTTCTCATATTCCAGTCTTCCAGCACTTATAATAATATTCTCTTTTAAAACATTCAATTTATGATTATTTACAATATTCGGTACTGTGAAAACAGGTGTATCAAGATGTTTTTCATAATTTTTCTGATCATGATGCGTTAATGTAGTGACAAGATCTAAACCTTGATAAGCATTTAATATCTCATGTTGATAGTCTTGCGGATGGGCTTCTAAATTCATGTGTTCCATCCCAACCGTCAACACATTTTTAGGACGATATTTTGATATTAAAATATTAAAACTCGCTCTAGTTCCAACTAATATGTCAGTGTCTACTTGCTTAATTGCTTTGATCATTTTGTGTTCTACATATTTCGAAAATTGATTTAACCCAGGTTCAAATTTTGAGAGATGTGTGGGTTGTAAAAAGGGGCTAAATTTGTTTAAACGGTTCATTATAATTGAAACAACATTTTGAGGTTTCATACGATAATCTACTAGGTTTTTAATTTTTATGTCTTCATTAATTTTGAAATACGGTTTGTCTTGAGCTCTAAACACAGAAATGATTTCAACATGATGTCCTTTATTTGAAAGTGTGTTTGCTAACTCGGTAACAGCCTTAACTGTTCCACCTAGTGCATAAATATTATGCATTAAAAAAGTAAATGACTTCATAAATACACCTCGATTTGTTCATAATAAAAAATTATAGCATGTATCTAAAGTTCCTAATAGAAATATCCATATCGCTTCAAAGTTTTTAACCACTTTGAAGTTCTTAATGAGTGAGAATGACACCACATTGATGTAAATCATTGAATAATTAGTGTAAACACTTTTTTCATAGTAAGATTATGTATATAATTAGAGTAGTTATAAAAAAGTCGATTTACGTTATTGCGTAAAATTAATATTAAAAATTTTTAATAAATAAAGAAAGCGTTTTAATTTATTAAGCCAGGGTCTTATACCTATCGACTGAAGATGTGATTAAAAAGGGGGACTGTATTGTTATGAGTTCACAACATAGCAAAACAGATGTCATCTTAATAGGTGGCGGGATAATGAGCGCAACATTAGGAACACTATTAAAGGAATTATCTCCAGACAAAGAAATTAAAATTTTTGAAAAATTAGAACAATCTGGTGAAGAAAGTTCTAACGTTTGGAATAATGCTGGTACAGGGCACTCTGCATTATGCGAATTGAATTACACAAAAGAGGGCAAAGAAGGTTCTGTTGATATTACTAAAGCAATTAAAATTAATGAACAATTCCAAGTATCAAAACAATTTTGGGCGCATTTAGTAAGAACAGGACAATTAGAAAACCCAGGCAATTTTATTCAATCCGTGCCACATATGAGTTTTGTAAAAGGTATTTTTAATGTAAGATTTCTTAAAAACAGAGTCGCAGCATTAAAAGAAAATATCCTTTTCGAAAAAATGGATATTACAGAAGATCGTGAAAAAATTAAAGAATGGGTTCCATTAATGGTCGAGGGTAGAACATCTCACGTGCCAATTGCATTATCACGTGATGAAAGTGGTACAGATGTTAACTTTGGTGCTTTAACTAAAAAATTAATTTCTAATTTAAAAGAAAGAAATGTTGAAGTTACGTATAAACAAGAAGTTCAGAATATTGAGAAGTTAAATAATGGCAACTGGAAAGTTACCGTTAAGGATTTGAATTCTGGAAATGTACAAACATATGAATCAGAATTTGTCTTTATTGGTGCAGGTGGAGCGAGTTTACCACTATTACAAAAGACAGGTATTGAACAATCGAAACATGTTGGTGGTTTCCCAGTAAGTGGTTTATTCTTACGTTGTACTAATAAAGAAGTTATTGAAAAACATCATGCGAAAGTATACGGAAAAGCGGATGTGGGTGCACCACCAATGTCTGTACCACATTTAGACACTCGCTTTGTCAATGGAGAACGCGCGTTATTATTCGGACCATTTGCAGGGTTCTCACCTAAATTCTTAAAAACAGGTTCTAATTTAGACTTAATTCGTTCTGTAAAACCAAATAACGTCATTACAATGCTATCAGCAGGTGTAAAAGAATTTGATTTAACTAAATATTTAGTTTCACAATTAATGCTTACACATAAAGATCGTATGAATGATTTACGTGTCTTCGTTCCTAACGCGAAAGATGAAGATTGGGAAGTTATTGTTGCTGGACAACGTGTTCAAGTGATTAAAGATACTGAAGACAGTAAAGGTAATTTACAATTTGGTACCGAAGTGATTACTTCAGATGATGGTTCATTAGCAGCTTTATTAGGAGCGTCTCCAGGTGCTTCTACAGCAGTAGATATAATGCTTGATTTATTACAACGTTGTTATAGTAATAATTTTGAACAATGGGTTCCTAAAATTAAAGAAATGGTACCATCATTTGGTCTAAAATTAACTGATCATGAAGATGTGTATCGTGCTGTAAATAAAGAAATTCAAAAATATTTAAACGTTAAATAATGACATAAGTCTGTATATATAACAAATTATTGGCTAGCTACTCTAAATGAATTATAAGAGTAACTAGCCAAATTTTATTTAACCCTTTTATTTAGTTGTCGATTGATTTCTGTAACGTATTTTTTGTTTTTAAAGTAAGATTTTATCCAAATCATTAAATAGATAATGATGAAATAAAATGTGAATATCAAAATGTTTTCAATTTTAAATGAAAACCATCCAGCTAAAATGCCAATTGGTAGCAACCCAATATAACTAAATATGAAATGCAAAATCGTTGTGCGTGTGATACTCCAGTCAGTATGTGTAAAAATGAAATTTGTCAGATAAAAAAGCACGCCAATTAATAACCATAATATAATAGATATAAGCATGACAGTTGGTTCAGTAAAATGAGCATAATAAAATTTTCCTAATGTAGATATAGGAGATAAAGGGTAATATTCTCCTTCGGCATGAATATAACTAAAAATGATAGATAGCGTTAGTCCAATTAACAAAGGGATACTTAGAAATTTGTATAATTTTGTCATAACGATAATCGCTCCTTTATCGATTTTAAATATCTTCTGGAGGAGTATGTGAAATCGGAATCTTTCAAATACATTCTAATGAGCCCATTTGGTTCCATATGAAGTTTTTCAATTTTATCAATATTAACTATTTCAGATTTAGAAATTCTAATAAAAGAAGTAGGTAATTTAGCTTCTAATTCATACAATCGTTCTTTTATTTTGAATTGATTCATACCTTTAATTGCCACTACCTGATTATTATAAGTTCGAAAACTGACAATCGATTTAATGTCTAGTACATAAATCGCATCCTCATATTTACCATATAACTGAGTCACACGATCTAAATCTTCAATACAAGACATAATTTGTTGAACATCTTCATCTAACGATGGTGCATGAATGGCAACAAATTTTTCTTTTTCATCAGGTGATATATGCAGTCTAAGTTTCATATTTTAACCTCCCCCATAATTTAATTTAATCATGATAGGGTGCTTTTTTTAGTAAAAATAAGTATGCGGTAGTTCTCACTGTGTAAGTGGTTCAAATTATTACATCAATTGCATACATGCAATATATTTATAAGTTAGATGTCAGTCTAATCGTAAAGGTGGTACCTTGTTGTACATCACTAGAAACATTAATTTCGCCTTGGTGTAATGTAATAATTGATTGCGTAATTGCTAGTCCTAAGCCATTACTATTATCTTGCTCATTAAGTTTATAAAATCGCTCAAATAGATGTGATTGTGTTTCTGAAGGAATCGTATTTCCTTCATTATTGACACTAAGCAAAATGGAATCATTATTGTCATGAGAAAGACGAACTTCAACTGTACCACCAATTGAAGAATACTTAATTGCATTTTGAATGAGATTAGCGAAAGCTTGATGTAATAAACGACTATTTCCTTGGAAATAAATATCACTTAAATCAGACAACAACATTAAATCTTTATTATCCAGTTCGAATTGCTCATGACGTATTATTTCTCTAATCATCGTAGTTAAGTGTATATGATTATCAAAGTGTAAATGATTTGCATTATCTAGTTCTGATAGGAGAAGTAATTCCTTAGTGAGATTACTTAATCGAGTTACTTCGTCATGAATTTCATCAATATACGTCTGTCTTTTTTCTTGTGTTGCTGTAAATTGTAATTCTGTAAGTAAACGTTGAATATGTGTTAAAGGTGTTTTAATTTCATGTGAAACATTTTGAACGAAATGTTGGCGCATATCATCAACTTGTTTTAGTGATTGACGCATCGTATCAAATCGATATTGTAATGTTCCGATTTCATCTTGACGGCTTTGATGAATAGGGGTATCAAAATCACCATGCATTAAACGTTCAGTCGCTTGTTTAAGAATTTTTATCGGTTTAATAATTGCATAAGTAGATGCAATCACAAGTGTAATTGAGATAGTAAGTAAGAATAATAGTAATACGGTTAAGAAAGTACGAAATTCACTAAACGTTTCGCCAATGTCGGGACGCATAAATACTGCAAGTGTTTGGCTATGATGTTCAAAACTTATACCAACAGTATTATCTGTTTCATTATCAAAAAAGCCAGTAACAAAAAGCTCGAACGGCTTTTCTTTAATACCATGATAATCTTTGCCGTTTAGTACTTGTTTAATTTGAGAACTACTAAGTGTATCTTTACGATAAGGATGCCCATAAAAAGATTTATGGTTTTGGTGATCAACAGTCATAATCTGATAGTTCATCTTACCTAAATGTTTAAAATAAGCATTTAAATTCGTATTATCTGAAGTTTCATAATAATGTCGTGCATCTTTTAATGTTCGCATAATCTTAGTGTCATTATGTGATTTTAAATTGTAGTGGTAGTATACATTAGCTAATAAAAAGCTAATTAATGCACTTAACAATATAACTGTAATTGTATAGATAGCAATTCGTGTGTATAGTGATTTAAACATAGCTAGCCACCCTATATCCTTGACCTCTGATTGTTTGAATTTCAATTGTAGCGCATAATTTAGATAAACGTTGACGTAGTCGCTTTATGTGTACGTCAATTGTCCGCTCATCACCTTCATAATCAAATCCCCAAATTTTCTCAATTAAGGTGTCACGTGTGAAAATATGTTTAGGTTGTCTACATAATAAAAATAATAATTGAAACTCTTTGGTAGGTAAATTGAGTTTTTTAGTATCTACAGAAAGTTCCATAAATTCTTCATTTAGTGTGACATTGCCAATTTGAATGATACTTTGTGCATTAATTTTATAGCGACGTAATACAGCACGTATACGAAATAGAAGTTCTTTTACTTCAAAAGGTTTAGTTACATAATCATCAGTGCCACTTATAAAAGCACGTTCTTTATCGCTCAAAGCATCTCTAGCAGTCAACATGATTACTGGAATATCATAATCATTTTTCAAAATTTGACATAATTCAAAACCATCTAGTCCATTCATCATAATATCAACAACTGCAATGTCAACTTGATGATGTGATAAATAATTTAGAGCAGCTTCACCACTTGAATGTGTAATTGTTTGAATATTATCCAATTCGAGATGTTGTGACACATAATGCAATATTTTAGCATCATCATCTACGATTAAACACTTCACCATATCTATTATTCTCCTTTATTTTTTTATTACTATAAGAATATCACGCTTATTACACAAATGTAGCCAAAGTTCATACTCAGTTCATATTTCAAGATTAAGCTTAATTTTGAAAATAGAAGTGGGAGGAATAAAAATGAATTTAGCATGGAAGGAAATGAAGTTTTATAAATTCCGTTATACATTAATTATGCTAATAATCTTCTTATTAGGTAGTATGGTGCTATTTATAAGCGGTTTAGCACAAGGATTAGCAAGAGAGAATATTTCGTTTTTGAGTAATATGCCAGCACAACAATATATTGTACAGGATAATAAAGAACCTAAAATCGAAAGTTCACAATTAACTCAAAATCAAAAAAATGACATTCAAAAATTTATAAAGCAAGAACCAACTCAGCTGAGTACCCAAACATTAAAACTTAATAAACAAGACCAAGACGTAATGGTATTTACAACACCACATCACTTATATCCAACGCTTAAAAGTGGTCAGTATCCAAACCATAAAAATGAAATTGCAATTAATGAAAAACTTACAGGTGAAAATATTAAAGTGGGCGATATCATCACATTTAAAGGTCATGATAAACCGTTTCGAGTAAGTGGAATTCTTGATGAAGCAATGTATGCACATAGTTCAATGGTATTAATGAATAAAACAGGATTTAATACGTTAAATAAGCAATCAGCATCATTTTACCCAGTGACGCATTTAAATAAAACGAATACACATCATATAAATGCGATTGATGGAGTTAAAGTAGTGAATCAACAAGTTTTAACAGATAATATAGCAAGTTATAAAGCAGAACAAACACCGCTTAATTTAATGATTATAAGTTTATTTGCTATTACGGCAATTGTGTTAAGTGCTTTCTTTTATGTGATGACGATACAAAAGATTCCACAAATTGGAATACTTAAAGCCATTGGTATTAAAACTAAGCATCTACTTTTAGCACTGCTGCTTCAAATTATATTAACCACAATGATTGGTGTAATTATAGCGACACTAGTTATTTTCATATTAAACGCATTTATGCCAGTTACTATGCCATTTTATTTAAATTATAATAACGTCTTATTAATGATTATTGTTTTTCTAATCGTTAGTCTCGTTGGCGCATTATTATCTTTTATAAAAGTGATTAAAGTGGATCCAATAGAAGCGATAGGAGGAACAGAATAATGACTTTACAAATAGAACATATTTCAATGGAATTTGGCAGTGGCTCAGCCGAAACAAAAGTTTTAAAAGATATCAATTTTAAAGTTCAACCTGGAGAATTTGTTATTCTAAATGGCGCTTCTGGCTCAGGTAAGTCTACGCTTCTCAATATCATTGGAGGATTATTAACACCTACCAATGGAGAAGTCTTATATCAAAGTGAATCTTTATTTTCTAAAAATAAAGACAAAACGGCTTTACGCTTAAAAGATATTGGGTTTATTTTTCAATCAGCGCATTTAGTGCCATATTTAACAGTTGAAGAACAACTTGTCATCGTTGCAAAAGAAGCGGGAATCAAAACTAAAGTAGCCAAAGATAAAGCTAAACGTTTACTTGAAAGTATTGGTTTACAACATCGACTAACGGCATATCCACATATGCTATCAGGTGGTGAGAAACAACGTGTTGCAATCATGAGAGCTTTTATGAATCAACCTAAAATTATTCTAGCTGATGAACCTACAGCAAGTTTAGATGCAGAACGTGCAGTTAAAGTAGTCGAAATGATAAAAAATCAAGTACAGGACCAACATATGGTAGGGATCATGATCACACATGATAAAAGACTTTTTGACTATGCAGATCGTGTTATTCGATTGGAAGACGGATTGATAAAATAAACAAGAAAGGAACAGTGAGTCTGGAACATAAACAATATAATCATGCTATTTTGCAAATTAGCAGTAGCTGACTGAACTGAGAAGGCGCTTAAATCAATCTTTTCTCAGTTCTAGTCATGCCATGCGGGGGTGAAATAATGAATTCGAATTGAATTCTGTTTCACTCCCGTTTGTTCCTTTTTAATTTAAATATTAAATTTTAAAATAGCACATAGATTGATGAAAAGAATAAAATAGCAAAGTAAATCGTTAATAGCAATTTATATTGATACATAAGCGCTAGGAAATCACGTATAAGTGCAATGTTAAAGAAATGATAAGGTGTATGACTTCCTATTCCATCCATTTTTAAATTCAATTTTTGCGCAAAGCGAAGCCCTCTAAGAATATGAAATTGACTTGTAACGCATAACATTTTAGGTTTGTGATTAAAACGGGAATGAATCATATCTCGTGAGAAATAGAAATTTTCATAAGTACTTGTCGATTGATCTTCCATAATAATAGAAGATACAGGAATACCATGAGCAACTAAATAACGCTTCATTGCAAGAGACTCAGGTATTGGTTCATCTGGACCTTGACCACCACTCACTAAAACGAGGCAATGACTTTTTTGATGCTGATATACTTCTAAAGCACGATTTAATCTATCTGCCAGCATTGGTGTAACACGTTCTGTAAAAATACCTGCACCTAAAACCATAATGATATCGTATTGATTGTTGGTAGTGATACGACCTAATGATGAAGACCAGGCTAGATATATAACAAATGAGAAGAACGCACTAAACGTAATCATAGTAATCCATAAAAATATACCATTTATGATAGGTATAGGTATGGTGCTAATATATATGAGTATTGCAATAAATAAAACACCATGTATCAAATGGTTACTCATTTTAAATAAAAATCTTCTTCCTTTTTCAAATGAAAATAGATGCGAATGTTTAATAATTAATCCTAATATGGCGATAATAATGATAAGTGTTAATAATGTAGGAATAGTCATTGTTAGTATATTTATAATTGTGATGAGAAAGCATAATGTAACCGTTGTAATAAACACTGTTAAGTTAAGGAATTTATTAAAGTTAAAAAGGACACCTAACAGTATTATGAGAACAATTAGTGACAGTATTGTTGTTAGCATGATAGTAACCTCGAGTTTCTTTATATATTTAAATGTAATTGAAAACGTCATATTTTAGCAACTATTATCTTCATATAGTGGTTTTCAAGGGTAATGTTTATTGATATTATTTAAAAGTGTATGTAGAAAATAAATGCAAATAAATAAGGAGCAATTGAATGAGCAGAATTTCTAAAAATCACATCGAATTTATGAAGCGCTTTATAGATGATACAAACACGTTAACTGCTAAATTATTGAAAGATCAACAAAGTAAATACGGTATTTCAATGGAACAATCTAATGTGCTGAGACTGCTAAGTCATTATCATGCTTTGTCTATTTCCGAAATTACTGAGAAACAGGGGGTCAATAAAGCTGCAGTAAGCCGACGCATAAAAAAATTGATGGATAGTGGTTTTGTAGAATTACAAAAGTCCAATGACAAAATCGATCAAAGACTGAAATATGTGATTTTAACGGCTAAAGGACGCCAATATACTGAAGAGAATAATGAAATCGTAAGTCGCATTGTAAGCGATATGGTTGAAGATTTATCAAGTAAAGATATTGAAAAAGCGCTTAGTGTTCTCTATGTCATTGACGAAAGAGTCAAAAACTTTAATGCTAAAGTTTGAAAAATATAAAATAAAGTTAATGGAAAATCCATTTTCAAGAAGCGAATACATAATAAAATTGTTATTTCATAGTAGTAATTAGTGTGAACGTGAGTATTGAATATTATATAATAGAAGATATACCCTAAATATGATGAAATTAATTTAATTATAAATATTGAAGATATGCGAGGGGAAAGTTGGTGACTAAATGAAAGCATGTCCGAACTGTGGACAGAAAATTGATGATGAATACTTAAGTAAATGTCCAAATTGTGGGAAAAAATTAAAAGACAAACAAAATAAATCCCCTCAATCTAATGCATCTAATATCAAACTTAGAAGATTCATTCCATGGATTATTGTTGCTTTTATTATTGTGCTATTAATTATTGTTTTTATGTTGGTAAGAAACTATAATTCTCCAGAAGCACAGACCAAAATTCTAGTTAATGCGATAGACAATAATGATTCACAAAAGGTTGCAACGTTATTAAGCACGAAAGATACACACATCGATTCCGATGATGCAAGTGTCTATATAAGCTATATTAAAAGTGAAGTAGGAATAAAGAAATTCTCGAGAGATATTCGATCTACGGTTACAAAACTCAATAAAAATGATTCGAAAGAAGCTACATATTTAAAAACGCGAGCTGGTAATAATTATTTACGCGTTAGTAAGAATGGTACGCGCTTTTTAATTTTTGATAATATGAGTTTTTCAGCTCCTACAAAAGAAGCTGTTGTTAAGCCAAAATTGAAAACAACATATGAATTTAGAGACGGTGGCAAAAATAAAACAGTCGTAGCTGATGCAAATAAACAAACGTCTCTTGGTAAATTTATACCAGGTATTTATTCTATTGATGCTAAAAAGGAAACGGAATATGGCAACTTTAGTGGTCAATTGAAGTTTGATTTCAGATATGGCAAGAGCAATACTGTCGAAGTCAATGAAAACTTCAATGAAGCCCTTTTAACTGTTAAATTAAAAGGCAAAAGTGACCTAGATAAAGATTCACTTAAAGTTAAAATTAATGACAAAGAAATGAAGTACGATACATCAAGAGAATATGGACCATATCCACAAACCAAAGACATTATCGTTTCGGCTTCTGGTAAGGCTAAAGGTAAAACCTTTAAATCAGAAACTAAAACGATTAAAGCACGTGATTTAGGTAATATAAATAGTGCAACTTTGGATTTCGATAAAGAAGATATTAGTGATTATATTGAACAAAAAGAAAAAGAAGAAAATAGTTTGAAAACAAAATTAAGTAATTTCTTTAGTAATTACTCTTTATCTTTAAATACTGCTATTTCTCAAGAGAATTTTAATTTAGTTAGCACATTTCTAAAAAATAATTCAAGTATATATAAGACTTTAAAAAATAACTTGAATGATTCAATGGAAATGACAAGTCCTCAAATTGTTAGTGCTTCTCAAGATGGAGATACAATTAAAGCTAAAGTATTGAATTTGAATCATTTAGGACAGTATGAAACGACGAATTATGAATTAACTGAAGATAGTGATAATGATAGTTATCAATTAATTAATTCGAAATAAGGAGTGGGATGAGAGATTCATTTGTGAATCTTCACCTACTCCTTACCTATATAATCATGAAAAAATATATTAAAAGGACGGGACTTGAATGGAGATGAAACAAACGCAAAAGAAAAATTCACCATTATTTATTATAATTCTGGGTGCTTTAACAGCTATAGGTGCATTATCAATAGATATGTTCTTACCTGGCTTACCAGAATTGAAAAATGACTTTGATACAACAACAGCTAATGCGCAATTAACATTATCACTTTTTATGATTGGACTAGGATTAGGTAATTTATTCGTAGGACCAATTTCAGATAGTATAGGACGGAAAAAACCTTTAATCATTGCAATGATTATTTTTGCTTTAGCAAGTTTGGGCATTGTCTTTGTTGATAATATTTGGATAATGGTCTTATTAAGATTTGTTCAAGGATTTACCGGTGGTGCTGGCGCGGTCATCTCTAGAGCGATAGCTAGTGATATGTATAATGGTAACGAATTAACAAAATTCTTAGCCTTATTAATGTTAGTTAATGGTGTAGCACCGGTTATTGCCCCTGCATTAGGAGGCGTTATTCTTAGTTTTGCAGTCTGGCGTATGGTATTTGTAATATTAACAATATTTGGTGTATTGATGGTTATAGGGTCATTATTTAAAGTTCCTGAATCATTATCCAGTGAATACAGAGATAAAAGTGGTATTGGCATTATATTTAGCAATTTTAAAAGTTTATTATCAACACCGCGCTTTGTATTACCAATGTTGATACAAGGTGTAACATTTATTATGTTATTTAGCTATATCTCTGCATCACCATTTCTAGTTCAAAAAATTTATGGCGTGTCAGCTTTACATTTTAGCTGGATGTTTGCCGGAATCGGTATAACTTTAATAGTATCTAGCCAAATTGCTGGGAAGTTAGTAGATTATTATCATCCACAAGTATTATTACGCGTCATGACGATCGTCCAAATTGTTGGTGTTATTATAGTAGCTTTAACATTGATTAATCATTGGCACTTTGCTCTCTTAGTGATTGGCTTCATAGTATTAGTTGCACCAGTAACTGGGGTAGCAACTTTAGGTTTTTCTATTGCTATGGATGAACGTACTACTGGAAGCGGTAGTGCATCAAGTTTATTAGGTTTATTACAATCGTTATTAGGTGGCATTGTGACGCCGCTTGTTAATTTAAAAGGGGAATATAATAGTACGCCATATATCATGATTATTAGTATTACAGCTATCATATTAGTTATATTGCAATTACTTAATATGAAAGTGTTCAAGCATAAAAAAACAAATTAACATGCCTATTAAATATTCGGTTTAATAAAGGAATGGTATTGAATTGACATGTTAAAGTGCCTGATTAATTAGAACATAATGACATACGAAATCCATTGATTTATAGAATGGATAGAAATTAATGGGTTAAAATGATTCCAACGAAAAATGACTAGAATTAAGAAAACACTCATATCGAGCGTTTCTTAGTTCTAGTCATTTATTACTAATTTACATGTTTAACTTAAAATATTAATTTCCTTTTGATATCGACTTTAATTAAATTTATCGTTGCAACTTAAGTGTATTGGCTAATAAGGCACTCGCTACTTCTTCGGGACTTTCTATACATCCTAATCTTAACCAATTAATGATAACACCTATCTGACCACTCATGGTGTATGTAATGAAAAAGGATTTATTTTGAATAGTAGTATCGTTTTCACCTAATATTTTTGCATAATAATTTTTAGTGATATCGATATATTCTTTAACTAGATCTTTATTTGGATGAGAAATAAAGATAGCATGGTAGAACGCTTTTTTACGGTAGATATATTTTAATATGATGTTAAAAAATTTATGGACTTTTTCAGGATTTTTTTTGATACTATCAAAATTATAAGAAAAGGCAACAAGTAGGTTCTCGTATTTGCTTAAATGATAATTTTGAATTTTAGTTAATAAATCATATTTGTCTTGGAAGTTATCATAGAATGTCGAACGATTTACATTGCTAGTTGCACAAATCATTTTAATAGAGATACTTTCAAATGGATATTCCTCTAATAAGTCAATCAAGCCTTTTATAATTTTATATTTTGCTTTTTGTTTCATAACGTCACCTATTTTATTCGAAACTTCAACTAGCCGACAATTTCTTGATAATTGTTGGTGTTTTTTTAATGTACATGTCTTTATAATATTAAAAGTGAATTTGAAAAGCAAATAGGAGGAAAAGTTCAATGAAAAAAATGGTGTTAATTAATATCATCACTATCGTTGTTATTGTTATTGTTGGTATCGTAGCGTATATGTTATTCCACAATGCAACAAGTTATGTAACAACTGATAATGCTAAAGTTGATGGAGATCAAATTCAAATCTCTAGTCCAGCTTCTGGCCAAATTAAATCTTTTGATGCAAAACAAGGGGAAAAAATGAGTAAAGGCGACAAAGTCGCTGAAGTAATGGCACAAAGCCAAAGTGGTGAAACTAAATCTATGGACATTAAAATGCCTCAAAACGGTACAATCGTTAAAACAAGTGGCATGGAAGGTTCAGTTGCTCAAGCAGGATCACCAATTGCTTATGCTTACAATTTAGATGATTTATACATTACAGCAAATATTGACGAAAAAGATGTTAGCAAAATCGAAAAAGGCGACAAAGTTGATGTTTCAATTGACGGTCAAGATTCTGACATCGATGGTAAAGTACAACAAGTGGGCGAAGCTACAGCAGCTAGTTTCTCATTAATGCCATCATCTAACACTGACGGTAACTACACTAAAGTTTCACAAGTAGTACCAGTTAAAATTTCTTTAGATTCTGTACCATCAAAAGATGTTGTTCCTGGAATGAACGCTGAAGTAAAAATTCATAAAGACTAAGGAGGTCATAGAATGACAGCGACCTTCATTATTGGATATATAGTTGTAGCGATCATTTTAATTGGTTTGATTAATGTTCTTCTTAGAAAATCAAGCAAGAAAAAAACATCTTCAAATCAATCTAAGGGACAACACGTAAATGAAGAATCTAAAAGTCAAAGTAATCCATCTAAATTTAAAATAAGTGACTTAGAAAATGATAAAGATTCAAACGAATCAACTTCTTCACGTAACGATGAAGAATTACGTCGTCACTATGAGAACGAAGATAATCGTCATCACTTTGAAAATGACAAACGTAAAAATCACTTTGAAAGTGAACAAGACAGACAAGATTCAACTTCTGAAAAAATTCATCCTGAACAACATCAAGCATCACATTCCTTACACTATGCAGATGATGCTAATAAAGAAAATAATAATGAAGATGTTAACAACCAACATCTTCCTAAAGACTCAATTTACGAGCCGATTAATCCTGACTCTCAAGAAGGACGCGTAAATGAACAAATCAAGAAACAAAAACAAGATTTCGTGTTCGGAAAAGGGATTACAAGAAACAAAATTTTAGCAGCAATGCTGTTTGGTATGTTTATAGCCATCTTAAACCAAACATTACTTAACGTTGCTTTACCTAAAATTAATACAGAATTTAATATCTCAGCATCAACTGGTCAATGGTTGATGACAGGATTTATGTTAGTAAATGGTATCTTAATTCCAATCAGTGCATTCTTGTTTAATAAATATTCCTATCGTAGATTATTTATTATTGCACTTGTTCTATTCACATTTGGTTCATTAATCTGTGCACTGTCTAATAATTTCCCAATGATGATGGGTGGACGTGTACTACAAGCGATTGGTGCTGGTGTGTTAATGCCATTAGGATCTAACGTAATTGTTACAATTTTCCCACCTGAAAAACGTGGGGTAGCAATGGGTACCATGGGTATTGCCATGATCCTTGCTCCAGCTATTGGTCCTACATTATCAGGTTATATTGTACAAAACTACCATTGGAACGTAATGTTCTATGGCATGTTCTTCTTAGGTCTAGTTGCAATTATATTTGGTAATTTCTGGTTCAGACTTTATCAAAAAACAACAAATCCTAAAGCCGATTATCAAGGTATCGTATACAGTACCATCGGTTTCGGTGCATTATTATATGGTTTCAGTGAAGCTGGTAACAAAGGTTGGGGCTCAGCAGAAATCGTTACAATGTTTATTATCGGTGTAGTATTCATTTTATTATTCGTTATTCGCGAATTAACTATGAGAGCACCTATGTTAAATCTTGAAGTATTAAAATCTTCAACATTTACATTAACAACAATCATTAACATGGTTGTTATGATGAGTTTATTCGGTGGTATGATTTTACTTCCAATTTACTTACAAAACTTACGTGGTTTCTCAGCATTAGATTCAGGTCTATTACTATTACCTGGTTCTCTAGTAATGGGTATTCTTGGTCCTATTACGGGTAAATTATTAGATACTATTGGTTTAAAACCATTAGCATTATTCGGTATCGCAGTAATGGCTTACGGAACTTGGGAACTTACAAAATTAAATATGGATACACCATATCTTCATATTATGGGTATCTATGTAATACGTTCATTCGGTATGGCATTCGTAATGATGCCTCTTATGACAGCAGCAATCAATGCTTTACCACCACGCTTAATTTCTCATGGTAACGCGTTCTTAAATACAATGAGACAATTGGCTGGTTCAATTGGTACTGCAATTCTTGTTACTGTTATGACGACACAAACTACTAATCATGTTGGTGCGTTTGCTAATGAATTAGATAAAACAAACCCTGTGATTCAAGACCATGTTCGCCAAATGGCTGCACAATATGGTGGTCAATCTGAAGCATTACAAGCTATCTTAAAATACGTTAATAAACTTGCGTATATTGAAGGTATTAAT
This sequence comes from Staphylococcus taiwanensis, assembly GCA_020544305.1. Classification (NCBI taxonomy): domain Bacteria; kingdom Bacillati; phylum Bacillota; class Bacilli; order Caryophanales; family Staphylococcaceae; genus Staphylococcus; species Staphylococcus taiwanensis. The sequence goes on from CP058667.1 coordinate 739,508, forward strand.
GATGCATTCTGGATTGCAACAGGTTTAGCTGTATTAGCGTTTATTTTAAGTCTATTCTTAAAAGGTAAAAAAGGCGCTGATGCTGAGCATGATAGAATGATGCATGCTGAAGGTAATAAATTTAAATAAAATTATGTTGTGGGGACGTAATTTTTAAAGTATCGGTACACGCATTAAGCGTGTTATCGATACTTTTTTTATTGTTGTAAAAAGAAAAACCATACGCTATGCGTGTGGTTCAGAAAAGGTTTTACCGTTATCTAAAAAAATGCATCTCTACGTGCTAGAATATATATTGGTCAGCCAACCAAATATTCAACACGAGGAGATGCTATTTAATGTCATCCGACACAAACAGTTTAGCACATACAAAATGGAATTGTAAGTATCCCATAGTCTTTGCACCAAAATATAGAAGACAAGTGATATACGGAAAGATAAAAAGAGATATCGAAGTTATTGTACGTCAACTATGTGAAAGAAAAGGCGTAGAAATAATAGAAGCAGAAACATGTAAAGATCATATTCATATGTTAGTTAGTATTCCGCCTAAATTAGGCGTATCCTCATTTGTTGGATATTTAAAAGGTAAAAGTAGTTTAATAATTTGATATTAAAGAATAATAAACGGTGAATATTACTATTTATGTAAAAGGCTACATTGCAATTTCGCAATAGCTGACTGAGCTGAGAAGGCGCTTTAAATTAAGCTTTTCTCAGTTCTAGTCATCCTTGCGGGCGGGGCCCCAACAAAGAGAATTTCATAAAGAAATTTTACAAGCTAAGCAGGTTGGGGTTCGGTGCCCCAGCAAAGAGAATTTCACTATGAAATTCTACAAGCAAAACAAGCTGGGGATGCGACGAATTCAGAAGTATTCTGTCCCATCTTTTTAGTAGTTATTTTTGAAGACGATTTGCACGACGATTGCGGAAAAAGAAACTGATAATTAATAATGCAAGACTACATACTAATAAAATTAAGGCATTATGAATGGCATCGGCTTCACTAATAATTTGGTTTGGTGAAATATGAAGAGAATAACTTTGTAATTTGTTAGATATACGTTGACCTATCGTTTGAATTGCATATCCAAAATATAAAGACATAATCAGCATAATTGTTAGTACAATAAAATTTAGAATTTTTAACAATGTACGATTAAATATAATTGTAATGACTGTGATGATTAAACTAATGATTATAAGCGTAAAGAAAGTATTAAACACGAACACTAATCGATTTGAAATATCTTCTAAATTCGCTAGTTGGCTTAAATTTATATTTAGAGCACCAATTTGTGTAACCATGTTTTGAAAATTTTTAATTTGTTCATAATTAATAGGTTGATTTGCAAAAACCAAATTGAAAATAGGTTGTTTATACATACTATATCCAGTGATACCTACTAATATAAGTATAATAAATTGAATGACTAAACTTATCCAAGATCTACGTTTTTTACCTTTACGTTGTGAACGAACAAATTGATTGTCATTATTAGGACGGTTATGCGTATATTGAGTTTTCTCAATTTCTGTCATTTTTCTAACTCCTTTGCTGTTATTCATTTGTTTTCTATGTTTGTCTAATTTATACTGAATTTAATATAAAGCTATTAATATTAAATAGTTGTGAAACATTGAATTAAAAAACATTGTCTCCATTATATCGCTTTTTATAAGTTATGTAATAATGTTTAAGAAATTTATTAATAATATATAAGGTGGGTTAGCATTTTATGAGATCACATATGGTAAATCGAATTATTAATCGATACTTACTACATAATCGCTCAATTTTATTTGATACAGACGCTGACTTTGATAAATTTATGGAAAAACGTAAAGATATCAACCGAGCAAAACATAAACAACCTTCAAGTTTAAATGTTAAATCAAATCTGGATAAGTTATCATTGGATGATATGCAAGTGTTTCGATTTAATTTCCGCCACGAAACGAAAAAGAAAATCTTATACATCCATGGGGGATATAATACATTACAACCATCACCATTCCATTGGAGATTTATGGATAAATTAGCGCTTAGCACCCTTTATGAGGTTGTATTACCCATTTATCCTAAGACTCCTGAATACCATATTGAAGACACCTTTAAAGCGATAGATGCTGTTTATCATTCTTTATTAGAGGAAGTAGATGCTCAACATATCGTAATTATGGGAGATGGAACTGGCGGTGCATTAGCATTAAGTTATGTGCAACAGTTGAAAGCACAAGACCAAACATTACCAAGTAAACTCTATTTAATTTCGCCTATGCTAGATGCCACAATGACTAATCCTGAGATAACGGAAGATTTAATCAATAAAGACCGCTTTGTCAATATTGATGGATTACAACGCATTTATAGTCAATGGAGTAATGGCGATGCATTAGCAAACCCAAGCATTTCACCGCTTTATGGAGAAGTTCAAGGATTACCACCAGTTATCATGTTTGGTGGAGGTAGAGAAATTTATTATCCAGATATGCAACGTTTTGCATTTAATTTGGAAAAAGAAAATCAACCCATTCAATTCCATGAATATCCTAAAATGTTCCATGATTTTCCTTTATTCCCCATTCGTGAGTCACATAAAGTAGTGAAACAAATTACAAATACAATTGATGAATAAAACTAATGTATTAGGTTATGAGAAATATCAAAGAAGCGGAGTCAGAATTAATCTGATTCCGCTTCTTTAATAATAGAAATAACTTGTGACACAATATAAGATTCGCCTAGATTATGATAATGATTGTCCAACTCTTCCGCAAGTTTATATTGTGATTCATCGTTATGATGCAAAGACGTAGTTAGGTTAGTTTGATTCTCCGTTAATTGTCTTTGGTAATTTTGTAATTCATGAATTAATTTTTCATCATCTTGATAATCTGTTATTAATTTTTGACAAGCTTCAATGGCTTGTTTTTGACCTTGATAATAACTAATATTAAAAGCTCTTTTCAAAAGTTCTTGGCTAGGGCCATTCATAAATAATTGTTTTGATGCGTTTATATCGATTAAATGAACTTTTAACGCATCATTTAAATCATATAATCGTTCTAATAACTTATCTCTCAGTATCAATGTCATGACTTATTTCTCCTTCTTTTTAGGAATACCAATTTGATGTCCTAATTGTTTCGGCCAATCCACGTGACCTTGTTGTTTGTAATAATTAACGATATTTGTCATATATTGATCAGGAAAAGGTGCTGAACGACGATTACGAGCATCAATGCCCATCATCATGACTTCATTTGTAGCAACTAACGTCATTTCCTCATTGTAAAGCAATAAAAAGAAGTGCACTCTTTTGTAATCATAATCATATATGTGTACGTCTATGTGATACTTTGTATTTAATGTTAATTCAGATAAATAAGTGGTATGTTCTTCTAGTGTAAACATTGTGTAATTAAGCGTTTTACGTTCTTCTAAGGAAAGACCGTGGCAATAGTTAAATTCATTCACGGCTTCGCTAAATACCGAATTATAATCTGCATCATGCATGTGATAGTTGTGATCAATTTGAGAAGACGAAACAACTTTATTTACTTTAAATGGATATGTCATATGATATCCCCCTCTTTTTGTTTATAAAATCATTTTACTAAATTAAAATAACGCATACACAGTATTTAATTCATGGTAGAATGAAAGACGTACGGTTATGTAGGAGGTAAACTTAACGATGACAATGACAATTCGATATCAAACTGCCAATCAATCATTGACTCAAGTAGACAACGTTAAGCATATTCCAGAAGATGCAACAGTTGTATGGTTTGATTTTGAGAATGCGTCACAAGAAGAAAATGATTATTTAATCAGTAATTTTGATTTCAACTATTTAGAATTAGAAGATGCTATTACTGGCGTTCCTCGAGTAAAATATAAGTCATATAAATCTTATCAATATTTAGTATTTCATAGTTTGTTCAAAGATGACTTTTCACCCATGGCATTTAATGTTTTTCTTAATGATAAAGTGCTTGTTACTTATCATCATAGACATTTTGAATCTTTAAATGAAGTCGTCAAAATGAATTCAAAACAGCTCGATCCGGAACTTGATTGCGCAGATATTGTGATACATATTTTAGATATGATGGTTGATAAATACTTTGATTTTGTCTATACAATAGAAGATAAAACATACAATTTTGAAGATGCACATGTGGATGATACACAGAGCAAGAAAATTATGGACAATGTCTTCCAAATTAAATCTGATTTAATCAAAATTAAACGGGTATTATTCCCTATGCAAGAACTGGTGAATACAATCAAAACAGAAGGTAATTTAATTGTAGACAGTAAACACTCTATGTATATCCAACATATTGATGACCATTTGATTAAACAGAATAACATTATTCGAACATGTCAAGAAATGGCTAATGAAATTAGGGAGAACTTTGAATCTTATTCTTCTTTTAGAATGAACAGTATAATGCAAGTACTTACACTTGTATCCGTTATCTTTTCTCCTTTAACATTCATCGCTGGTGTCTATGGTATGAACTTTGAATATATGCCTGAGTTGAAATGGCATTATAGTTACCCGGTATGTATGCTTATTATGTTAATAATAACAATTTGGTTAATTATCTTTTTCAAAAGAAAAAAATGGTTCTAATATTTATAAATGAAAATTTAATTTAAGCAAAGGTAGGTACGATCATGAGTGATTTTCAAAGAGAACAGAGGAAAAATGAACATGTTGAAATTGCGATGGCCCAACATGATGCGCCTCAATCAGACTTTGACCGTGTAAGATTTGTCCATCATTCAATTCCTAATATTGATGTTGAACAAGTAGATTTGACGAGTCATACATCACACTTTAATATGAAGTTTCCTTTATATATCAATGCTATGACAGGGGGGAGCGAGTGGACGAAGCAAATCAATGAGAAACTCGCTGTTGTCGCACGTGAGACTGGTCTAGCAATGGCAGTAGGCTCAACACATGCTGCATTGAGAAATCCTAAAATGGCAGAGTCATTTAGCATCGCGCGTCAAACGAATCCAGAAGGTATTATCTTTAGTAATGTAGGCGCTGATGTTCCTGTAGATAAAGCGGTTGAAGCGGTTGATTTATTGGAAGCACAAGCGTTACAAATTCATGTAAACGCGCCTCAAGAGCTTGTTATGCCTGAGGGTAACCGTGAATTCTCAACTTGGTTAGATAATGTAGCCGCTATCGTCCAACGTGTTGATGTTCCAGTCATCATTAAAGAAGTTGGCTTTGGTATGAGCAAAGAACTCTATAAAGACTTAATTGACGTTGGTGTTAACTATGTTGATGTTAGTGGTAGAGGCGGTACGAATTTCGTTACTATTGAGAATGAACGTCGTTCAGATAAAGATATGGATTATTTAGCCAATTGGGGTCAATCAACAGTTGAATCATTACTTGAAAGTGCTGCATACCAGGATTCACTTAATGTGTTTGCTAGTGGTGGCGTACGTACACCTTTAGATGTCGTTAAGAGTATGGCACTTGGTGCTAAAGCAGTTGGTATGTCACGTCCATTTTTAAATCAAGTTGAAAAGGGTGGCATCACTCAAACAATTGAATATGTTGAAACATTTATTGAACATATGAAAGCGATTATGACGATGTTAGATGCCAAAGATATTAATGAATTAAAACGTACAAAGCTCGTTTTTGACCAAAAATTAATGTCTTGGATTGAACAACGTAATCTAGATATTCATAGAGGATAAAAAATTTAGCGTAGTACAAGAGGGAGTTTTAACCTCTGTGTACTACGCTTTTTAATATCATGTATTAACTACCAAATATATTCATAAAGCCCATAACAATTGGTACGCCAGCTAAATCGATTAAGAAAGCACCAACGATAGGGACAACTAAGTATGACTTGGGTGAGCTACCATATTTTTTTGTTATAACATCTAAATTCGCCATAGCATTTGGTGTAGCACCTAAACCATGACCAATAAATCCACCGGCCATTACAGCGGCATCGTAATCTTTACCAAGCACTCTGAACAGTATAAAGAATGCAAATAAAGAGATAAATACAACTTGGACTAAAACAATGATAATCAGTGGCAGTGCGAGTGAGTACACTTGTGTAAGTTGAATACTCATTAACGCAAGTGATAAGAATAGGCCTAACGCAATGTCGCCGATTTGATCATTCAGTTTTAAATCAATAAGTTGTAAATTACCATATTCTGAAATATTGCGAATTGCTACGGCAACAAACATAGAACCTACATACATTGGTAAACTTTGGCCAGTTAAATTAGAAAATTGATCGCCAATAAATGTACCAACCGACATACATAATGCGATGATTGTTAGTTGTATAAAGAATACTTGTGTTGGCTTATATTTTTCGTGTAAAGCTTGGTTGGGCTCAACTTCACTATAGTCTCTAAATGAGTCATCGCTATTTTCAGGTTTTAAATTATAGCGTTTTATAAGTGCTTTAACTAATGGGCCACCAACTAAACCACCAAATACTAGTCCAAGTGTTGCAGCAGCAAGGGCAGCAGTGATTGCCGAATCAATATTAAAGCTTTCTTCTAGTGTCTTACCATAGGCCGCAGCGTTTCCGTGCCCACCTTCCATTGACATAGAACCAGCTGTTAATCCTAACAAAGGTTTAATATGTAGCAATTTAGCTAAAGAAATGCCAATAAAGTTTTGGCAAATTGCTAATACGGCACAACATACAAAGTATAATATTAGGATTTTGCCTCCAATTTTGAATAATTTAAAGGAAGCACCTAAGCCAATTGTTGTGAAGAATACCATCATAAAGAAATCTTGAATGAAACCTGCATCTAATTTAATTTGAATAATATTTAACGTATCTAAGACTGCAACTAATATAGCAAATAGTAAACCACCAATGACTGGAGGTGGGATACAAATTCTTTGTAAAAATGAAACATGATTAACGATAAATTCGCCTAACAAATAAAGAAGACAGGCGAGACATAGCGTAGTAACTGCATCTAACTCCAAAGTAAATCCCCCTTTATTTATATGGATATCAAAGGCCTAAACGATAAACTCGTGAAAGCGCTATAAAACTCCATAGTTATCATTATACATATAAAAAATATATATTTCTATAAAGCTAAATATATTATTGTGCATAAATGATATAAGAATTATTTGGAGAATGCATATATATAGGATTTGTATTTAATTCATAAATTTAGCTAACAACTCATTTTATTTTGAATAAAAAGGCGAGTATTAAAGTAAGAACCGTGCGCCATCATTTATTTACTATCAATCCTATTTCTCGATTTAAAATGGGATTTAGTTTATTTCCACGTATCTTGTGGTGTAACACAATCTGATTTACGTATGCGTGACACATATGGATTGCCTTTAACTGTATAGCGTAAAGGTTTATTCGTCCATTCTCCTTTATTCGGTATACCTATTCTTGCACTTTCAACAATTTCTCTAGGATATTTACGTCTTTTAGTATCAATTGAAAGACGACACATATTAATTGTTGAACCATCAATTGCTCTCGGTATGTTAAATGCTTTCGTCCATTTTCCAGGACCATTAGTGATTTCAAATCCTGTCTTATTACGATTACGTTGCATCGCTTCAATGCCTTCTTCTGGTTCAATCGCTCTAATTAATACGCCTTCTGGTACGCCCTCGGTACGTGTTACTAAATTAATTAATAGATGTGTATGCATCACATGACCATAGATAGTTCCGCCACGTTTATATAAAGAAGTCACTTTAGGGGTTTCTTTACCACCAAAGCCATGAGCAGCACGATCATCGAAACCTAAATAAGCTTCTGTCTCTACAATATAGCCACTATAGGTTTGAAATTCATCTTGATAAATTATTTTGACGCCTAGTAATGCTCTAGCCGTTTCAATAGTAGGTTTTGATACGAAATCCATTGATTTTCTTTCCTCCAACATGACATTAAATCTTTTTTCCTTAGAAAATTTTTAATCTAAGGCGTTAAAATAGGTATTATGACAAGTATAATTGAAGCTACATTAGAAAGAAAATAACTGCAATTTATGTCATATATATTTGACGTGAAGATATGTAAAACGTTATTGTATATAAAAGTACTTTTTGGAAGAAGTGAGGGAATTGAACAAGGTTAAAATTTATCGAGGGGCTAAAAAGATATCTCAACTTGATTTGGCACGTGCTGTGGGGGTATCACGCCAAACAATTAATATGATTGAAAACGGAAAATATAATCCCTCATTAAAATTATGTATTAATATAGCGAAAACATTAGGTGTAACTTTAAATGACTTATTCTGGGAGGATGAGAATGATTAAAGATAATGAAGCCTTACAAGAACAAAACATAGCATTGAAAGCAAAACTTGGCATCTTAAGTTTAAATTTCTTATGTGCCATTATCGCCTTCTCAATGTTTAATGATTTGCAACGTGAGTATCTTTCACCATTTTTTATTGGTAGTGTATTTCTTTTAATTGTTATCGCCTGTAAGTTAACGATTCATTCAGAAACCGTAGATGACATTCATATTTATGTACATGATTTTAGTGACAAATCAAAACTGAATCATTATTCCAAATTAAAAAGAATTATCTATCTCGTCTTATGGATGATTTATTTAATTGTCATCGCTAATATTGTAACTCCGAACCTTAATCATACGAGTCATTATGAGTGCGTGTTTAAACCGAGTTGGCTAATTATTGATGTCGGTGTAGTGGTCGCCTTATGCATGTTTGACGATAAACGTATTAAATATACAGATATGAACACGCCAAGCTTAGGGAACCGTGGTGCATTACCTAAAGGTATATTAAATTTAATCCCCAATTATAGATATGCTGATGAACAACAAAAATTAGTTATTTTAAAGACGCATGCATCAAACTTTACATGGATTATATATGGTTTAAGTGGTGTTACAATCATTGATTTAATTGTTGAATTTTTCATGCATCAGTATCCTATCACAGCCATTATTACATTATTATTAATCGTTTTAACTTTAGTCGTCTATCAGTTACGTTATATAAAAATAAGAAAAAATCATTGTAATTAAGTGACATGACACGCTATCTATCAATTTTTAAATAGATAGCGTTTTCATTTTTTATTTTATTTAAAATCTATGGAATATTAATAAAAAAAGTGTAACAATATGTATGTGAAAAAGTCAGTGCTTAAAATTTAAATAGATAAAGATCCTTATTGATTGATACAATAATGCTAACTTAAATCAAAGGTGGAGGAAATCTTGATGGTTTATTCAATCTTTATCTTTTTATTAGCAGGTCTCTGTGAGATTGGTGGTGGCTATCTGATTTGGTTGTGGTTAAGGGAAGGGCAATCAAGTTGGTTAGGATTAGTTGGTGGCGTTATATTGATTATGTATGGCGTTATAGCAACATTTCAGTCATTTCCAACTTTCGGTCGAGTCTATGCTGCTTATGGTGGCGTTTTTATAGTTATGAGTATTGTATGGGCTTATATCTTTGATAAACAAGCGCCTGATAAATATGATGTACTTGGTGCAATAATATGTATTATTGGCGTATTAGTTATGATTTTACCGAGCAGAACCTGATTAAGCGTGTTTAAGAGGGAGACGTAAGTAATGATAGTTGAAGTAGAGAATCAAAGACATGGTATTGACTTAATTAAAATCGACAACGACGAAACAAATATTGTATTCACAAATTATGGTGCTCGAATTGTATCGTGGAAATATCACGATAATAATATTGTATTAGGTAATAAAGTAGAAGCGGATGAATTTTATCCTACTAATCCTTTTCATTTTGGAGCTACGATAGGACGATATGCGGGACGAATTGGGGAAGCTCGTTTTAAGCTAAATGAACAATCGTATCTACTTGAAGCGAATGATGGTCCGCACCAACTCCATGGTGGTCGCAATGGTTTAGATAAGAAATTATTTGATTATGAAATTCAAGATAATATTACAAGCATCAAAATTACATTTACAACTCAAATGAAAACAAATGAAGATGGTTATCCAGGAGATATGACTATAAAGGTCATTCACACATATGATGTGGAGCATCGATGGACAATTGAATATGAAGCGCACTCTTCTGCCGATACATTATTTAATCCAACTAATCATGTATATTTTAATTTGAATCGTGATAATAATGTGATTGATAATCACATTATTAAAAGTGAACAACTTAAAATGTATCCCATTGATGAATCGCACTTAATTGGTGATAATCAACCAATAGATGTCCTGTCAGCAATAGATAAGGAAGATGTGTCATTTCAAGACATCTTTACTACAAATCATGCGCAGCTTAAACAACAAATTAAGCCTTTTAATGGATTAGATCATCCATTTGAAATAGGGAATCATCAATTATCTATAGAAAATGATGAATTTATATTAGATGTTAATACAATGATGCCAAATATTGTAATTTATACTTTTAATGATACGACGGAATGGCAAAGCGACTTTAATATTTATAAAGCACATTCAGGTGTGACATTAGAAACGCAATTTTTGCCAAATGATATTAACATTTTTAATCAAAAAGCAGATTCTATTTTAAAAGCTAATGAGGCGTTTTATTCTAAAACGTCATATCATATAGCTGAAAAAAATGAAATGTAATTAGTAATGACAAAAAGGAGTAGAACACTGAAATGAAGCTAATCATTTTAGCGTTTTACTCCTTTACTTATAAAATGCATTACTTATCACTTTAATGCGTTATTTCTCATTTTATTTAATTTATCTTTGCGTTTATCAGATAAATAAGGATTTTTTAATGCATATTCTAAGCGTTCAACATTTTTACGATCGTTATAATAAATATCATTAAGCTCTTGTACAGATAATCGCGTTTCGTTTTCTGAAGATTGAATGAGTTCTAAATTAGCAGAATCTTCAACATATCCCTCTTGTAAAACTCTGAAGTAAAAACCAGTCTTACCCGATTGTGTCATTCTTTTAACCAAGTCAGGAATCCCATATTTAGTTTGAATTTTCCAGCAAGGTTCTCTTATTTCTGAAACTTCAATAATTGCCTCTCCTAAACGATATTTGTCGCCGAAGTATACTTGTGCTTCATCTAAATCTTCAATTGTTAAATTTTCACCAAACATAGCATAATCAGGTAATTTAACTAAGTCGTCTTTATACATTTGATAGTTCGCCTTACTGAAACTGCAAATCGCTTTATGTGGCCCGCCATGATCTTTATAAGCTTGTTCATCGCCTATAAACCCTAGCTTTGACAACCACATTTTTCCTGAAAATGGTGTCTTATTTAGAGCAGATAGCATTTGTCGTTTCTGACCATAATCTAAATCTTCAATTTTACCCGTAGAAATAGCACACACAGTAATCATTGTTATCCTCCCCAAATTAATGTTAAGCAAAATTGTACTATAATTATTAAATAAAGATAAGAGATATCGTCGTATTATTTTTGTAAAGAAACTAGGTATTTTTTCAAACGTCATGTAAAATAATGGATGAGTATATTTGTAAAGGGGTCGCACTAAAATGAAAAATTCGACAGAACTTAAGCTTATGACAGTTGGAGATGCTGTTGCACAAATTGAAGATAATATGGTGCTAGGTATAGGAACTGGGAGTACGATTGAACTTCTCATTCCTAAAATTGCTGAACGAATTCATAATGAGAATCTAAGTATTATAGGCGTTTGTACATCTAATAAAAGTGCATATATTGCGAAACAGTTAAATATCAATATTGTTGATATTAATGATGTCAGTCGTGTAGATCTCGCAATTGATGGTGCTGATGAGGTTGATAACAATCTTAATTTAATTAAAGGTGGCGGCGGTGCACTATTTAGAGAAAAAGTAATAGATGAAATGGCTAATCGTTTTATAGTATTGGCTGATGAAAGTAAGATTGTGAATTATTTAGGAGAACAATTTAAACTACCAGTTGAAGTTGATAAATTTAATTGGCTACATATTGCCAAAAAAATAGAAGCATACAGTGCTATTAACATTGAAAGACGTATGAGTGATGACGTACCATTTATTACAGATAATGGTAATTACATTTTAGACTGTCAAATGAATAAACCGATAGACCCATATGCTTTCCATGAGTTTTTAATACACCTTACTGGTGTTTTAGAAACTGGTTATTTTTTAGATGTTACTGATCAAGTTATCGTTGGTACACAAGAGGGCATTAAAATTATGGATAAAAATAAATAAGCAAATGATAATGACCAAAAAAAGCACCTACAAAGAAAGCGTTAATCGCTTTCTTTGTAGGTGCTTTGTTATTAGTACGAAGTTTTAAAAATTGTTTACATATCATACGTTGAAATATGAATCACTATTTATCATTGAGGTCATTAATTTCTTGTTTTGCATTATCGACAACTGATGAATGTCTATCTTCCGTATATGAAGCACTATCTTTAAGATCTTCGTTAGACGGAGTGGTAGATGAAGATGTTGATTCATCATTTGTTTTATGTGAATGATTGTCCTCTTGAACTACGTCTTTATTGTCTTTTGATTGATGTTTTAAATCATTATCATCCGTTTTAGAACGATCTACTTTCTCATCGTTTGAATTATCATCATTAACATGGTCTAGATAATTGTTAGGTTCAACTTCATCAAGTGAACGATTCGTTGTTCTGTAAATGATGAAACGAATAATTAAACTTAAAAGAATAAATACGATGCCAACAATCGTAGTACTTAGCGCAATCACTTTCATTGAGAATAAATCACCAAGTTCTTCGCTAAATAAGAAGACTTGTGCAAATGACATTGCAGCATGGAAAATCACTGCAATATAAATCGTACGACCTTTTGTAGCACGGATAAGTTCACCAACTATCATTGAGAACATGAAAGTATAAAGGAAATGATAGCCTGCATATTCCATACCAAATGTTGTGTTTGAAGTCCAAACAGAATACAACAAACCAACGATAATTGACGCGAAGAAAGTATTAACCTTACTTTCAACAATATTTTGTAAATAAGAACGGAAACCAAATTCAGAAAAGAATGCCATTAAAATATGGCCAATAATAATTGTTGGAACCGAAACCGATAAGTCACTTGCTTGTAACAAAATGAAACTGTCGGCAAATGCATTAAAACTAAACATACCAATTATAAAAATAAGTAATGGTAAAATTAATGCAAGTAAAATACGTTTAATAACTCTAATATCTACTGAGAATTTTAAACCAGCAACTTGAGTACGTTTATCTTTAAAAGCTAAAATGCAAACCACTGCAGCGATAAACGGAGATAAGTCAGTAAGATCAAATACAAAACGTTTTATACCTACTGATGCTTGGAAATCTCTTAGGATTAATGAGCAAGCCATTGTGACTACGAAAAATACAAATATTGTTAATGCCCATTGAAATCCTGAAATACGATTCGTCTTCATTTATGTAACCTCCATTAGGGTAACCGTAAAAACTCTTTCCTTAATATTATACATATTACTTGGATATAAATAAATTGTCCATTTCAAATATCATTAAAATGTAATAGTCTTGCATTATTTTTATCTTATTGAAAACAATTTTTAATGTCTTAAAATTTTTTGAAAAGGGTAACGATAAGTATTACATCTATTTTAACTATATATTTCAATATGTTGTATGATTAAAGTGTAGACATATGAATAGGGGGCAGCAAAATGTATACACAAGGCAATCCAAAGTTATGGACAGGTCGACTAGACAGTAAAACGGATAAAAAACAATTTAGACATTTTCAAACTGTAGAATTTGCCAATCTAGAAAATATGGAAGTTAATAATGAAAAATCTGGCGTTGGCTTCTTAGGTTATGCAGTAGATAAAGGTGTTGAATTGAATAAAGGTAGAGTAGGTGCTAAAAAAGGACCAGACATAGTTAAACAAGAGTTCGCAAAGTTACCGGACTTAAGTGAATGTGAAGCTTTAGTTGATTATGGTAATGTTGAACATTCAAGCGAACATCTTAATGATACCCACCAAGAAATGGCACGATTAACTGCAAATGTCATCAAACAACATAACCAAACTTTTTTAATTGGTGGGGGACATGATGTAGCTTATGCACAATATTTAGCTACGCGTGATGTATATCCAGATGCTTCAATAGGCATTATTAATATTGATGCACACTTTGATACACGTCCAGATCAGCCACCAACTTCAGGTACTATGTTTAGACAAATTTTGGATAATGATGACAATACAGATTACTTAGTTCTAGGATTAGCACAAGGAGGCAATACACGTGCATTATACGATTATGCACATGACAAAGGCATCATCTATGTGTATGCAGATGAATTGTTAAATCAGGTGTCACCAACGATTAAAGACAAAATAGAATTATTTATTCATGAACATGATACGATTATGTTTACAATTTGCATGGATGTCATCGATAGCGCTTTTGCACCTGGCGTTAGTTCCCCAAGCGTGTTAGGGCTAAATCCACATTCAGTTTTTGAAATTAGTAAAAGAGTTATTTTAAGTAATAAAGTGTCTTCAATTAGTATTGCAGAAACAAATCCAGAGTACGACGTGGATAATCGTACATCTAGACTAGCTGCCAATTTAATTCATCATTTTCTAGTTTAAGTGCAATGAACAGTACAACATATTAATTCGTCATAATAGTTCATAAATGAAGTTAACCGCTTCTTTTATGGACTATTATTTTTTACTTTTTAGTAGTTTAATATTTTAAAATAATAAAACAGAATGAGTGAATATAATCGTTTTAATTGCAAGAAAAGTTTGACAATTATGATACGATAGAGAGACATAGGGGGAGGTCAATAAGGGTATGAAACGCTTAAATTATGCACAACAATGGAAAGGTGAGTTTGCTCAAAATATTTTAGCAGGTATATTAATGGGGTTAGCACTCTTACCAGTCGCCATAGCATTTTCTTTTATTGTCCATATTAGTCCAACTATTGGATTAATGAGTTGTGGATTAATGATGTTCTTTATGAGTTTCTTGGGAGAACGAATAAGTATGGTATCTGGCCCAAGTAGTGGTATTTCAATTGTCGGTGCGTCACTTGTAGAACAATACAATGTGCACTATTTGATTATGGCGACAATGATGATGGGCATAATCCTCATTATCTTTGGTCTATGTCATATTGATAAAGTATTACAGCTCATACCCGACACAGTTGTTATAGGCTTTATGAACGCGTTAGGGATTTTATTATTAACAACGCAAATTAAATATATCTTTGGTATTACACCTGCAACCTATATCATAGCAATCACAACGTTTGTGATTATCTTTACCTCTTCCAAATTAATCCGATTCATACCAGCACCACTTATCGCAATTATTATAGTAACGATTCTAAGTTATTTTATAAAACCTAACGTGCAGTTAGTACATGATTTAGCTGATATACATCTCACCTTACCTAAAATATCAATCTATCCTGAATTATTTAATGTACGTGCTTTAGGCATTGTCTTTATTTATGCTTTGACGATGTCGATTATTTCAGTAGTTCAAACCAATTTAACAAATAATATGATGGACGCAGTAACCCAAAGTGAATCGAATAAAGATAAAGAAGTGGTTAGACAAGGAATGAGTAATCTCTTAGTTGGTTTTTTAGGAGGTTATGGCGCGAGTGCGCTAGTTGGACAATCTAAATTTAATTTCAGAATGGGCGCAACGACACGTTTGGCTACACTTATAACAGGTTTATTTTTATTGTCATGCGTTATTATTCTAGGTCCAGTTATAGGCTATATTCCGATGGCTGTACTTGCTTCTGTTTTAATAACAATTTCGCTTAATACATTTGACCGACGTACATTTAGACATCTAAAAGAGAAACCAATTAAACGAGCAATGATAATGCTTATTACGATTATCTTAATTCTGACGACGCATAATTTAGCGATTGGTGTTGTGGTAGGCACACTTATTTATTATTTAATTCAATTTATTTTTGAAAAGAAAGGACGAGGAACGGTATGACAAATTATTCAGATTATGTCAATTGGAGAAGAACCTTTCATCAATATCCAGAAGTCTCAAAGAAGGAATTTGAAACGACTAAGCGCTTAAAACGTATATTGGAAGCATATGATATCAAAACGCTTGATATACCGTTAGAAACTGGACTTGTAGCTGAAATAGGAAAAGGAGAAACATGTATTGCTGTAAGAACAGATATTGACGCTTTACCGATAACGGAGCAAGTTGAACATGAATTTACTTCTACAAATGAAGGAGTGATGCATGCATGTGGCCATGATATTCATATGGCAAGCATTCTTGCTATAGCTACACAGCTTAAAGCACGTGAAGATATGCTTACTGGACGTGTAAAATTTTTATTTCAACCAGCTGAAGAAACAGGCTATGGTGCTAAAGCAATGGCTGAGACCCATATCTTAGATGATGTGAAAGCAATTGTTGGATTCCATAATTATCCCACACTTGATATCAATGACTTTGCAATTAAATCCGGACCAATTACCTCAGCAGTGGATCGCTTCGAGTTTAAAATTCATGGTAAAGGTGCGCATGCAGCGAAACCAGAACAAGGTAATGATCCAGTAATGGTCCTAGGGCAATTAATTACAAGCTTACAAACGATTGTGAGTCGCAATCTGTCAGCATTTGACAGTGCAGTGGTAACGATTGGTGAAGTGTCTTCAGGAAATACGTGGAACGTGATTGCAGATAGTGCCTATGTTCAAGGGACAGTTAGGTCTTTTAAACCAGAAATTCAAGATTATATTGAACAACGCTTACATGAAATTGCTAAAGGTCTAGAACAGTTGTTTAATGTGAACATCGAAGTCATCTATACTCGTCTACCGGGCGCAGTGGTAAATGATGAACATTTAACGCAACTCGCAAGAACGTCAGCGGAAGAAGTCGGCTATAATGTCATTGAGCTAGATAATCCATTAACGATTGGTGAAGATTTCTCAGGATTATTAAGTAATCACCCTGGTGTATTTGCATTTATTGGTTCTAACAGTGTTTATGATTTACATCATCCGAAATATGATCCTGACGAACGTATCTTGGAAAAAGTTCCGGAGTACTTTATGACATTAATCAAAAAATTACTTGCCGAAGATCATCATGAGAAAATGATATAAATGATTTGAAATATCTTCATGCGAGCGATTTGAATCATCATTTTCAAAAAATGATTAAAGGGGTCAAGTAAATGGGTAAACATAAATCATCTAGAAATAGGAGATGATTGATAATGGGTGCAAAAGATCCAAGAACAAAATTTAAAACGACAGATTATGAACAACAAGAACAAGCATTACCAGGTTTACAATCTGAATTAACACCTGAACCGGATTGTGGTGAAGAATCTTACGTTGGTCATGATCGCTTAAAAGATTATAAAATGTTCGTTACAGGTGGAGATTCTGCGATCGGACGTGCGGCAGCCATTGCATATGCGAAAGAAGGCGCAGATGTTGCAATTAATTATCTGCCAAGTGAAGCACAAGATGCCGAAGAAGTGAAAGCAGTAATTGAAAAAGCCGGACGAAAAGTAGTATTGATTCCTGGCGATGTACGTGATGAACAATTTAACTATAAATTAGTAGAACAAGCGTACACAGAATTAGGTGGCTTAGACAATGTTACATTGGTTGCTGGCCATCAACAATATCATGATACCTTAAAAGAATTTGATACTGACTCAATAAAAGAAACATTTGAAACCAATGTCTATCCGGTATTCTGGACAGTACAAAAAGCATTGGATTATTTACAACCAGGTGCCTCTATTACGACAACATCATCTGTCCAAGGATATAATCCAAGCCCAATCATTCACGATTATGCGGCATCTAAAGCTGCCATTATTTCTTTAACTAAAAGCTTTTCTGAACAATTAGGAGAACAAGGAATACGAGTGAATTGTGTCGCACCAGGACCATTCTGGTCACCATTACAAATTACAGGTGGACAACCACAATCTGCTATTCCAAAATTTGGGCAAGAAACACCTTTAGGTAGAGCGGGCCAACCTGTTGAATTAGCAGGCACATATGTCTTATTGGCTTCTGAAGAATCTAGCTATACCACAGGGCAAGTGTTTGGTGTTACTGGTGGAATCCAAATCGATTAGTATTTAATGTAAGATTGAAGAATTTCACTAAGAAATTCAACAAGCAAAGCAAGTTGGGAGTCGGGGCCTCAACAAAGAGAATTTCATAAGAAATTCAACAAGCAAAGCAAGTTGGGAGTGGACGACGAATTTAAAAAGAATTCTGTCCCACTCCCTTTAATTTTAGAAAGGATGTTAATTATGAAGCGTCTTATCCTAGTGAATTGTCGGATATTCAAAATTATAAATTGTTAAGTGGCGCTGTTATTCCTAGACCTATTGCTTTGTAACAACCAAAGATAATGACGGATGTTTAAATGCCGCACCGTTTAGTTTTTTAATGTAGTCAACAATACTCCACCAATGATTGCTATTGCTGCACAACGTGCCAATGGCAAACGTAAAGATACAGCGGTTATGTTGAACAAATGAAAGAATTTGTGGTGCACATCACAGATGAAGATAATGTTGCAGAGATAAATAAGACCGCGGCGCCATTAAATGCGAATGAAAATGAACTAGAACGAACCTCACTTACATTAATTGACTCTGAAGCGGTAAATATACCGGCTATTAAGGAAGCTAAAATTCGTTTTGAATGTAAACTTGATCAAATTGTAAAATTAGGTATGACGCGGATGTGCAGACTTAATTATTGGTGAAGTCGTGATGTATCATATTGAAGAAGATACGTATTTTGAGGATAGTAAGATTAATCCAGATGCATTGAAGCTGTTGCACGTTTAGCTGGAAATGACTACGCTAAATTAGGAGACGATTTATAATTCAAAGACCTGAATCGTAATAAACATTTATTACGTATTGATCACACTACATATATATTCCATATATGTTAGTTGACGTGTTATCGGCAATCTTGTAACTTATAGTAATAAATTAGTGTTTCTAGAGGAAAGTAGGTAAAGTATGGAGGAAAAAAGGAAAGGCAATGCTTGGGCGTTACTTCCCTTAGTATTATTTATTGGGTTATTTTTAGGCGTAGGTGCTATAACTGGTGATTTTACAAATATGCCACTTAACGTTGCCATTACGGTTACAGTTATTGTTGCCTTATTAATGAATAGAAAAGAAAAATTCTCTGAAAAAGTGGAAATATTTACTAAAGGTGCAGGCCATAGCAATATCATTTTAATGGTCTTTATTTTTATTTTAGCTGGCGCATTTTCAACAACAACTGAAAAAATGGGTGGCGTTGAATCAACAGTAAATTTAGGTTTATCACTGATTCCTCAAAATTTAATCATAGTAGGATTATTTGTGATTTGTATGTTCGTTTCAATATCAATGGGTACATCAGTTGGTACTGTAGCAGCACTTGCACCCGTAGGATTTGGTTTCGCGCAAGCAACAGATATTCCAGCAGCACTATCAATGGGTACTGTTGTAGGCGGCGCGATGTTTGGTGATAATCTGTCTATGATTTCAGATACTACGATTGCTGCTGTGCGTACTCAAAAAACTAAGATGAGTGACAAGTTTAAAGTGAACTTTTGGATAGTATTGCCAGGTGCCATTTTAACAATAGTTGTACTGTTTTTCTTAACGAATGGTGTTACTATCGACCATTCTAAAAGTTATGATTATAATTTAGTTAAAGTTATTCCATATGTTTTGGTATTAGTATTAGCACTTGTTGGTGTAAATGTCATCATTGTATTAATTGGTGGTACTTTCCTATCAGGTATTATTGGATTATTAGATGGTTCTTTTGATTGGAAAGGTTTATTAAATGCTGTTTCAAAAGGTATCATTGGTATGGAAGATATTGCGATTATTGCTGTTTTAATTGGTGGTTTAGTCGGTATTATTCAGCATAATGGTGGTATAGATTGGTTGCTAAATTTTGTTAGATCAAGAGTTAAATCAAAACGTGGTGCAGAATTTGGTATTGCGAGTCTAGTCAGTGCAGCAGATATTTCTACTGCTAATAATACAATTTCAATTATTATGGCTGGTCCATTAGCTAAAAATATTGCTGATGAGTATGATGTTGATCCACGTAAGTCTGCTAGCTTGTTGGATATCTTTGCTGGCTGTTTCCAAGGATTTTTACCATATAGTCCTCAAGTGATAGCTGCAGCGGGTGTAGCAAGTATTTCGCCTTTTGAGGTTATGCCATACTGTATTTATTCAATTTTATTAGGTGTATGTGGTATTTTATCAATTGTATTACGCTTTCCACGTGTAAAGCCCAAAACAGAAAATGTTAAATAACAGACGATTTTAATTTTAAAATATAAATTAATTTAATATATTTGATAGTTCAAAGTTTGGAACTGTGTATAAATGCGTTAAAATAAAATTAAGCGTTGAAAGTAGGTGAAATAAGTGGCTAAATATAATGTTGAGAATGAATATGTTGAAATTCATATTGAACGTTTATTAAAATACGCACCAGAATTAGTTTATAAAGCATGGACAGACGCAGATTTATTAAAACAGTGGTTTATGACATCTCAACGTACGAATAAATCTATTGATATAGATATGACTGAAGGTGGTTCATATCGAATTGTTGATGCGCGTAACGGTAAGCAAAACGTCATTCAAGGTACTTATCAAGAGTTAGTAGAGAATGAATATATTAAAATGACGATTGGAATGCCTGAATTAAGTGATCATGAAGATGTAATTGAGGTAGAATTTGAAGAACGAGAATCTG
Source organism: Staphylococcus taiwanensis (assembly GCA_020544305.1). Lineage (NCBI taxonomy): Bacteria > Bacillati > Bacillota > Bacilli > Caryophanales > Staphylococcaceae > Staphylococcus > Staphylococcus taiwanensis. Next base: position 760,329 of record CP058667.1, read on the forward strand.
GTGGTACGCAAATGTTCTTCTTCTATCAATCATTGGTAGAGCGTGAACGACGTTTAACGACGTTAGAATATAAGCAAAAGAAAAAAGAATATCATGATTCAACCGTACATGGTTTAGAGTTGATGTTTGATAAGATGCATCAAGTTTTAGAACAATATGTTGAAGAAAATGATTTGTTCAAGTAAACATGTATAGATAAATGAGAACGAGACAACAATCAATTGTGTAAAAGAGATTGTTATCCCGTTCTTTTTTATTGGTTTAAATATAAAATTATTTAAGTTCACCGATTTCTTTACGTTCATTGTACTTTCTAAGCAACGTCTCAAAGAAAATATGATAACTAATAAAACTGGAGTAATCGGTACCATCATATAAATAAAACGTATTACTCGAAACATAAACATTGTAATTGGCTTTTTGGGCAAGTGTATTGTCTTTCATAGTAGTGACAGAAATAAAATATTTTTGACGCAATTGAAGTAAATTCGTTACTTCCGGTAATTGGACATTTTCTCCTGATAGGGAAATGATAAAGAATAAATCTTCGTCTACGGAGCGATTAAGTACCATTTTTAATTCGTGTACATCGTGCAATACTATGATATTTTTGTGCATTGTTAATAAAATACGTTGTGCTTCTTCGGCAACATTTTTTTGAGCTCGGCCCGTTCCATATAAATACACAGTTGATGTATTGTTGATTTTATCAGTGATGAGATTATAATCAATGCGGTCCAAATATGTAAATGTCGTTTCAATTTCTTGTCGAAAGGCATCCATAGAATCGGTAGGTAACTGATTTAAATGTTCACTTTCAAATTTAAGATAAGACTTAAAGTCACTATATCCGTCGAAACCGAGTTTACGAGTGAAACGATGGATTGTTGCATTAGACGCATGTGTATAATGCGATAACTCATGTATTTTCAAAGTTTTACATTTATTGATGTTATTATTTACGAAATGTGCAATTTGGAGATCGTTGTCATTTAATTTGTCAAAGTTTGCATTTACTCTTTCATCTAGTAGCACAAAAGCACCTCTTATTCTTTCTTGAAAATATTTTCATACATAGAAAAGATAAACTGATTATACAAAATTATTTCAAAATCAGTCAACGGCGTTGTATATATGTAAGCGTTTACTATAATGATATTAAAGATATTAAGGAAACGCTTTAACAATAAGAGAGATTAACGTACATCATAGAAAGATATGGGGGTATAAATATGAACGCAATAAAACGTTTTGGGAGTGCAATGATTGTTCCCGTATTAATGTTTGCATTTTTTGGGATTGTATTAGGATTTGCAACATTATTTAAAAACCCAACAATCATGGGCGGATTAGCAAATTCACACACATTCTGGTTCAAATTCTGGTCAGTCATTGAATCAGGCGGTTGGGTCATCTTTAATCATATGGAAATCGTGTTTGTAGTCGGATTACCATTATCGCTTGCTAAAAAAGCACCTGGACATGCTGCACTTGCGGCATTAATGGGATATTTAATGTTTAACACTTTTATTAACGCGATTTTAACACAATGGCCACATACATTTGGGGCTAATTTAGAAAAAGGTGTTGAAAATGTAACAGGATTAAAAGCAATTGCTGGTATTGAAACATTAGATACTAATATTTTGGGTGGTATCGTTATTTCAGCAATTGTAACGTGGATACATAATAGATACTATAGTAAAAAATTACCTGAGATGTTAGGTGTATTCCAAGGCTTAACATTCGTTGTAACAATCTCATTCTTTGTAATGTTACCGATTGCTGCAATTACTTGTGTAGTATGGCCTACGATTCAACATGGTATTGAATCTATGCAACACTTCATTATTGGCTCTGGTTATGTTGGTGTTTGGTTGTATCATTTCTTAGAAAGAGTGTTAATTCCAACAGGATTACATCACTTTATCTATGCACCAATTGAAGTAGGTCCAGTTGTAGCCAAAGATGGCTTGAAAGCTGAATGGTTCAGACATTTAAACCAATTTGCTGAAAGTAGTAAACCATTAAAAGATCAATTCCATTATGGATTCATGTTACAAGGTAATGGTAAAGTATTCGGTGCTATCGGTATTGCTTTAGCAATGTACTCTACAACACCTAAAGAAAATCGTAAAAAAGTTGCAGCTTTATTAGTTCCTGCTACGCTGACTGCAGTTGTTGTAGGTATTACAGAACCATTAGAGTTCACATTCTTATTTATCGCACCATATTTATTTGTCATTCATGCTTTATTAGCAGCTACTATGGATACAATCATGTATGGATTCGGCGTAGTTGGTAATATGGGTGGTGGTTTGCTAGACTTTATTGCTACAAACTGGATTCCATTAGGTCAAAATCACTGGATGACATATGTTGCACAAGTTATTATAGGTTTAATATTCTCTGCTATTTACTTCTTCGTATTTAGATTCTTAATCTTAAAATTTGATATTCCATTGCCAGGACGTCGTGCTGAAGAAGAAGTTAAATTATTCTCTAAAAAAGACTACAAAGAGAAAAAAGGCGAAGGCAGTAAGGATGAATCAGGGTTTAAACCTAGTAATGAATACGATGCAAAAGCACATTATTATTTAGAAGGTTTAGGCGGTAAAGAAAATATTAAAGATGTAACCAATTGTACAACGCGTCTACGTTTAACTGTAAATGATGAGTCTAAAGTAGAAGATAGTGGTTACTTTACACATAATCAAATGGCTCATGGCTTAGTTAAAAGTGGAAAAAATGTTCAAGTCGTAGTGGGTATGACCGTACCACAAGTTCGCGAGGCGTTTGAACATTTAGTATATGATGACAATGATAAAAAATAATTAATATAGGGAGTAGGACGTGTCATTCGAAATGAATGTCGTTCTACTCCCATTGAATTCTTGTTTATAATTAATTAAATACTTGACTAATCGTAGGAAGGGGAGTGGTACAGAATTCTTTTTAAATTCGTCGTCCCTCTCCCAACTTGCTTTGCTTGTAGAATTTCTTAGTGAAATTCTCTTTGTTGGGGCCCCGCCCGCAAGGATAACTAGAACTGAAAAAAGCTTGATTTAAGCGCATTTTCAGTTCAGTCAGCTACTGCGAATTTGCAAAATAACATTATTATATTATTTTTGTCCCACGCCCTCTTTTTAGTTGTTATGAAATATTTGCTTTATGCATAACACGTGCTTTATATGATGCTGAAAGAATATCTATATTTCTACATGCAATGGTTTGTAGTAATTTAGTGAAAATTTCAGGTGCGCAACAAACGCTAGCACAATTATTGTTCAATGTGTATTTAATATCATAATGATTAGAGAAGTATGTCATAATATCAATTACTTTGTCTTTAATGAATGCATCTTGGAGGCCATCGATTGCTAAGTCAAAACGCTTAGATGATTGATATGTTTGTTCAGTATCTAATAATGTGTTTAATCGCTTAGGAGAAAGAATTTGATAAATAGAGAATTGATAAAAACTTAAAAAGCTAATGAAATATGGTAGCTGTTGTTTTGGTAAGCTAATTTCTAAAGCTGGAATATTATTTTGATTTATGATTGAATATTGAAATGAATCGCAAAATTTAACGTCTTTGCAGACTTTGATTAATTGTTTACGAGTGGATCTTGATTTTAAACCTACAATATTGATGATGTAAGTTTCAAATTTATCTAACAACATGCAATGACCTCCTATATATATTTAACGTATGTAAATAGCATTGAGCTATATTAATCCCAAAAAAATATTTCGTTCGTTTATACAAACTGATTGTATCACTCTTTTATAATATTATCACTAAGACTTTGGAACTAACTTCGATTTAATTATTTTGTAATATAATCTTAACTGCATTAAAAAATGAATAAGGGAATTGTATTAATCAAATTTATTGTTGATTAGACAATTATTTTTATAACGTTATATGTTGTGATAGTTATAGTTAAATAGAGGCGCATGAAAAGTAATCAGAGCATATGTTAAAATGAACAAGAATTGCACAGGACAAAGGAGTAAACATATGTATAAAGCAGTTGTATTTGATTTCGATGGCACAATTATTGATACTGAAAAACATCTATTTGAAATTATAAATAAACATTTGGAATATCATGGGGTTAAACCGATAACTTTAGCTTTTTATCGTAGTCATATTGGTGGACATGCTCAAGGGTTACACGATTATATTGAAGAACAAATCGGTCTTGAAAAGAAACAAAACATATATGATGAACACAATGAAACAAGCCATGAACTCGATATCATCGATACGGTTTATTCATTGATGAAATATTTAAAACAACGTCATATTCCAATGGCCATTGCTACAAGTAGTTACAGAAAAGAAATATTACCTACAGTAGAAGCATTAGGGTTAGATGATTATATTGATGAAATTGTAGGTAGGGAAGATGTTGAGGCTGTTAAACCTGATCCTGAATTATATTTAACGGCAGTTCAAAGACTCAACTATTCACCGGCACATTGCTTAGCAATTGAAGATTCGGCTAATGGAGCTACCGGAGCTATTAATGCAGGTTTAGATGTAATAATTAATACTAATGAGATGACTGAAGCACAAGATTTTTCATCAATCCCTTATGTTGGAAGAGACTTAACTTTTGATGAAATTGTTGAACGCTTTTTTGAACAGGATAAGGAGTAATTTATGTCTTGGCAAATTATTGTATTTTTTATCGCGGGTCCGGTGATTATAGGTATTGGTAATTTAGTATTGGGGCCTATATTTAGTAAACATATTCCGTTTAAAGTTCAATTACGTTCTTTTATAATAGGTACGGTGATTTATCTCATTTTAGCTACAATTGGTTATTTTTTATTATTACAAGGTAAGATTTAGATTTAAATAATTAAAAAAATAGGTTGAGACGAAAGGTTAACGTCTCAACCTATTTTATATTCAAAACTAAAAATGAATTTCTCAATTTTTAGTTTAATACTTTCATTACATGATTAACTTCAAAATGATGGTAACAATCAATAATACGATAAGAATTAAATCGATACCTACCATTACTGTAAACCGTGTAGCCTTTTGACCTTGGCCTTTAGCTTGTTTCATTGCATTGTAGTTTGGAACTAAACTTAGTATCAATAAAACAATAATTAATATAATACCAATAGTGACAGACATTATTTAGATCCTCCATTCTGCTTTTCAATGAGTTCCCAAGTAAATCCTGCAATAAGACCTACTACGAGACCTACAATCACGCCTATCTCTAAGGTGAAGAATATAGCGCCTATAATAACAAAAATGATTAAAGCAATAGGTAATGTTATACCAAATTTAAGTTTACGTTCATCAGAATCAAATATAGAAAAAACAGCGATGTACAAAATGAAAAATACTACCGTTGCAATTAATGTTCTAATAATTAATGGATTAACTGAATCATGTTTAGCACTAAAAAAATTTAACAGAAAAAATACAACACCAAATATGACTGAAATTTTAGCACTTTTTTTAATCAACGCTTGCATTCATAAATTCTCCTTTTATAATCTATCAAAAGTATATCATAATCTAAATACTAAATTGATTAACTCAAATTACTAAAAATAATACAATCAATTGAAATAAATTAAATATCCAAACATTGCTTTTTGAAAAAAGTGAAATTTTGCAATAAAAAATATTGTAAAAAGTTACTCGCTTTAATTCGCTAAAAGACTATAAAATCAAGGTTTTTAAAAATTTACAAAGACCTATTGCAATAGTATTGAAAGCGATTTCAAAAATTTGTAAAATTTATGTTTTAATTTTGTCAAATTATAGTATAATATCCTCAATAAGGTGAGGGCACTTTTAGAGGGAAAAGAAGGAAAGCAAAAAGAGGGTTTTTCTGTAAGAAATAAAAGTATTCGATCCTTAGATTTAATAGAGATGGGGTTATTTTAATGGATAACAATGAATTACTTAGGGGGCTAAGTGCTCGTCAAATTAGAATGATAGCGCTTGGTGGGACTATCGGTGTTGGTCTATTTATGGGAGCAACAAGTACAATTAAATGGACTGGCCCTTCAGTTATATTTGCGTATTTAATCGCAGGTATCTTTTTATTCTTAATCATGAGAGCAATGGGGGAAATGATTTATTTAAATCCGACAACTGGTTCATTCGCAACATTTGCAAGTGATTACATACATCCAGCAGCAGGTTATATGACAGCATGGAGTAACATATTCCAATGGATTGTTGTAGGTATGAGTGAAGTTATAGCAGTTGGGGAGTATATGAACTATTGGTTCCCGCATTTACCACAGTGGATTCCAGGTGTGGTTGCGGTGTTACTATTATTAGCAGCGAACTTAGCATCAGTTAAAGCATTTGGTGAATTTGAGTTTTGGTTTGCAATGATTAAAGTCGTAACAATCTTATTGATGATTGTTGCAGGTTTAGGGCTTATCTTCTTTGGTATTGGTAACGGAGGCCATCCGATTGGTATTTCTAATTTATGGTCTCACGGTGGATTCATGCCAAATGGCTTAGTAGGTTTCTTCTTTGCATTATCAATTGTTATTGGTTCATACCAAGGAGTTGAATTAATTGGTATTACAGCAGGGGAAACTAAAGACCCACAAAAGAACATTAAAAGTGCAGTTAACGGTGTTATCTGGCGTATTTTAATTTTCTACATTGGAGCGATTTTCGTAATTGTTTCTATCTATCCTTGGAACCAATTAGGAAACATTGGTAGTCCTTTCGTAGCAACATTTGCTAAGATTGGTATTACTTTCGCAGCAGGATTAATTAACTTTGTAGTATTAACAGCTGCATTATCAGGTTGTAACTCTGGTATTTTCAGTGCTAGCCGTATGATTTTTACATTAGCACAAAAAGGTCAAATGCCTAAAATCTTTACGCGAGTAATGAAAAATGGTGTACCATTCTACCCGGTATTAACTATTGCGATTGGTATTTTAGTAGGTGCTTTATTAAATGTTATTTTACCTTTATTCATTAAAGGTGCTGACAGCATTTTCGTATATGTATACAGTGCATCAATCTTACCAGGTATGATTCCTTGGTTTATGATTTTAATTAGTCATATCCGTTTCAGAAAGTTACATCCTGAAAAAGTGGAAGGTCATCCTTTCAAAATGCCTGGCGGTACAATTGCTAGTGCAATAACTATTGTATTCTTATTAGTAGTATTAGTTGGTATGTTATTCAATAAAGAAACTGTAGTATCAGTAGTTATTGGTATTATTTTCTTAGCTGGCGTAACAGTATACTATTTTGTACGTGGTCATCATAAAAATGATGGTTACCGTAAAGTAAAATAAGATGCTAAATTGTCTTAAAAGTAAATAACACATTATTTAAAGGAACTGGAACATCAATTCCAGAAAATAGCCAGTAAATGAGTTTTAAGAATTCATTTACTGGCTTCTTTATTTACAATATCTCGTATTTTTGGCTCACTTTCTTTTCCTCAGCTCTTGCTTGGCTTGTAGATTTTCATGTTGAAAATCTCTTTGCTGGGGCCCCTGTGCAACGCCATTTATTATCTATTTTAGAACTACTTACTTAAGTGCAAATGTACTTATTTTCATTAACATTACTATTCCTCAAGAGTTTCACTATAATATGTTGTATTAATATGTCACTTTCTAGTGGAATAATTTGAAAAACAAGACACTCGTATAATTTATTAAAAGGTTGCGACAACGAAGTCGCAACCTTTTTAATGTTTAAAATCAATGTTAGATAAATATTTACGATAATTATCTAATGCCATTTTTGATTGAGTTATGAAGTCTAATGATGCTTCATAATTTAAGGCGATGTATCGATAAAACAATATATCAATTGTAAACATTTGAGCAAATAAAGATGTTGTAGCACCCATTCGTAATTCATTCTCATCGGAATGACCATAAGTAAGTACGATATCAGAATGTTTAGCAATATGATTATTCTCAGAACTTGTAATCGTAATAATAGGAATATGATAATCTGATACGACTTTGACCATGGCACGCAATTCGCTTTGTTCGCCATTATTTGTTATAAAGACAACACAATCATCTTTGTCATGTGTCGATAACATCGTTGTAAATAGATGTGTTTCTTGAACTAATTGGATATTCAATCCAATACGAGACAGTTTTTGATATAAATCAGTTGCACATACATAAGAAGCACCATATCCAAAGATAAATATAGTATTTGCACGCTTAAACGTTTTGCAAATACGATCTATCGTTGTATTGTCTGTAAATGTGGAACTCTTTTGCAATGCCTCTTCAGCACGTGTATACAACTTCTTTTTTAATGTATCCACCGATTCATTACTAATTAATTCTATATTATAGGGTGATACTTGTTTTGGCACGATTGTTTCTAATTCGGTTTTAATTTCTTGAAAGCTAGTATTGATTAACTTACGACTAAACCGATTCATCGTTGAAATACTAATATCGAGTTCTTGAGCAATCTCGTGATTTGACATACGTATTACTTTTTGTGGTGAATTTAATATAAAGCGTGATAGCTTCTGTTCATTTTTTGAAAATGAAGAATAATTTTCATCAATAATATATAAAATGTTTGTCATTTAATCACCTAGTTTATCTAAGTTTCTCATTTCTTTTGTCGTTCCAAAAAAGTATGTGAAAATAAATCCGCCAATATATGCAGAAAGTAAACCAATAATGTAACCTAAATATTTTTGATGAGCAATTAAAGGTAACAGTGAGATGCCACTTGGACCAATAGCTGTTGCACCGATATGTCCAATACCACCGATGACAGCACCACCAATACCGCCGCCAATACATGCAGTGATAAATGGTCGACCTAATGGTAATGTCACACCATAAATAAGTGGTTCACCAATTCCTAAAAATCCTACTGGCAATGCACCTTTGATGGCATTACGTAACGTGGTGTTCTTTTTACATCTTACCCACAATGCTAATGCAGCACCTACTTGGCCAGCACCTGCCATTGCAGCAATTGGTAATAGATAGGTTGCACCTGATTGGTTAATTAACTCAATATGAATGGGTGTGAAAATATGGTGTAAACCTAGCATCACCAGTGGTAGGAAGAAGGCACCAATAATAAAACCACTAAATACGCCGCCAACGCCAATCACCCAATTAACAACACCGACTAACCCATCTGATATAAAGCCAGCGATAGGCATAATTAAGAAAATAGTAAGTAAACCAATAATTAATAAAGAAATTGTTGGTGTTACAATAATGTCGATTGAATTAGGTACCACTTTATGTAATCGCTTCTCAATTAAACTTAGAAGCCAAACTGCAAAAATGACACCAATAATACCACCTTGACCTGCAAGTAACGGTTCACCTGTAAAAATATTTTTAATAGGATTATCTTCTGAAATACCTGTTAATAATGTCGTACCCCCTATAACACCACCTAAACCTGGCGTTGCACCAAACGTTTTAGCAGCATTAAAGCCAGTGAAAATTGCCAAATAGGCTAACATACCATCTTTAATCACGTTTAAAACTGCTACAAGTTGCTTCACCCAGTCAGCTGAAATTGCCCCGGCTGAAATAAAATTATTAAGTAGTGCCGCTATACCTCCGATTAAACCGGCGCCTATGAATGCTGGAATAAGAGGAATAAAAATATTAGCTATTTTTTTCAAAAGTTTATTCATTTTATTGTGCTTTTGTTTATTTTGATAAGCAGATTTATTTTGTTGTGCTGTCGTCTTAATGTTATGTTGATGATCATTGTGGTGAGAAATAGCTTCGCCTAATGGAACGCCACTGAGACTAACCATTTCATCGGCGACTTTATTTACCGTACCAGGACCAACAACTACTTGCAATCTTTCATCTTTGACAACACCAAGTACACCTTTAATGTTTTTGAGTTGATTATAGTCAACTAAATCATCATTATTTATTTTTAATCGAACGCGAGTCATACAATGAATAATATTATCAACATTATTAATGCCACCCACAGCATCTAATATGTCATGAGCGAGTTGTTGTTCTTTATTCATATTTACGCCCCCTTAAGATTTGATAGCTTGCTTAATCACACCATTATTGTTTAATAATCTTAATTTAGCATCGTCTTTAGAGGTATTACATAAGTTCATAACGATTGCGATTTTAACGTTATTGTCAGCTTGTTCATATAAAGTTTGAGCTTCTTGAAAAGGTAGCCCACAAACTTCTTCAATAATATGAATAGAACGTTGCTCTAATTTATAGTTAGTTGCTTTTAAGTCAACCATCAAGTTGTCGTAGACTTTACCTACACCAATCATAGTTAATGTTGAAATCATATTTAAAATAAGTTTCTGTGCAGTTCCTGCTTTAAGGCGAGTTGAACCTGTCAATATTTCAGGACCTACATTCACTTCTAAACCATATGTAGCTAAAGCACTAATATCAGTATGTTCATTACAAGATAATGCGATAGTGAGTGCTTTGATATCATTTGCATATGATAATGCACCTTTAACATAAGGTGTGCGACCACTTGCTGAAATGCCAATGACAACATCTTTATGAGATAAGTTAAGCTGTTCCAAATCTTTAGCACCCATTTCTAAGTCATCTTCAGCGCCTTCAACCGCTTCTGTCATTGCTTTTTGACCACCTGCAATAATACCAATGACTTCATCAGGGTGTGTATTAAATGTAGGTACGCATTCAGCAGCATCTAATACGCCTAAACGTCCACTTGTACCAGCACCTATATAAATTAAACGACCGCCTTGACGGAAACGTTCAACTATTTGTTCAATGACCGTATTTAAATCGGGGATGATTTTTTCGATAGCTTTAGCTACCGTTTGATCTTCATGATTCATGGTTTTTAAAGCCTCTAAGGTAGACATTTCATCTATATGCATGGTGAGTTGGTTTCTACTTTCAGTTGTTAAATGATTCATAGTCGTTGTTGTCCTCCTTTTCAGAAATAAATTCAAATGAGTCGCCTGGTTGAATTAAATCAATAAGGTAATGATCCTGTTCACTGATCGTTGCAACATGATTGATGGCAGGATGATGAGATAAATGGGTCTTAATGATTTGAAGTTCGCCTTCATAACGGAGATTCATTTCATTATCAATCGTGACATCTCCTCTATAACGAATTGGACGTTGATTCTGTTGATAATGAACATAATGATTTGAAGTCCTGGAGTCTCTTGAACGAATGATATGTTCAGGTGCATCTAAGCGAGATACATAAGTTGTGAAAATTTCTGATTCATACTGTTTATCGTAATAAGAAAGTTTAAGCGTAAAATGGCGATGGTAGACCATCTGATTTAAAGCGATTGCCTCAGATTCAGAAATAGCTACATCACTGATGATTATGTGATGGAATGACGCATTTAATAGTGAATGTACTGCTTCAAGTAATGACATATGTCTATGTTTCTCAATAGTAGGTAGTCCTTTATACATAGGTCCTCTTAATGTAGTGCCAGGAACAAATCCCATAATGATTGCTTTATCATCATAGCTTAGAATCAATTGATTCTTTTGCTCGACAAAGCTAAGTGACAAACCAGTGTCTGGCCTTGGATAATAATTATGACAATAATAAATCTCTGGCAAGTTGTCTTGTTTGTATAGTAAATCGAGGGTTTCTGAAGTAATTGTGCTCGCATTTAAGCAACATTTTAATTGTTGTTGATAAAGGTCATTAAGTAATGACATGTTTAAATGATTGTCAATGCGAATGATAAAATTTTCATTTGGAAATTGCTTGAAAAAACTGTAAAAACGTTGATTCAGTAATGAAGGGTTGATATCGATGATGTAAGTTACAGATGCATCTTGCAATAATTGACATAATTCTCCCAAATATATCAATTTATTATCATCATTTTCCTCAGGTATTTGTAATGAAGTAAAAATGTAGTCATAACCAAGCTCAACCATATTTAAAATGTATGGTTTATTAAGTGGTTGGCCTAAATATACTGAGAACCCTAACATAAGATACCTCCTAAGTTACTGTAATCACTTACATTATACCCATTACGTTATTTTATGACAATTGCATGTATATATAATTGAATTTATAAAAATGAGTTTATAAATCATTTTGGAGGTCTTTTATTTTTAACAAGGTACGATAGATTTGATGTTGGAGTTGATTTAAATCAGCAATTAATGCACCTTGTTGAAAGATGTGAAGCGGATGCGAGGATAAGGCAGTAAGTAATTGATAATATAAATCATTCGGTGAGGCAGGAGAAAGAGGATAAGCATTGATGATAGTTACTTCGTCATCTAATTGAATAGTAGCTTCATAATCTTGAATAAGTTGATTATATTCATCTAATGCGCTAGTAATACGATCAAAATCCATAAAGTAATAATATTTGATTTTTTCAATTGCTGTCATAAGAATGATAAGATTTTGTTGATAATTAATAAGATAGTGCGTCATTTGTGAAAAGCTCCTTTTTTTAAAATGAGAGGGATAAGGAGAAAGTGAGATATATTGAAAGAAGGGTCCAATCGAGTTAGGTTATTCCATATCCTCGATCGGATTTAAGAATTGAGTGTAATTTTGTATAGAAATATCATAGGTTTTAATGGTTTTTTCAAAAGAGTAAGAAATATCATATATGTCTAAGACAGGTAATTCACGTGTTCGTCCCAGGCCAATCTCGTATATGATTGCTAGCCAAATGCCATTACGACAAAGTAATCCAATAAAAATAACGTTCTCAGCAATCATTTCTTTATCATTTTTAAAATCAATAAGCATGACGTTTCTTTCAGAACTATAAATTAATATATCTGTAAATAGATGAGGCAATGTAATTTGTTCAGTATCTTCAAATTTAATTAAATCAGACATATGATTTAATTGCTTGCGAAGTCGCGTGTTAGGTATATTGGCACTTTGGTTAATAATGGATTGAATTTCTTTGGCATAAGGTAACGTTGAATACGACTGACTCTCTTTTAATGTTAAGAATAAGGCAGTGAGTTGTTGTTCATCCAGGTTAAGTTGAATTTTATCGTCGGTTTGTTGAATTTGATATCCACCGAGTTTACCTTTATGCGCATAAATTTGAACGCCTTGCGATTCTAAATCAGCAATATCACGACTTATCGTACGAACAGATACATTGAATTGTTTAGCCAATTCTACTGAATTAACTTTATGACCTTGTTGGATAGCTGAAATAATTTTATTTTGTCTTTCTGATTTCTTCAATATACACACCACCTATGACCATTACATATTACATAAATTATAACATAACACTGACAAGTAAGACATTTTGGGAATATTAGTAGATTTAAGGTGTAAAAATAAACATATTTTATTTAGAAAACGCTTACAAAATTTTATGTTTTATGCTAATATATTATTTGTAACAGGGGAGAACGAATTCAAACAAAGGGGTAGAAGCTATATAACAGATAGCTTATTGTGAATCGTTCGGGTTACATCGAAACATCTTCAATATTTATTACTTACTTTCCTTTCTATTTGTCGGCTAGCAGATGACTAGCCGATTTTTTTATGCTTAAAATTAAAAATAACTATGATAAATAAAAGCATTAAGATAAAATGAAGTGAAATATTAAATTGAGGTGAGAACATGGAACAAAACCAACTTCACAATATAGACATACATATCATGAATTGGCTTGAACATTTAGATGATGTTATCCCCCAATTAATACAGGACATGACAACTGAAACTAAAATGAATCGCTTTGATTTAGTTACTAACGTGGATAAACAGTTACAAAATAAATTCGAAGCGTTTCTCTCTGAGCATTTTCCAAGTCATCAATTATTAGGGGAAGAAAAAGATAATGATGATATCCATCCTTACGAAGGTCACTTATGGATTATGGATCCAATCGATGGTACAGCCAACTTAGTTAAGCAACAGGAAGATTACTGTGTTATACTTGCTTATTTTGAAAATGGAGAACCTAAACTTTCATATATATATGATTATCCACATGACAAATTATATAAAGCAATAGCTGGAGAAGGGACATACATAAACCATCACCCATTAACTGCGCCACCATCACTACAATTAAATGATGCGATTATTTCATTTGGCAGTCAGTATATTAACGAAGATACAAGTAAAGCGCTGTACGATTCATCGTTTAGTGTACGACATATTGGTTCGTGTGGACTGGATTCTATAAGAGTAATTAAAGGTCAATTTGGTGCACATATTAATACAAACCCTAAGCCATGGGACATTGCTGCACAAGAATTAGATTTGGAAATGACTCAATTAGATGGACAACCTTTAGATTACGCAACTAGTGGACCATTCATAATCAGTAATAAAGGATGTTATCAAGAAATACTAAATATTATAAAAAGTCATGGTGGCTATCATAAACAATAAATAATGATTCATATTTTATGAAAGTTACTTCTTAAGACGTATAGTAAAAGAATTAATTTACTATATAATTAAATCGATAATTCATAAAATAGAATAGGAGTGGTGGGATGCGTAAATCTCATAAAAGAATGAGCCTGCCCGTAAAAATATTAATGTGGTTTTTAGGAATATTAATCATTTTAGCTTTAGTGGCAACAATCTTTGTTGTAGCAAGCGTTTATATTACTGGTGGTAAAATTCATAACCCGTTAAATCGCCAACATTCAGCATTACGTTCCAAAAATGTTAATCTCAAAAATGGAGACCCGTTTACAATTGCTTTATTTGGCGTAGATTCTGATACACAACGTAAAAGCCAAAATGATGGAGAACGAAGCGATACAATCATGATTCTATCTGTTAATCCTAAAAAACAGACAACGGAAATTGTAAGTGTACCCCGAGATACACAAGCACAAATTGTTGGCAGAGGGACAACCGAGAAGATTAATCATGCATATGCCTATGGTGGTCCAACTATGGCTGTTAAATCATTAGAAAAATTAATGAATGTACCAATTGACCACTATGCGACAGTTGATATGGATGGATTACATGATATGATTGATGCGCTAGGCGGCGTCAATGTAGTTAGCAATGATACGTTTACAGTAAAAGGAACAAATTTTGTTAAAGGGCAATCAACACATGTTGATGGTGACACTGCAATGGCGTTTATCAGAAGCCGTAAAGAAGAAGGCGCTGGTGGCGACTTTGGTAGACAAGAACGCCAACAACTTGTTTTACAGGCAATGGCTAATAAAATGACAAGTGCATCAGCCTTAACACACTTCCCTGCGTTAATCGGTCAAATTCAAAAGAATGTAACAACAGATTTAACCTTAAGTGATATGAATGCGATTCGAAGTAATTATAAAGATGCAAATAAAACTGTAAATCGTCATCAATTAGAAGGGCAAGGCGGAATTCAAAGTGACGGCTTATGGTACTTTATCCCAAGTGATTCTTCTAAAGAACAGGCAACAAATGTATTAAACAATAATTTAGATAATTAAGTTTAGTTATTATAATGTAGAGAGAGTGAGACAGAATTCATTACGAATTTGTCGTCCCATTCTCTCTACTTTTTTATAGTGTATATTAAGAAGATTATTGCTAAATTAATTTAAATCATAAATTGAATAATTAATTTTTTACTTAAAAATCTACATTAATTCAATACTTAGAAAATTGAAATAATACATGAAAGTCTTAACAATTATAGCAATTAGTAATACAATAGATGTAATTCTATGTCTAATATATGTGGGATATTGATGTGGAATGTTAACGTAGTCTTACTAATTTTACGGAAATTTTATATAGATGGGGTGGAAGTATGCAAGAACATTTAATTGTGACGCTTGACGGAACAGATTATCTTGTAGAACCTGGAACGAGTTTGTTAGAGTTTATCAAATCGCGTGATACTTTCGTACCTTCAATTTGTTATAACGAATCAATGGGACCAATTCAAACATGTGATACATGTATGGTTGAGATTGACGGCAAAATTGAACGTGCGTGTAGCACTGTTGTAGATAGACCTATGACAGTTAATACTCAAAATGGTGATGTAAAAGCGAGTCAAAAAGAAGCTTTAGATAGAATTTTAGAAAAACATATGTTGTATTGTACAGTTTGTGATTATAACAACGGTGACTGTGAAATTCATAATGCAATGGATGCATGGGGCTTACAAGAACAATCATATGAATATAAAACGAAACCATATGAAAAAGATTATGGTCCATTTTATCGTTATGATCCTGACCAATGTATTCTTTGTGGACGTTGTGTCGAAGCATGTCAAGATATTGAAGTAAATGAAACAATTTCAATCGACTGGGATCGTGAACATCCTCGTGTTATCTGGGATAATGATGTACCTATTAATGAATCATCATGTGTATCTTGTGGTCAATGTGCAACAGTTTGTCCATGTAACGCCATGATGGAAGTGAATATGGAAGGCAATGCTGGTTACATGACAGATACTGAACCAGGTTCATTAGCAGCAATGATTGACCTTACTAAAAAAGCTGAACCAGGTGACGGTTTATTATTCGCAGTATCAGATTCAGAAGCTGAAATGCGTAAAGAACGTATTAAGAAAACAAAAACGGTTTGTACATATTGTGGCGTAGGTTGCTCATTCGATGTATGGACAAAAGATAGAGAAGTACTTAAAGTGCAACCATCACATGATTCTCCAGCAAATAAAATTGCTACATGTGTTAAAGGTAAATTCTCTTGGGGTCATATTAATTCAGACCAACGTTTAACGAAACCGTTAGTTAGAAAAGATGGAGAATTCCATGAAGTAGAATGGGATGAAGCACTTGATGTGATTGAAACAAATTTCAAACGCATTAAGGAAGAATATGGTGGCGATCATCTTGCATTTATCGCATCATCTAAAGGTACAAATGAAGAATCTTATTTAATGCAAAAACTATCTAGACAAGTCTTTGGGTCTAACAACGTTGATAACTGTTCAAGATATTGCCAAGCGCCAGCGACTAAAGGTTTATTTAGAACAGTAGGTCACGGCGGTGACTCAGGTTCAATTGAAGACCTTGAGAGAGCTGCAATGACTGTATTAATTGGTACAAATACAGCTGAAGCACACCCAGTCATTGCTTCTAGAATGAAACGTGGACAAAAACTATTTGGTTCAAAAATGCATGTATTTGATATCAGAAAACATGAAATGGCTGAACGTGCTGATGCTTTTTATCAACCTAAACCTGGTACTGATTTAGTTTGGTTAGGCGCAGCTACAAAATATATCATTGACAATGATTTGCATGATAAAGACTTCTTAAATGAATGGGTAGATAATTACGAAGATTATTATAAATCATTAGAATTATTTACAATGGATTTTGCAGAAGAAGCAACTGGTATTCCTAAAGAACAAATTATTAGCTTTGCAGAAGAAGCGGCTAAAGCAGAATCAATGTCAATTTGTTGGGCTATGGGTGTTACACAACAAGATATCGGTAGTGATACAAGTACAGCAATTTCTAACTTACTACTTGTAACTGGTAACTACAGAAAACCAGGTTCAGGTGCTTATCCACTACGTGGTCATAATAACGTACAAGGTGCGAGTGATATGGGTAGTATGCCGGATCAATTTACTGGATATCAAAAAGTTGACAATGACGAAGTGAGAGCGAAGTTTGAGAAAGAATATGGTGTCAAATTAAATCCAAAACCTGGTCGCGATAATCACCAAATGATGGAAGGCATCCATAATGGAGAAATCCAATCATTATACTTATATGGTGAAGATACAGGAATCGTTGACTCTAACATCAATTTCGTACAATCTGCATTAGAAAAAGTAGAATTCTTAGTTGTTCAAGATGAGTTCTTAACATTTACAGCAACATATGCAGATGTTGTTTTACCAGCAAGTCCATCACTTGAAAAAGATGGTACATTCACGAATACAGAACGTCGTATTCAACGAATCAACCAAGCATTAAAACCATTAGGAGATTCTAAACCAGATTGGCAAATCTTCCAATTAATCGCTCAAAGAATGGGCTATGATTGGGGTTATAAACATCCATCAGAAATCATGGATGAAATTGCACGACTCACACCGCTATACGCTGGTGTAAGTTATGAACGATTACGAGGCTTTAATAGTTTACAATGGCCTGTTGCACCAGATGGTACAGATGAACCAACGTTATATATGAATGGTTTTAACTTTGAAAATGGTCGTGCTAAATTATTCCCATTAACATTTGATAACTTCTTCAAAGAAGATGAAGTTTATGATTTACATGTTAACAACGGTCGTTTACTTGAACATTTCCACGAAGGTAACATGACATATCAAACTGAAATGATTAAATACAAAATGCCAAATGCATTCGTTGAGGTTTCACCAGAACTTGCAAAAGAACGTGATATTCATGAAGGTGCTGAAATAAGACTGATTTCAGAAACTGGGGAAGCAACATTAATCGCAACTGTTACTGATCGTGTTAAAGGTAAAGAAATCTATATTCCTTTAAATAATGATGCAATGTCTAATGGCGATTTAGGTGCCATCAATAAATTAACAAACAGTGATGTAGATAAATATACGGATACACCTTCTTATAAACGCACAAGCTGTCGTATGGAAGTACTAACTAGAAAAGGTAAATCACCATTGAACCCTACGAACTTCCGTGTTGATAAACATCGTCATCCGCAATATAGTGTCCAAGTACAGAAAAAATGGGAACGTCCAGATTATGTTTTCCCAGGAAATGTGGTGGATAAATAATGGCTGAAAGAATTACTAAGATTAAACGTTTAGAAAAGTCGGAAGAACAAATTAAACTTGAAAGCCTTAACGAAGTTACAGATGCAATCGCTGAAAATAAAGACAGTATTTTGAAAGCAATTCGTATAGTTAGAGCGTTAGATGATGCTAAAATTCTTGATTTAATGAATGGCGGTATTAGAGGACGTCAAGTAATTGTTAACAAATTTATGACAGAGCTTAATAAAGATTTATATGCAAGCTTAATTACTAACTTAGCACCAATGGTCTTTATGTTAGGCGAACTTAATGTGCAAGAATTAAGCCAATTCTTAAATAAATTAAACAAAGGTTTACATGTCGCTAATCAAGCGAGTCCAAATGCGAAAACAAACATTCGTAGCTTAATGGGTGTGCTTAAAGATGATGATATGAACCGTAGTTTGACATATATGCTTAACTTGATGAAAGGTATGTCTAGAGGCGAAGACTAAGGCATTATTAATCCTTATTAAGAAGTCACATGGTAATCATGTACTTCTTGATAAGGATTTTTGATTTGGATCAAATTACTCAGTACTTTTTTATTAAATTATGGTAAGGTGTAATATATAAAATTTAGATAAGGGGTGAGAACAATTCATCCAAATATAATTAAAATAATGACAATTATTTCAAATGTATTTATCGTGCTAGGGATCATCTTTTTAGTAATGATGCAACTCGTGTTAGCTATTTCAATGTTTGCTGTTTCCTTGGCAATCAGTTTAGTGATTTTTAATGTTTTATTCCGTGATCGTACAGGAATGAAAATCATCATAAACCTATCCTTTGGAATTGTCGTGATTGTCATTATAATTGCATACTTCGTTTTATCTTAATAAGTTAAATAAGGGATTGTCACATTCATGAAGTACATACGTAACTTACGTTTACCTATTTTATTGTTGATTATATTTATCATCATACTTGTTGTCTTATTAATGATTAATCAGACTAATATGATGCGAAATGATCGACAATATCATTTTCAAGAAGCCGTCCAAAAACAAACTCAAGAAGGTGTATTAAATACAATTGAGAGAAATGGGGCATTTGTAAATGCAAGCAATACTGAAGTTAAGAAGGCCATGACGATATCGAGAGATGACAACAAACTAAAATATATGGACGTGTCACAAACAGTGCCTATGTCTAAGCATGAAGTTAAACAGATGCTAAAAGGATATGGCATTCTAGAAAATCAAGCTGAAGCCTTTATTGACGCACAAGATAAATATAATGTGAATATCATTTATTTAATTAGTCATGCACGTGTTGAAACAGGTAATGGTCATTCTGAGCTTGCAAAAGGCATCAAAGACGGTAACAAGCGGTATTACAATTTCTTTGGTATAGGTGCATTTGATGAAAATACGATTCATACTGGGAAAAGTTATGCTAAAGAAGCGTCATGGACATCGCCTCGAAAAGCAATTATAGGAGGCGCAAAATTTGTGCGTACGCACTACTTTGATCATAATCAAATCACGCTTTATCAAATGCGTTGGAATCCACAAAATCCAGGGCAACATCAATATGCAAGTGATGTCTTGTGGGCGGATAATATTGCGAAATTTATGAAGAAATATTACAAAGATTTCGGAATTAAAAAAGATAAAATAAGAAAAGATTATTATATTGAATAGTATTATAGCTAATAAATTTTACAAGTCATTATTTATGTCTATAATTAAAATCTGACTAGAGGTTAAGGCAAAGTTATTATAAGATTACTATGGAATTTACAGTCATTGACTGAGCCAAGAAGTCGTTTAAAACAAGCATTTCTCAGGTCTAGTCATTCTTGCGGGCGGGGCCCCAACAAAGAGAATTTCACTAAGAAATTCTACAAGCAAAGCAAGTTGGGAGAAAGCCGACGAATTCTAAAAGAATTCTGTCCAGTACCTTTTAATCTTTTATAACGATCAAGCAAATAGAAAGTCAGAGTAGTGCGGAAAAGAATAGATTTATTTATTAAACATACACTATTTAACAAGTTTCAACTAAGTACTTACTATACCTTTACAATCAATGTCAGAAAGCCAACCCCCTATAATACAAGGTTAGGATTATGATAAAATATATAAGAATATAAATGCCGAGGTGTATATAAATGAAAATTGCAATAATTGGTGCTGGCATAGGTGGTTTAACTGCTGGTGCACTATTACAAGAGCAAGGACATGATGTCACAATATTTGAGAAAAAAGCACACGTCACAGAAGTAGGTGCCGGTATTGGTATTGGGGATAATGTTCTAAAAAAATTAGGTAAGCATGACTTAGCAAAAGGTATTAAGAATGCCGGACAAAATTTATCAGCTATGAATGTCTATGATGATAAAGGGAAGATGTTAACGTCTGCGAAACTTAAAGAAGGCACATTAAATGTCACTTTACCTCGACAAACTTTAATTGAATTACTTCAATCTTATGTGCAACCTAATCGTATTGTTTTGGATTATGAGGTAACTAAAGTTGATTCAACAGAACAACAAGTGATGATTCATTTTGCTAAACATGCAAGTCAAAGCTTTGATTTATGTATAGGGGCAGACGGCATTCACTCTGCCGTGAGACAATCTGTGAATCCGAGTGCCAAAGTATTATACCAAGGATACACATGTTTCCGTGGTTTAGTTGAAGATGCAGATTTAAATCATATTGAAAGTGCTGACGAATATTGGGGATCTCGCGGACGTGTTGGCATAGTGCCATTAATTAATCATCAAGCTTATTGGTTTATTACAATTAATGCTTCTGAAAAGGATCCTAAGTATTTAACATTTGAAAAACCTCACCTACAAGCATACTTTAATAATTATCCTAATGCTGTACGTAATATTTTAGATAAACAAAGTGAAACAGGCATTATTAAAAACGATTTGTATGATATGAAACCATTGAAAACCTTTGTTTATGGGCGTGTTTTACTATTAGGAGACGCGGCTCATGCAACAACTCCTAATATGGGTCAAGGTGCTGGTCAAGCGATGGAGGATGCTATCGTGTTAGTGAATTGTTTAGCGGAATATGATTTAGAAAAAGCATTGAAACGCTATGATAAAATTAGAGTTAAACATACTGCTAAAGTTATCAAACGTTCTAGGAAAATAGGAAACATTGCACAAAAAGATAATAAGTTAATTGTATCGTTACGTAATACTGTAATGAAACGGACACCTAAGCGATTTGTAAGTGGGCAAACTAAATTTTTATATAAATCAAAAAGTAAATAGTTCATAAAAAATGGTTAGTGATTTGGGATCACTAACCATTAATTATATCAATCATTATTTATTTACGATAAATTGTGGTTCCTCGCCGTTTAGTTTTTTAATTGTATCATTAGCTACGATTTTAGACATCATGTCTCTCGCTTCGAATGTTGCGTTACCAATGTGTGGTGTAATAACGACATTATCTAATGATTTTAAACCTTCTGTAATTTCAGGTTCGAATTCGTAAACATCTAGCGCAGCACCTTCGATTTCCTTATCAGTTAATGCTTGAACTAAAGCTTCTTCATTGACGATTGGACCACGTCCAGCATTGACTAAATAAGCTGTTGATTTCATTTGCTTGAATTGCTCTGTATCAATCATATGATGTAAATCTGGATTATAGGCTGCGTTAATCGTAATGAAATCAGAGTTTTCAAGAAGCGTGTCTAAATCTACATATTTAGCACCAATTTCACGTTCTTTTTCTTTCTTTTGATGTGGACCAGTGTATAATACATCCATATCAAAGGCTTTGGCACGCTTCGCAACGGCACTACCAATTTCACCTAAGCCAATAATACCGATTGTTTTACCTGAAACTTCACGACCTCTAAAGAATAATGGAGCCCAACCATCAAAGCCTTTTGTGCGTGATAATTTATCACCTTCAACAATGCGACGTGCAACAGCAAGTACTAAGCCAAATGTAAGTTCAGCAGTTGAAGCGGTAGAAGCTTTCGGTGTATTGGTAACATCGATATCTTTTTCACGGGCATATTTGACATCAACATTATTAAATCCTGCACCATAGTTAGCAATAATTTTGAGATTTTTACCGCTATCAATCACATCTTGATCAACGTTCGTAGATAAAATACTAATTAAAGCAGAAGCATCTTTTACGCCTTCTTTGAGCGTTTCTTTATCTATAATACCTTCACCTTCATACATTTCAACTTCAAAATGTTCTTTAAGTAAATTTAATCCTACTTCTGGAATTGCACCAGCGATATAAACTTTTTCCATTAAACTCACTCCTTAATGACTATTTCTCTTTAAGTATAATAAAAGGAGAAAACGTATACAAATTAAATCATTGCTCGGTCGTTTATTGTATAAGTCTTAAACCTATAACAGAGGCAAGAATAAGGAAAATGAAAAAGATACGACTTAAATGTTTAGATTCATGATAAAATAGCATACCAATAATCGCACCACCAGCAGTACCGATACCAGTCCATATTGCATATGATGTACCCATCGGAAGATGAAGCATTGCAAGTTTGAGTGTACTAAAGCTAAAAATAAATGTGATTGCCATCAATACTATATAATACTTCTTTTTAGTGCGCGAAAGCTCATTCAGCCAGATAACACCAAGCACTTCTAATAATCCAGCTAGTATTAAAAAGAACCACGCCATTTTTAATGACCTCCTTTATCACTTTCAGTTGTAGAGCGTTTCAGTCCAATTATTCCTATAATTAATAATAGTAATAAGATGATTTTAATAAGTGAAAAAGGCTGGCCAAATAAAAGCATATCAATGATTATCGTACCAGCAGCACCAATCCCTACAAATACGGCATAAACTGTTCCAACTGGTAAATATTTGGACGCGGAAATCACCAAATAAAAACTTAAAGCGATAAAAATCAATGTAAATAGCCAAGTTTTTATATCATGTGCGTTATTTAATCCAACAACCCAAACAACTTCAATTAGTCCAGCGAAGATAACCTTAAGCCATTGCATTATGTATCCTCCAATATAGAAAGTGTAATATGCTCATTCTCTCAAAGGATAAATTTGAAATCAATGCTAAAACGGGAGTGGAACAGGATTCAATTTGAATTCATTGTTCCACCCCCGCACGGGTGACTAGAGTTGAGAATAGCTAATATAAGTGCCTTCTCAGTTCAGTCAGCTACTGCGAATTTGCTAGGTAGCTTCAAAGTATTAATTTTGTTTTACACATTTTCTAGTAGTAAATTGAAGTTGATCTAATAATAAGTTTATAGTTAATTATTTCATCA
Source organism: Staphylococcus taiwanensis (assembly GCA_020544305.1). Classification (NCBI taxonomy): domain Bacteria; kingdom Bacillati; phylum Bacillota; class Bacilli; order Caryophanales; family Staphylococcaceae; genus Staphylococcus; species Staphylococcus taiwanensis. Next base: position 784,332 of record CP058667.1, read on the forward strand.
TTTATGATAAGTGAATGTAGTTGTAAGAACTTGCTTGGCTAGCTGAAATTGTACGTGTATCTTTAACATATGGTCCACCAGAATAGTTCATTTCTGAAACAGTAACTGAACCATCACTACCAACACTTTCAACATAAGCTACGTGACCGTATGAACCTTCAGAAGTTTGTAAAATTGAGCCTTTTTCAGGATTATGGTCTACAGTATAGCCAGCTGCTTGTGCTGCACTTGCCCAGTTATTAGCATTGCCCCAAGTTGATCCGATTTTACCACCAACTCTATCATAAACATACCAAGTACATTGACCAGCAGTATATAAATTACCTGAAGTTGATGAAGTCGTTTGAGTAGAAGTTGACGTTGTACTTGAAGAATCACTTGAACTGCTTGATGATCCGTTACTGCTACTTGATGTTGCGTTAGACGTATTTTGTGTATGATTAAATGATTGTTGTTTAAATTGAGGTTGTTGATAACCGCCATTTTGTGGATGCCATTGACCATTATTTTGATTATAATTGTGGTAACCTTGAGGCATAAATTGACCATGTGGTTGACCTTGTTGTCCAAATTGACCTTGGTGTTGAAATTGTTGTTGTGGTGCTGGATTATGATTATATTCGGCAGCGTCTGCATGGTTAGCATTTAATCCTAATGCCGATACACCGATGCCTGCTGTTAAAGTTGATATAGTAATAATTTTTTTCATAGTAAAAAGTCCTCCCAAAATTTGTATTCAACAATAGGTTTTAATTAGCGATATGTTGAATAGACTTTAATTTTTAATTTGTTTTGTAAACTGTCGCTCCCAACGACAAGATATACTCTAACAGAATAATTTGGGATTGTGTGAGATGTTACGGTTTCGTAAATGAAATACAAAAACCTTGAACATCACCGTAATAATCGATGTTCAAGGTTACACGTTGTAATAAAACGTGAATAATGCATGTATTCTATATTAATTTAAGATTTTTTCTTTTTTAACCCACGTTAATGTTACAGTTGTTTGTAACAAAAGATGGACTACTTGTTATTTAAAGAAACGAATTGATAGTGGTACCACATATTCTTTTCCGCCAAAGTATTTAACACAAGCAACGATGTGGAAAACGATATATAGTATTGAAAGTATAGTTAAAGCGAGTCCAACTATGAAAATAAGTATGCCACAAACAAAGTAAATAAGATCATTATTAAAAGCAAATCCTAAACATATAGGGATAAAACATAATCCTAAAACAAAATTCCAAATGAAGTAAGAAATGATCATGTTAAAATAATTTTTTCCTGCTTTATCAATAAGGCGAGCATCGTTGCGTTTAATTGCCCAAATAATGATTGGGCCAATAATCGATGTGAAAAAACCTAATAAAAAAATTAACATTGACATTAAGCGCGCATCTTCTTCATTATCTCTTCTTACTTGATTATACTGTGTATCTTGATAATTCTCAGACATAACGTAACACCTCTCTTTGTATATATGCATTCACTATTAATATAACAAACTATACGTCAATTCGTTAGCCTTATTTGAGTTTTTATATACACTAAAGCTTGTTTAATTTTTATAGAAAAAGGATATATAGTAGAAAGCTATGTTATAGAGCCTGAGACCAACTATGTCAAAGGCTCTAATTTACTTTTTTAGCATATATGCCATGGATTGAAAAGAAGTCATACGATGATTATGAAGTACATAAATATTTTAAAGAAAAATGAGTAAAGGAGATGTAATGATGAAAATTGCAGTTGTAGGATCAGGTAATGGGGCAGTAACAGCAGCGATAGATATGGTAGATCAAGGACATGATGTCAAATTATATTGTCGAAACTCTTCTATTAAAAAGTTTGATAAAGCACTAGAAAAAGGAGGATTCGACTTTAATAATGAGGGCACTGAAAAATTCATTCCATTTACTCAGGTAAGTGATGATATTGAGTATGTATTAAAGGATGCTGAAATTATACAAGTCATTATTCCATCATCATACATAGAATATTATGCGGAAATTATGGCAGAACATATTACGGATGACCAACTTATATTCTTTAACATTGCAGCGGCAATGGCATCTATACGGTTTATGAATGTTCTTGAAGATCGTCATATTAATGTACAACCAAAATTTGCTGAAGCTAATACGCTAACGTATGGTACGCGTGTAGACTTTGAAGAAGCACGTGTTGATTTATCATTAAATGTACGCAAAGTATTCTTTTCTACTTTTAATAAAAAAGAACTTAGCGATAGCTTTGAAAAAGTAAGCGAAATTTATCCTTACTTAGTTAAAGAGGAAAATTTATGGAAGACCAATTTAGAAAATGGTAACCCAGAAGTACATCCTGGACCAACATTATTAAATGTAGGACGTATTGATTATGCAGAATCATTTGCATTATATAAAGAAGGTATCACCAAGCACACAGTACGCTTATTGCACGCTATAGAACTAGAACGATTAACACTAGGACGTAAACTAGGGTTTGAATTACTAACAGCTAAAGAAGCTAGAATTCAACGTGGCTATTTAGAACGTAAAGATGAAGATGAACCGTTAAATCGATTATTCAATACGAGTCCGGTATTTTCACAGATTCCTGGACCTAATAGTGTCCAAAACCGCTATTTGACTGAAGATATCGCCTATGGCCTTGTATTATGGTCCAGTTTAGGTCGTGCCATTGATGTAGAAACGCCAAATATTGATGCAGTTATTATGATTGCGTCAACGATACTTGAACGCGACTTCTTTGAAGAAGGATTAAATGTTGAAGAATTAGGTTTAGAAAAGTTAGGTTTAGACAAGTAGTTTGTTTTAACTATTAAAATGAATTTTGAGTTGTTCTCAATCGAAGTTTAATCAATGTGAAGGTAAGGTTAGTAACAAGATAAATATTTAATGAAGAAAAGAGGTCCTTTAATTAACTAAAGCAAAGGGGAATGCGTATGAAAAGAAATCCAACCTTTTTGGAAGCTATATCAACAATTCTTGTAATGGTTATTGTCGTAACAATTGGGTTTATTATATTTAAAATTCCAATCCAAGTTTTATTAATTGTATCTTCAGCATATGCAGCATGGATTGCAATTCGTGTAGGGTTGAAATGGAAAGATTTAGAGAAAGGTATAACACATCGATTAACCACTGCTATGCCTGCCATATTCATTATTTTAGCTGTAGGTATTATTGTAGGAAGTTGGATGTATGCTGGAACGGTACCAGCTTTAATTTACTATGGTTTGAAATTTTTAAACCCACATTATTTTCTAGTTTCAGCATTTATTATTTCAGCAATTTGTAGTTTAGCAACAGGTACAGCTTGGGGTTCAGCCTCAACAGCGGGTATTGCACTCATATCTATTGCACATCAATTAAACGTTGATTTAGGAATGGCAGCAGGTGCTATTATCGCAGGTGCTGTATTTGGTGATAAAATGTCTCCACTATCTGATACTACGAATTTAGCTGCTTTAGTTACTAAGGTAAATATATTTTCTCATATAAGATCTATGATGTGGACAACAATACCAGCTTCCATGGTTGGATTAATTGTATGGTTTTTTGCGGGATTCAATTCTAAGGATAGTGTTAATACAAAACAAATTAATAAACTACTTAATGAGTTATCTAACATATATCATTTGAATTTCTGGGTCTGGGTACCACTAATAGTTATTATTATTTGCTTATTATGCAATATATCTACTGTACCATCGATGTTACTTTCGAGTTTAAGTGCGATTATAATTGGTTCATTAAATAATCACTTTGATATAATTGATGGTTTTAAATCGACATTTAATGGGTTTACTCCTGCGATGACGGGGAATCAGCATCTTTCTGATAATGTTAAAGCATTGATTGAACAAGGTGGAATGATGAGCATGACCGAAATTTTAGTTACAATCTTTTGTGGTTATGCATTTGCTGGCATTGTAGAGAAATCTGGTTGTTTAAATGTTATGTTAGAAACTGTGTCAAAAGGTGTAAAGTCAGTGGGAACACTTATATTAATTACTGTATTTTGTTGTTTAATATTAGTCTTTGCGGCAGGTGTTGCATCGATAGTAATTATTATGGTTGGCGTATTAATGAAAGAAATGTTTGATGATATGAATATAGATAGAAGTAATTTATCTCGAACTTTAGAAGATTCAAGCACAATGGTTTTACCTTTAATACCTTGGGGAACTTCAGGAATTTACTATACGCAACAACTAGGCGTATCGGTGGATCAATTCTTTATTTGGACAGTGCCATGTTATTTATGTGCAATATTAGCTATAATATATGGATTTACTGGAATAGGTATTCGTAAAAAGGGCAACCAGGTTAATGTAAATAATTCGTAAAATAAATGTTTAATATTTTGTGAGATGGTTATAGTATTATATGTTAAAACATTACATAGATATTTTTGTAGCGAGAATTGAATCCATGCGCGATGATTATACGAATTTATTAGCATCACACAAAAGTTAGATTTAACAAATCAAGAAACAATGAATTTGTTCTATATAAATAAGGATGAACAGTACGTTTTAGTACCGTTCATCCTTTTTGATGCACTCATAGGTTTATAAAAAAGGGATGCCCTGGTTGGACATCCCTTTTAAATTGATAATTTATTCAAATTAGTGAATGTAGTTATAAGAAGCAGCTTGGCTAGCTGAGATAGTACGTGAAGTTACAACACCAGCACCGTGACCGTAGTTCATTTCTGATACTGTTACTGAACCATTACTTCCAACACTTTCAACATATGCTACGTGACCGTAAGCACCTTGAGAAGTTTGTAAAATTGCACCAGCAGATGGTGTATTGTTTACTGTGTAACCAGAAGCAGCAGCAGCGCTTGCCCAGTTATTAGCATTACCCCAAGTTGAGCCGATTCTACCGCCCACTTTATCATATACATAATATGTACATTGACCGCTAGTGTATAAGTTACCACCAGAACTTGTTGAGTTAGAGATAGATACACCGTTTGAACTTGATGATGGAGCAGTTGTAGTTGTTACTTTAATATTACGTTCTGAAGTAGAGTAGCTAGCGCCTAAACCGCCACCATTTTGGTTGTATGAATTATATGATTGAGTATTATAGTTATTGTTGTAATTATTATAGTTATTATAGCTGTAGTTGGAATTATTGTTGTAATTATTATAGCTATAGTTATTGTAGTTGTTATTTGAATAATTTGATTGACTAGAGTGATTTACTTGATTTGGGCTCCAGTTACCTTTCCAAGTGTAGTGATAGTTACCTTGTTGGTCGATAGTGTAAGAGTAGCTGTATGAAGTTGGGTCATTTGGATTATATCCTTGTTCTGCTGCATGTGCCTCATGACCATGTCCAGCGATAGCGATTGTTGCAACTCCTGCAGTAGCGATTGTAGCTGTAGCGATTTTTTTCATTGTAAAATTTCCTCCTGAGAATTAAATTAATATTTTATATTTAATAGTCATTTGATGACCTTTGGGTCCTGTGATTAATATGTTTCTTAACGACAAGACATACTTTATCAGAAAAAAATCAATTTGTGTGCGTTGTTATCATTTTGTAATTTTTTGCTAATATATAGTGTTGATATAAATATAATAAGTAATTTTTTGTAATATTGAATGATATTGATATGACAGTCTTTAAAAGATTTTATGAAAATATCACTCATTTCTTTGTAACATTACTGTAAAATTATGGAAAAGTTTAATTTGATATAAAATGAATAGAATATGTAATTGCAGTAATAAATTTTTACATTACTTTTTAAAAAAAGTGACTATGAATCATACATAAATTGAAATTTTACAATCAATCATGGCTAAGAACAAGGGAAGCAAAGGGATAATGCATTTTAAAATATTTAGATAAGATAATAAAATGATATAATTAGTTAAAAGTTTGCTACTGGTAATACCGAAATAAAACATACAATTATATATGAAGATAGACATTCGATTAAAGTGATTTAGTAAATGCTCATGCGTTAACTAAAAGACAATAGTAAATAAAATTATTGGGGAAGTTAATTTTATTTCTGATTATGTCATGTCTTTATATATTATAAAGTGAGAGGACGTACGTATGATTGATAACTTTTCGGTAAAACTTTTAAAAAATATAAAGATAAGTAGGCAAAAGGAATCGAATATAAAATTAATCTATTGGTTAAAAGGTTCAGGTCAAGTTAATTTGAATTTAGAAAGATTTAAAATGAAAGATAGAGATTTATTATTCGTTATGCTAAATGACATATATTCAATTGAAAGCGAAGAAGAAGCGGTTGTCGTGAGTATTGAAATAGCATTTAAAGACTACTTAAAATATGCAGATGATTATATAAAATCTAATGGTTATAAATTTGCATCAATTGAGCGGAAACAATTAGAACCGTTTATTATCAAATTACTTGAATTTGAAAGTCGAAAACCATTTATACCACAAATTAAAGATAAATTAGCAAAACATCTATGTGTAGAATTGGGATATGTTCAAAGAAAGCATCGAACACACTATAAATTAGAAAATGCTTTAGTTGATAATGTGCATGAGTATATTATTGAACATCATCATCAGAAAATAAGCCGACAACATTTAGCTAACGCTTTAAATATGTCTGCTAAAGAGTTGAGTGAAATCATTAAATACCATACACCATATCATAATATAACCCAATACATAAATGATGTCAGATTAAAGTTGGCTTTAATAGATATAGTAATGAGTAATGACTTAATTCAAGATATTGCTTTTAAGCACGGTTTTAATCATTTACCGCATTTTATTGCATTATTTAGTAGGAAATATGGCACCACCCCTGGTCAAATAAGAAATAAGAAACAACCGATGCAATATAATACGTTTGAATTGCCATTTGATGAAGCGGCACAATTATTGATTGCTGAAGCTAAAAGTAAATATTATTAGTTGATCTATCATTCAAAACATTAATTTTATATTTTGCTAGTGCATACGTTAATAATTTATTACATATAAAGCTTCAAATTAGTTACTCTTTACTTATGAAATGATATGTGAAAATCATAGTGACTTGTCAGTATTTAATGTAAATGTCTATCTTTTAAATCTCCTATAAATATAGGTATGAAGATGAAGACATGAGGTGACAGATATCATGGATAAGAAAAAATTTGAATCGTTATTGTTCTATTTAATATTTATGAAAGCAGTTAGCGAAACACTAAAATGTACTTATAATATCAATCTTGAACAATTAAAAGTATTAAATGAAATTATTAAATATGTACAAAAGCAAAATTGTGGTATTTATATAGAAGATTTAATTTCATTATGTCCGATTTCTAAAAGACGAATGCGTCACCATCTTGAACATTTATATCACATGGGATGGATTGAGAAATTAAGAGATGATAAAGATCAACGTAAAGTGTTGCATTCACCATCAAAGTTATATCATGAAAAATTAGATATCTTATTTCAAGAAATTGAAGAAGTACTAAAATTAGAGTATTTAAGATATGACATGAATTTTAATCACTTGATGGAATTATCTTATGTAATCGTGCTATATAATGCACTAAACCATGTGAAACGTGTGGCAAAACAATTTGATTTAAATCTTGATGAGTTGATTATTTTAGGAAAGATTTTCACTCAAACAAAAGTAGTTTCATTGAAGTCAATGCACGCAATATCACAGCATTATTTAATATGTATTAATTCGGTTATCAACGATTTACATCAAAAAGGATATATTCACAAATATCGTAATCCCAATGATGAACGGTTAGTAAATATAAAATTAATTGAATCTCGAGCACTTGAAACTAAAAGTATATTCGTTCAATGTTACAATAAGCTTGAAGCGGAAATGAAACGTAATCAATAACATTAAAGGACAAGGAGAATGAATGTATGTTTCTTGATAATGTAAATCCAGATGATTTATTCCCAACAGAGAAAAAGGGACCATCAGTCTTGGGAATGATTGAATATAATGTACAAGGCCAAAGCGAGTTTGAAGGTGCTTTTATAGCTACTTCAGAACGATTAATTATGAATGTAGACATGAATGGACAATTTTATTATAGAAATATTCCTTATAATGAAGTAGAGAACATTGAATATGATGGTAGCGATATTATATTTACCTTTAATATCGGAAAAGTACCAATGAAACAAATTCAAACAAAAGAAGTACAGCCATTTGTAGATTTTGTGGCATCAAAAATAAATCTAGATGATTAAGATAGATGTCATCGTAGATATTTTAAAAATGACAATAATAAAATGTTAAGAGGTTGGAATATCAATACATGTTCCAACCTCTTATAATGTTTAGTAACCATGTGTTATTAATATAGAAGGAAATCGTATCATTACTTTCCAAATATGCGATACCTTTATGAAGTGAATGGGTAATATATATCATTTCAATTCGGCTATACTTTTAATTGATTATATATAATTTAATTGTAGTGATGTGTATTTGAGATATAATATCATTTTAATTTCATAAAAATATTGAAATATTATACTTAAATGTTATAAAATAAATTTCATAGCATAAGAAATGTTTAGTAAGTAATAAAAAGTCGACATGAACCTTGTAGCAACAAGACGTACATCAGAGGAGTGGTTTAGAATATGGGACAAATTAAAGACATTAATGATTTAGTTAACGCAACATTTCAAGTTAAGAAGTTCTTTAAAGACACTAAAAAGAAATATAATTTAAATTATGAAGAAATTTATATTTTGAATTATATTGCTAGAAGTAAAACAAATGAAATAACTTCAAAAGAAATTGCAACGTATTCAGAGTTCAAACCTTATTACTTAACTAAAGCATTACAGAAGTTAAAAGATTTACAATTATTATCTAAAAAGCGTAGCATACAAGATGAAAGAATAGTTATTGTTTATGTAACAGATGAACAACGTGAAAAAATTAATATGTTGATTGACGAATTAGAACAATATATTTAATAATCAATCTTTATTAATTGAAGGAAAAGACTCAAGATGTGAGATGAATGTCTCAATATCTTGGGTCTTTTCTTATAGGTATGTTAAAGTGCAAACTTTAACTTGATAATGTCGAGTGGTAAACTAAGAATGAATAACTAAGACGATGAATAGGTGATATAAGGAATGGAATCATTTTTAATAAATACTGATATTCAAAGAAAATGGATTGCTAAATTTAAAACAATTGAAGAAACATTTAAAAGTAGAGCGGAATATAATGACTTGCATTCAAGTTTTCCTTTTAAAAATATAGAATGGCTCGTTGAAGAAGGGTACAGTTTATTAACGCTACCAGTTGAATATGGTGGAGAAGGTGGCACGATAGAAGATATGGTTGTGCTACAAAGTTATTTAGGTGCCATTGACGGAGCTACTGCTTTGTCTATAGGCTGGCACTTAAGTGTAGTTGGACAGTTGTACGAGCAAAATATGTGGGATCAAGCTTTACTTGACGATTTTGCGAAAGAAATAAAAAACGGGGCATTAGTGAATAGAGCTGTAAGTGAAGCGGATACCGGAAGCCCAACACGCGGAGGAAGACCAGCGACACATGCTACCAAAATAGACAATGGTTATGTTCTAAATGGTGTCAAAACGTTTACATCTATGAGTAAAGCACTAACGCATTATATCGTTGCTGCTTATGTTGATGAAATTGAATCAGTTGGATTCTTCCTTGTACCTAGAGAGTATAAAGGTGTGGAAATTGCTGACAATTGGAATATGGTAGGTATGCGAGCAACAGAAAGTCATGACCTAGTCTTAAATGATGTCGTTGTACCATTTGAATATTTTGTAGAAGGAAGAAGAAAACCCCAACCTAATGGATGGATATTACACATTCCAAGTACTTATTTAGGAATAGCACAAGCTGCAAGAGATTACGCAATTGAATTTGCGAAAAATCACGCACCAAACAGTATTGATGGTACGATAGCTAATTTACCTACTGTTCAGCAAAATGTAGGGAAAATGGAATCATTGTTATTATCAGCACGTCATTTCTTATGGAGTACTGCGAAAGGATATCAAACATTAGATAAAAATCCGAATGTATGGAATGAAACGTCAGCAAGTAAAGTATTAGTGATGAATCAAGGCTTGGAAGTAATTGATCTCGCAATGAGAATCGTTGGTGCTAAAAGTTTGGAAATGGAACGTCCATTGCAGCGATACTACCGCGATATGCGTGCTGGATTGCATAATCCACCAATGGAAGATGCAGCCTATACAAATATTGCGAAATCAGTTTTAGGTTTATTTTAAAGTTGTATTAGATTTTTAAGTGGAATATAGCAATATAACATTTTTATAATAGTCATTAATTAACCACTCATTTTATTATATGTAATTGTAAATTTAATAATTAAATATAGCGAAATTACTTTATTAGCCTTACTCAATTAGTATTGAGAAGGCTAATTTTTAATTTAATAAATAATTAAAAAATCTATTGTAATTATCCACTAAGCAAGTTATAATTTTAATGAAATTGATAATCGTTATCATTGGGAGGAAATTATGAAAAAGTTAATCTTACCTTTACTTGCTTTAATCATCGTTTTAGCTGCATGTGGTAATAATGGTGGTTCAGGTAAATCAGATTCTAAAGAAGAAACAAAATCATATAAATTAGATAGTGGTAAAACTATTAAAATACCGAAAGACCCTAAACGTATTGCAGTTGTTGCACCTACGTTTGCAGGTGGATTACATAAATTAGGCGCTAATATCGTTGCTGTTAATAACCAAGTTGACCAAAGTCCGATTTTAAAAGATAAATTTAAAGATACGACTAAAATTGGTGAAGCTGATGTAGAAAAAGTTGCTAAGAAAAAACCAGATTTAATTATCGTTTACTCAACTGATAAAAATATCAAAAAATACCAAAAGATTGCACCAACAATTGTAGTTGACTATGGTAAACATAAATACCTAGAACAACAAGAAATGTTAGGTAAAATTATGGGTAAAGAAGACGAAGTTAAAAAATGGGAAAACAAATGGAAAAAGCAAACTGAAAAAGATGGTAAAGAAATCAAAAAAGCTATCGGTAAAGATTCAACTGTTTCAATTTTAGATGAATTTGATAAAAAAGTTTACACTTATGGCGATAACTGGGGCCGTGGTGGCGAAGTATTATATCAAGCATTTGGTCTGAAAATGTCTAAAGGGCAAGAAAAATTAGTTAAAAAAGCAGGTTGGTCTGAAGTTAGCCAAGAAAAAGTTGAAGATGTAGCTGGAGATTATATTGTTTCAACTGGTGAGGGCAAATCGAAACCAAGTTATGAAACAACTAACATTTGGAAAAACTTACCAGCAGTTAAAAATCATCACGTAATTGAAGTTAAAGCTGAAACATATTGGTACAATGATCCATATACACTTGACTTCATGAGAAAAGATTTAAAAGATAAATTAATTAAAGCTAGCAAATAAACTATAAACATACACACGACTATCAATTTTTTAAATGAAATTCAGAGCTATGATTACGTATAATGTAGTCATAGCTCTATTTACATATAAGGAGGAAAAAGGAATGACTAAAGTATATTTTAATCATGATGGTGGCGTGGACGATTTAATTTCATTATTTTTGTTATTACAAATGGAAGATATTGAATTAGTAGGAGTAAGTACAATTGGCGCAGATTGTTATCTTGAACCCTCACTTAGCGCATCGTGTAAAATAATTAATCGATTTTCTAACGAAGCGATTCAAGTCGCACCTTCATATGAACGTGGCGCAAATCCATTTCCAAAAGAATGGAGAATGCATGCTTTTTTCATGGATGCACTACCAATTTTAAATGAAAGTACAATGAATCAATCATCATCAGCAAGTGATGTAGAAGCATTTCAAGATATTATGAATGTGCTAAAAAAATCAGATGACAAAGTGACATTATTATTTACAGGACCACTTACAGATTTAGCTAAAGCACTAAAAGAAGAATCAACAATTACTAATAAAATAGATAAACTAGTGTGGATGGGTGGTACTTTTTTAGAAAAAGGTAATGTAGAAGAACCAGAGCATGATGGTACCGCTGAGTGGAACGCGTTCTGGGATCCAGAAGCAGTAAAAACAGTATTTGATAGCGACATTGACATTGAAATGGTAGCTTTAGAAAGTACAAATCAAGTTCCACTGACTACAGACATACGTCAAATGTGGGCAGATGAACGCCAGTATATCGGTGTGGATTTCTTAGGTGTAAGTTACGCGGCAGTTCCACCATTAACACATTTTGTAACGAACTCAACGTATTTTTTATGGGATGTATTAACAACAGCGTACGTAGGAAGAAACGATTTAGTGCAATCAATTCAATTAAATGTTGATGTCGAAAGCAAGGGACCAAGTCAAGGTCGTACGTTTATTAAAGAAAATGGTAGACCAATCAAAGTAGTTAATAACGTAAAGCATGATGCATTTTTCAAATACATTACTGATTTGGCAAAAAAAGTAAATTAAATCTACTTAATGTAAACTTTTTGTTTTATAAAGTTTACATTAATGGTATAATCTTTCTCGTAGAAGGAGGATACAACATGAATACAAGAAATTTAGTATACACAGCGTTAATGACAGCAATTATTTGTGTTTTAGGTTTAGTGCCAGGAATTCCATTACCAATTATGCCAGTACCTATCGTATTACAAAATATTGGTATCTTTTTAGCAGGAATCATTCTTGGTAAAAAATATGGCGCATTAAGTGTCATTGTTTTCTTATTATTAGCAGCAACAGGCTTACCAGTTTTATCTGGAGGACGTGGAGGAATCGGTGTATTTGCAGGTCCATCAGCAGGGTTCTTATTCTTATATCCAGTTGTTGCATTTTTAATTGGAATGATTAGGGATCGTTACTTTGGTAAAATTAATTTCGCTATATTATTTGTAGCGACATTAGTATTTGGCGTTTTACTCTTAGATATTGTTGGAACGATTATTATGGGCTTCATTATACATATACATGTAACCAAAGCGATTCTGTTATCATTCACATTTATGCCAGGAGATATTATTAAAGCAATTGTAGCTAGTCTCATTGGTGCTACAATATTGAACCATTCTCGCTTTAAAAATCTGATACAATAAACCTATCTAGTTTATAGAATAGGTGGGGATGATATTGGTGCGTATCTCAATTGATCATATTGCACAAGATGGAGACAAATATTTAGAAGATCGTCAAAAGATTATTTATCTGACACCCTCAGAACCATTAAAATACGATACTAACAAATGGGTCTATAAAGAAGTTCCAACCATTAAAGAGTGGTATAAAGATATGGATTCACAATTTGAACTACATCAACAACAGCAATCTAATCATTTAGCATTTTCTTTCCCTGAAAATGAACAACTAGATGCGACATGGTTAGAATGTATAAAAAAAGAGGGATTTGAGCTTGGCATCTTAGAATTCTATATAATAGAAGGAAAGCAACTTGCTCAGTTGGCTAGTAGAGATGATATAGTCATTCAAATCGTTGATAATAGTAACAAGGAAGATTATTTGAATATTTTTTATTCATTCGCTTTACCTTATGGCAAACCATTTGCTTTAGATAGTGTTAATCATTTGAGAAGACAAATACAAAATAATGAAGATAGCACATTGAGATTAATCGCATATTTAAATGAACAGCCAGTGGGATCTGTTAACATTATTGAGACTGAAGAAACAGTTGAAATTGATAGTTTTGGCGTTTTGGAAAGTCACCAACGACAAGGTATTGGCTCAACATTACAGGCCTATATAGGTCAATTAGCGGGAGAACGTCCAGTTATACTTGTCGCAGATGGAGAAGATACTGCTAGAGAAATGTATGTAAAGCAAGGATATACGTATCAAAGCTTTATTTATCATATTGTAAAAGAGAATATTAGATAATGAACAAGCCACCGATTCATATGATGAATTATCTTATGAATCAGTGGCTTTAATACGTTCTGGATGACTATATACATTGAAGTTACCATCTCTGATGAAACCTATAGCTGTAATATTTAAATCATTCGCTAATGTGATGGCTAATGTAGTCGGTGCTGATTTTGATAGTATGACGCCTACGCCAATTTTAGCTGCTTTAAGTAAAATTTCTGAAGAAATGCGACCGCTGAAAATTAACACTTTGTTTCTTACAGGAATACGTCGCTCAAGGCAAAATCCATAGAGTTTATCAAGGGCATTATGGCGACCGATATCTTGACGATGTTCAAAAAAAGCATCACCATCGCTAATAGCAGCATTATGTAATCCACCTGTCTTTTTAAATAAAGTGCTAGCACTCTGAAGTCCTGTCATCATATTAAGTACTTGTTTGGGTGATAATGTGATTTTAGACATAGATGTTTTAGCAATTGCCGCATCATTATGAAAGTAAAACTCTCGACTCTTACCACAACAAGACGCAATCATACGTTTAGATGAGTATGTGAAACGATCACCTAAATCTTTTGTTAATTCTACATGAGCAAACCCTTTACTATCATCTATTTGTAAAGACTGTATCTCTTCTTTTTTATAAATAGCCCCTTCGGATGCTAAAAAGCCAATAACTAATTCTTCCATATGAGTAGGACTACAAATGACAGTTGCGAACTCAGTACCATTAACCATGATTGTTAAAGGAAATTCAGTCACATAACTATCTTTTGTTTCAAATAATTCTCCGTCTTCATATCGAAGGATAGTTTGTCCTTGTAACACATCTTTATCCATAATTATTTTCTCCTTTAGGCACATGTATTACTATAATAAAACTTTCTTACTAATTTTGAAAATATTAGGTTTTTATAACACTATGATTACTTTAATATTTTGAAAATACAAAAGGGTATTAATAGTAAAAATGTACTTTTCAAAAAAATGAAAAGAGTATAATGTAAACTATAAAAGGAGGAGTTAGATAAATGAATATTAAACATTTCTTGGCAGTTATTGCTGCATTAGTTATTATTCTTGCTGGATGTTCTAATTCAGGTAATAGTGACAGCGGAAAAAAATCATCTGATTCAAGTAGTAAAGATGGGGACAAAAAACAAGAACTACAAATTTCAGCAGCAGCAAGTTTAGGTGACGTAAGTAAAGCATTAGAAAAAGAATTTAAAAAAGACCATAAAAACGTTAAAGTTACATTTAATTATGGTGGTTCTGGAGCCTTAAGACAACAAATCGAAAAAGGTGCACCAAATGACGTATTTATGTCTGCAAATACTAAAGACGTAGATATGATGAAAAAGAAAGACAAAGCACATGATACATACAAATATGCGCACAACAAACTTGTCTTAGTTGGAGATAAAAATAGCGACAGTTCTTCAGTTAAAGATTTAAAAGATAATCAAAAATTAGCAATTGGTGAAGTGAAAACTGTACCAGCTGGTAAATACGCTAAACAATATCTTGAAGATCAAGGTTTATATAACGGTGTGAAAGATAAATTAGTTTATGCAAAAGACGTTAAACAAGTATTAAATTATGTTGAAAAAGGCAATGCTGCAATGGGCTTTGTTTACAAAACAGATTTATACACTAACAACAAAAAAACAGACAAAGTAAATGAAATTAAAGAAGTAAAACTTAAAAAACCAATCACATATGAAGCAGGAGCTACTTCTGACAAGAAAGTTGCTAAAGAGTGGATGGACTTCTTAAAATCAGATAAAGCTAAAGATATCTTAAAAGAATATCATTTCGAAGTATAGGAGGATATAAGACATGCCTGATTTAACACCTTTCTGGATATCTATTCAAGTCGCCGTAGTGAGTACCATTATTGTTTCAATACTAGGTATTTTTATCTCTCGGTTACTTTATAAAGGCAAAGGGCATCTTACTAAACTCCTTGAAAGTTTTATACTTTTACCCATTGTTTTACCGCCAACGGTACTAGGGTTTATTTTATTAATAATATTTTCTCCTAGAAGTGTGGTAGGACAATTCTTTGAAAACATACTACATCTTCCAGTAGTATTTACAATGACAGGTGCAATTATTGCATCTGTCATTGTTAGTTTTCCATTAATGTATCAACACACGATTCAAGGATTTAGAAGTATTAACCCTAAAATGTTAAACACTGCGCGAACAATGGGCGCAAGTGAAAATAAAATATTTTATCGCCTTATATTACCACTATCTAAACGTTCTATTATAGCAGGTATTATGATGAGCTTTGCGAGAGCAATTGGCGAGTTTGGTGCTACATTAATGTTAGCAGGATACATACCTAATAAAACAAACACATTACCACTTGAAATTTATTTCTTAGTTGAACAAGGTAGAGAAAATCAAGCCTGGCTTTGGGTACTCGTGTTAGTAGCCTTTTCAATAACTGTTATAGGCGTGTTGAGTTTCGCGAATAATGATAAATCAAGGGAGGCAGAGTAGATGCTACAACTTAAATTACAATATCAGTTAAATAAAACGTTTATCGACATCGATGTGAATGATACTGCTCCTAAAATTTATGCTATTCGTGGACCTTCAGGAATTGGAAAAACAACTGTACTTAATATGATTGCGGGGTTACGACAACCTGATAAAGCATATATCAAGATTAATGACCATTTATTAATCGATACTGATAATAAAGTGAATGTGAAGATTCAAAATCGGAGAATAGGCTATTTATTTCAAGATTATCAATTATTTCCAAATATGACTGTGAAGAAGAATATCACTTTTATGGCTAAGCCATCTATTCATATTGATGATTTAACTGATCAATTGAATATTGGTCATCTAATGAATCAATATCCAATTACGCTCTCCGGTGGTGAATCTCAACGTGTCGCATTAGCTCGCACTTTGAGTACAAAACCAGATTTAATTTTACTAGATGAACCCTTCTCAAGTCTGGATGATGCGACTAGAGACGAAGGTATCAAACTCATCAAACGTATATTTAAAGAATGGAAGATACCTATCATTTTTGTAACCCATTCGAATTTTGAAGCAGAAATACTAGCTGATAAAATTATCAAAATAGGCTAAAATTTAGTGTGTGATTAAAAATAATATGATAATGTTACATCGCAAATTTGCAGTAGCTGACTGAATTGAGAAGGCGCTTATATTAATCTTTTCTCAACTCTAGTCATCCTTGCGGGCGGGGGCCCCAACAAAGAGAATTTCACTAAGAAATTTTACAAGCAAAGCAAGTTGGGAGTCGGGGCCCCAGCAAAGAGAATTTCATCAAGAAATTCTACAAGCAAAGCAAGCTGGGAGTGGAACAGAATTCAAATTGAATTCTGTTCCACTCCCAATTAGTTATAATAAAAAGAAATTGAATTTTTACTGGAGAGGGCAATGAAAATGATGGACGGACGTTATTCAAGACAAACTTTATTTAAAGCCATTGGTACTGATGGACAACAAAAAATTTCAAATAAACATGTATTGATAGTTGGTATGGGTGCGTTAGGTTCACATGTTGCAGAAGGCTTAGTACGAGCAGGTATCAAGACACTGACTATTGTTGATAGAGATTATATTGAATTTAGTAATTTACAACGCCAAACACTATACACTGAAGATGATGCTAATAAAATGTTGCCTAAAGTTATTGCAGCCAAACGTCACTTAATTGAAATTAGAAATGACATACTTATAAATGAGTTTGTAGAGCATGTTGACTATTACTTTTTAGACCAACATACGAAGCATGTAGATTTAATTATTGATGCAACAGATAATTTCGAAACGCGTCAATTAATTAATGACTTTGCTTATAAGACAAGTATCCCATGGATATACGGTGGTGTTGTTCAAAGTACTTATATTGAAACAGCGTTCATCCCTGGTCAAACGCCTTGCTTTAATTGTTTAATACCCCAGCTTCCAGCAATTAATCTAACTTGTGATACGGTAGGTGTAATACAACCAGCTGTTACAATGACAACCAGTTTTCAACTCCGAGATGCACTTAAAATTCTAACGGAACAAGCAGTGCCAACTAAATTGACATATGGAGATGTTTGGGAAGGAAATCATTACACATTTGGATTTAATAGAATGCAAAGAAATGACTGTCCGACGTGTGGTAAGCATCCAACTTTTCCTTACTTACAACAAAAACATACATCATATGCAACATTATGTGGTAGAGATACAGTACAGTATGACAATGATAATATAACCCAGGAAATGATACGTCGCTTTCTTAATCAACATAGTCTCAATTATAGAGAGAATAAGTATATGATTATGTTCGAATATAAAGGTTATCGTATCGTAAGTTTTGATGGTGGGAGAATACTTGTTCACGGTACTACAAATACAACAGACGCGATTAATGTATTAAACCAATTATTTGGATAAAGGGAGTGGATTCAATGCACCAACATGAACATGAAAAATTAGAGAGAAATATTCGTTGTGCAGTATTAACGATTTCAGATACACGTAATAAAGAAACTGATAAAGGTGGACAACTTGTAAAAACTTTATTACAAAAAATGAATGTTGAAGTAAATGAAGCACATTATACAATCGTTAAAGATAATAAAGAACAAATACAATCACAAATTGACAGTTGGTTAGCTTCTGATATTGATGCGATTATTACGACTGGTGGAACAGGTATTTCGCCTAAGGATATTACGATTGAAGCTATTAGACCATTATTAGATAAAGAAATTGAAGGATTTGGTGAGTTGTTTAGATACCTAAGCTACACAGAAGATGTTGGGACTAAATCACTATTATCTAGAGCAGTAGCTGGTACAGTAATGAACAAATTAATATTTACATTACCTGGTTCAACAGGAGCTGTACAATTAGCGATTGAAAAGTTAATTAAACCAGAATTAAATCATATGGTATATGAATTGAATAAATAAAAAATAGTCATGGATTTTAACTTAAATGATAGGTTTCCCTAATTGAAGTTTTTAATCCATGACTATACTATTTAAAGTAGTTGGTAATAATTTACGTATTTGATTGACTTTAGCGTTGATAATCTCCAGATTTGCCCCCAGATTTAGATTCTAAATAGGTTTCTCCTATAATCATCCCTTTATCAACTGCTTTAGTCATATCATAAACAGTTAATGCAGTGGCGGAAGCAGCAGTTAACGCTTCCATTTCAACACCTGTTTTACCGGTAGTTGAAACGATAGCAGTGATATTTAATGTGTGCGTATTATCTTCATTTGCATGCCAATTAAACTGAACATCAATACCTGTTAAAGGTAATGGATGACACATAGGTATAATGGTTGAAGTGTTTTTAGCAGCCATAATACCAGCAATTTGTGCAGTATTTAAGACATTACCTTTTTTATTTGTATTATCTATTATTTGACGATAAATTGTACTATTAACAATAATGCTTGAGTGTGCTTGTGCAACACGCTTTGTAATATCTTTATTAGAAACGTCAACCATTTTAGCATTACCTTGTTCATTAATATGCGTGAATTCTGACATCATAACCCTCCTAATAGGGATAGTATATCACGATTTAAAAAAATAAATGGAGTTGATAATAATGGCAGTGGAAAAACGAAATCCAATCCCAGTAAAAGAAGCGATTCATCGAGTTGTTAAACAAGAAATATACATGGAAACAACAAAAGTGAATTTAGACGATAGTTTAGGCCATATTTTGGCAGAAGATATTGTAGCAACGTATGATATTCCACGATTTAATAAATCACCGTATGATGGTTTTGCGATTCGCAGTTCAGACTCTGCAGGTGCCTATTCTGAGAATCGTAAACAATTCAAAGTGATTGATCATATCGGTGCAGGTTCTGTTTCTAAGAAAACATTAGGAAAAAATGAAGCAGTACGTATTATGACTGGTGCTCAAATTCCTGAGGGAGCAGATGCAGTTGTTATGTTCGAACAAACTGTTGAAGATGGAGATACATTTACGATTCGTAAACCTTTTGAGGAACATGAGAATGTGTCACTTAAAGGCGAAGAAACAACAACCGGTGATATTGTCTTGAAAAAAGGACAACAGATTAACCCTGGTGCAATTGCTGTATTAGCAACTTATGGTTATACAGAAGTACCTGTTATTCAAAAACCGAGTGTCGCTATTATCGCTACTGGTAGTGAATTATTAGATGTACATGATGAATTAGAACCTGGTAAGATTCGCAATTCAAATGGGCCAATGATTAAAGCGTTAGCTGAAAAATTTGGCTTAGAAGTTGAAGCGTATAAAATTCAACAAGATGATTTGCAAAGTAGCATTGAGGTTGTTAAAGATGCAATGGCTAAACATAAGATTGTTATTACTACAGGTGGCGTGTCAGTAGGAGACTTTGATTATTTACCAGAAATATATAAAGCTGTAGACGCAGAAGTCTTATTCAATAAAGTTGCGATGCGTCCGGGTAGTGTGACAACAGTTGCAGTTGCAAATGGACAATACCTATTTGGCTTATCAGGCAATCCATCTGCATGTTTTACAGGATTTGAGTTATTTGTGAAACCAGCAGTTCAACATATGATGCGAGCCAATGCATTTTATCCTCAAGTTGTTAAAGCAACTTTAATGGAAGATTTTACGAAAGCTAACCCATTTTCACGTTTTATAAGAGCAGACGCAACATTTTCACATACTGGTGCAACCGTGGTACCTTCTGGATTTAACAAATCTGGTGCTGTGGTAGCTATTGCTCATAGTAATGCCATGATTATGCTGCCAGGTGGGACACGAGGATTTAAGGCTGGTCACACAGTAGACGTTATTTTAACAGAATCAAATGTCTTTGAAGAGGAAATGACAATATGATTTTGCAAATCGTTGGGTTTAAGAATGCTGGCAAAACCACATTAATGACCCAAACTGTTAAGATGCTAAAAGCACATAATTATACGGTGGCAACAATTAAACATCATGGACACTTGGGTGAAGATATCACCTTACAAGATAATGACGTTGATCATATGAAACACTTTGAAGCGGGTGCTGACCAAAGTATTGTTCAAGGTGAGTCATTACAACAAACGGTAACGCGAACACATAAACAAAACCTTACTCAAATTATTGACGAATCTGTTACAATAAACTGTAATATCATTTTAGTAGAAGGCTTTAAAGATGAAGACTTTGACAAAGTGATAGTCTATCGGACTAATGAAGAACGCGAGCAATTACGACAATTGTCTCATGTGCGTTATTGTTATCATTTTCAAGAAGAGAATGCATTAGCACAATATGAGCAATGGTTACTAGATTGGATTGAACAAAAGGACTGACAAATGATGAAGCAATTCGAAATCGTTACTGAACCTATACAAACTGAACAGTATCGAGACTTTACTATAAACGAATATCAAGGTGCAGTTGTCGTATTTACGGGACATGTGCGTGAATGGACAAAAGGGGTCAAAACGGAATATTTGGAGTATGAAGCATATATTCCTATGGCTGAGAAGAAATTGGCTCAAATTGGTGATGAGATTACAGAACGTTGGCCTGGGACGATTACAACGATTGTTCATCGCATTGGACCATTACAAATTTCTGATATTGCTGTTTTAATCGCTGTATCTTCACCTCATCGTAAAGATGCATATCGAGCTAATGAATACGCTATTGAACGCATCAAAGAAATTGTCCCAATTTGGAAAAAAGAAATCTGGGAAGATGGTTCTGAGTGGCAAGGGCATCAAAGAGGTAACCATCAACAAGCAACTAAAGGAGATGTCTAAAGTGAAGGTGTTATACTTCGCGGAAATAAAAGAAATATTACAGACTGACATGGAACAATTGGATACTAAAGAGGATATTAGTGTTGAGTCATTCAAACAATTATTATTTAACCAACATCCTTCTATTCGTGATAAAAAGTTTCAAGTCGCAGTCAATGAAGAGTTTGTACAAAATGAGGATATCATACAGCCAACAGATGTTGTTGCATTGATTCCACCAGTAAGTGGAGGTTAACGGGAAATGAAAGCAATTATTTTAGCAGGTGGTCATTCAGAACGCTTTGGTAAAGCTAAAGCGTTTGCCGAAGTAGATGGTCAAATGTTTTATAAACGCATTATTCATACATTAGAAGAAACAAATATGTTTAATGATATTATCATTAGTACAAATGATCAACTTGCTAACCAATTTGAACACAGTCATATTATAATAGATGATTCAAATCACAAAGATAAGGGTCCACTCGCAGGTATATATACTGTTATGAAACATTATAGTGATGAGGAACTCTTTTTCGTTGTATCTGTAGATACTCCCATGATTACTGGTAAAGCTATTAGTGCATTATATCAGTTTATGGTTTCAAGATTAATTGAAGATCAAATCGATATTGCTGCTTTTTCAGAAAATGATAGAATCATTCCAACAATTGCTTTTTATAGTCCAAACTGCATAGAAACTATGAAGAAAGCACTAGATTCAGAGGATTATAGTTTACGACATGTATATAAACAACTTACGACGGAATGCTTGGATGTGAAAGATACTCAATCAACCAAATATTGGTATAAAAATATTAACTATCAAGAGGACTTAGACACTTTAAAACAAGAAATGAATAATTAAGGAGGTCCTTATAAATGGTAGCACAAATTAAAGACAAATTAGGTCGACCGATTCGTGATTTACGTATTTCTGTAACTGATCGTTGCAATTTCCGTTGTGATTATTGCATGCCTAAAGAAATATTCGGCGATGACTTTGTGTTTCTACCTAAAGATGAACTGTTAACATTTGATGAGATGGTTAGAATTGCCAAAGTATACGCTGACCTTGGTGTGAAAAAATTACGTATCACTGGTGGCGAGCCATTATTACGTCGTAATTTATACCAATTAATTGCCGAATTGAACAAGATTGAAGGTATTGAAGACATTGGAATGACTACGAATGGTTTGCTGTTGAAAAAGCATGGTCAAAAACTATATGATGCTGGATTGAGACGTATTAATGTTAGCTTAGATGCGATTGATGACGACGTATTTCAAGCAATTAATAATCGTAATATTAAAGCCTCTACTATTCTAGAACAAATTGATTATGCGGTATCGATTGGATTTCATGTAAAAGTTAATGTTGTTATACAAAAAGGTGTGAATGATAATCAAATCATTCCGATGGTGGAATATTTTAAGAATAAAAATATTGAAATTAGATTTATCGAATTTATGGATGTCGGTAACGATAATGGTTGGGACTTTAGCAAAGTTGTCACTAAAAATGAAATGTTGGATATGATTGAGTCACAATTTGATATTGAACCTGTTCCACCAAAATATTTTGGAGAAGTTGCTAAGTACTATAAGCATAAAGATAATGGGGCACAATTTGGTTTGATTACAAGTGTTTCAGCTTCATTTTGTTCTACGTGTACAAGAGCACGCTTGTCATCTGATGGTAAGTTTTATGGATGCTTGTTTAGTACAGTTGAAGGGTTTAATATTAAATCCTTTATTCGTTCAGGTGTGACAGATGATCAATTAAGAGAACAACTTATCAGTCTTTGGAATATTCGTGATGATCGTTATTCAGATGAACGTACAGAACAAACCGTTAAAAATCGTCAACGTAAGAAAATTAATATGAATTATATCGGCGGTTAGTATTAAAATTATAATAATTTTTCAGGTGATAGTTCCTATATTTTTATTTGAAAAATATATTCACTTTATAGTCAGAGTTTTAGTTAAATAGTTATTTCAAGTAATACCTATGATTAAAGAATATGAATCTAATAATAGCAATGACTACATGATTAACAGAAATTGTATTAAACAATAATCAGATATTATATAAAATTTGTAATAGATTAAATAGTGTGTTTGTTATATAATTTTATTAAGGAAATTTGATTTATAAAGCAATTGCTACAACTTAGAATCAACATTGGAGGCTTTTATTATGACAACAGAAAAAGTACAACGTTTTATTGCAGCTGAAAGAGAACTGAGCCAATTAAAACATTGGTTAAAATCATCGTATAAAATTTCAATTGAAGAATTTGTAGTTCTATTTAAAGTTTATGAAGGTAAAAAAATTAGTGGTAAAGAATTACGAGATACATTACATTTTGAAATGCTTTGGGATACAAGTAAGATTGATGTGATCATTCGTAAAATCTATAAAAAAGAACTGATTTCTAAATTACGCTCTGAAACAGATGAACGACAAGTATTTTATTTCTTTAATGCTTCACAACAAAAGCTATTAGATAAAATGAAAAAAGAAATTGAAGCTATTAGTATTGCTAATTAATCATAGAGCTGTGGTATAATTCACAGTAAAATAGCCAGTAAATGAGTTTTTATAACTTCATTTACTGGCTTCTTTATTTACAATACTTCGTATTGTTGGCTCGCTTGCCCAACTTGCCTTGTTTGTAGAAACTGATTAACTCAGTTTCTCTGTGTTGAGGCCCTTCTTAGGGGACAACTTCTAAAGTAGTTCTTAAATCACTTCTCATTTCACTTAAGTTGAGATGCTTGCCTAGGGGGCTGGGTCGAGCCGCGGTCTTGTAAAATAGTTCTTAGATAGATAAACACTCACATAAGTTGCTTCGCGTTCCTGGGGTGCCGTCTCTAAAGTAGTTCTTAAATGAATTTTCATTTCACTTAAGTTGAGACGCTTGCCTAGGGGGGCTGGGTTGTAAAGAAATTCTTAGATGAATATTTACTCAATTTGTTGCGACGCTTTCTTGCGGGAAAGGCTCGTGCCTGTAGTCCTCTAAAGAAATTCTTAGATGAACATTTACTCATTCTGTTGTGATGCTTGCCTAGGGGGCTGGGTCGAGCCGCGGTCTCGACACTCATCCTATTCCCTCAGGCGTCACACAACGCCATTCGTAGTTCATCTTTAGAATTTCTTACATAAGTGCGTTAGCACTTATGTTCATTAATAATCAACATAGGAGTCGCGCAAAAATATTCGTCATTCATCTCTAGAATTTCTTACTTAAGTGCTTTAGCACTTAAGTTCATTAATAGTACTGGTTCCCTCAAGAGTCTCGCCAAAATACCTTGTATTTATATGTAATTTTACATTGAAATATTTTAAAAAATAAGGCACTTTCGTATAAATTAATAAACTTCACTAAACTAAATTAACGATGTACCTTATTTATAAATACGTTAACTCGACTCAAATTACGCTATCAATCAAAATTTCATTAATTATCCTCATAAATTTTATTTGTTGAATGTATTCAACATAACTATAAAAAAAGACAATTTCTATATTATTTCAATAGAAATTGTCTCTTTCACTTGTCCAAGAACTTAATATTCCAGACGCTTTAAATTAATACGTATTAGGTTTGACTTTACGGCCATGAACAATTAAATAAAGTATACTACATAAAGCAGCAACAATAGCCATAATGATATACACTTGTGTGTAAGTAATAGAATCTGTAAATAATCCAAGTAATGATGGGCCAAAACCTATACCAACATCAAGACCAATAAAATAGGTAGAGGTAGCAATACCATATTTACTAGAAGGTGATACTTTAATCGCAATTGCTTGCATTGAAGAAGATAAATTACCATATCCTATACCTAAGAATACACCGGCAAGTAGTAACATCCAGCTACTATAACTGAATACTAATAAAATGAAAGTGATAATTAACGCTATAAATGCAGGATAAACAACTACATTTTCACTACGAGCATCAATTAAACGACCAGCGATTGGACGCGTAATTAGAGAAGCGACAGCATAACAAATAAAGAAGTAACTTGATGCTTCAATTAAATGTCGTTGTTCTGCAAAAAACTTTAAGAAAGTTAAGATAGAGGCATAATTCAAGCCAATTATCATCATTACTACAGCTACTGGAACGGCTTCTTTTGCAATAAAGTTATGGATACTAATTCCAGAAGCTTTAGCAATTTTTTGATCAGTTTTATTATGTACTGAATCAAAGTCTATGTTTATAAATAATGAAATAATTAAACTGATTACACCTAAAATAACACAGATAATAAATAATAAATTAATTGAAAATGATTTCATCAATAGTATTCCAAAGAAAGGTCCGATAGCAGTACCTAAAACTAAACTCAATGAGAATAAGCTAATACCTTCACTTTTACGTTCAACAGGTGTTACATGTGCGGCAATTGTACCTGTTGCCGTAGTAGCTATAGCAGTAGCAATCCCATTAATTAAACGGACAAACATTAAAAAAGTAATAGATCCTGGAATAAAGTAAAGTACTTGAGTGATGATTAACAAGATTAAACCAGTAATAAGAATCTTTTTAGGTCCAAATTTATTAACATATTTACCAGTACCAAAACGACCAATTAATGACCCAAGTATAAATAATCCAACCACTAAACCAGCCATACTATCAGAAGCATGGAATGATGTTTTACTGTAATCAGCAATAATAACAAGTAATAAATACATACATAGGTAAACAAAGAAATTAATTGTAAAGTTCACGGTGAAACTCTTTGTAAAAATAGGTTGCTTTAAGTTTTGAGTCTGATTCATTCATTTTCCTCCTCAGATAAAGTTTGATGTAGCTTGCTCATTGTAAAAATGACATTTTCTAAATCTTCATTACTTAGACCTGATTTTCCAATAAGGTCATTTTGAAGTGGCGTAATTTGGTGATTTACATCTTTAAATAGCGCTCTCCCTTTGTGTGACAAACTTAAAAGCTTTTCACGTTTATCAACACCCGGTTTGATAGTTAATAACTCTTTTTCAGATAGAACTTTAATTATCTTACGGGCAGTTGGTTTTTCAATAAACCGACGTTTTGAAATATGTACTAAAGTGGTAGGCTCTGTATTAGCGATATCACGCAATACCAACCATTGTCCGGGATGTAAATCAAACGTATCTAGTATAGGTTGAGTGCGCTTCATATAGGGACGATAAATACCTATAAAACTATTAAAAAATTCATTCGTAAGCATGAAAAATCTCCTTATCAATTAAGTTAGCTTAGCTAACTAATTTCGAATAACAAAATTTATTATATGACTAATTTGTGAAATATGCAATAGTGCTTTTAAAATTAAATTTATGACATGGTTAATCATCATTTGTCGAATTCAGTTTTAAATTTAAAAACTTTGAAGAATATAAATATTGTTAGCTTTTAAATAACAATAAAATAGAATGAAGTTTGTTAAGATAGATATAGATAATTATAAATGGAAGGGAATGGGGGATATGGAATTACGATTTGATCATATGATTCATTATGTAGATAATCTCAAAAATTTTAAATATC
The DNA here is from genome assembly GCA_020544305.1 of Staphylococcus taiwanensis. NCBI lineage: Bacteria > Bacillati > Bacillota > Bacilli > Caryophanales > Staphylococcaceae > Staphylococcus > Staphylococcus taiwanensis. Next base: position 811,586 of record CP058667.1, read on the forward strand.
CAGGAGATATTTTGAAAATAAGTCCAGGTGGAAAGCATCATAAATTTGGTACATTTAATCGATTATCATACATTAATGAGAATTATATTGAATTACTAGATGTTGAAGACCCTGAAAAATTAAGAAAAGAGGCCAAAACTGAAGAGGGACGTGTCGCGTTTGCTACTAAAATTATACAAGATAATTTTAAGCAAGGTTTTAAAACGATGGCGTTAAGAACTTCAGATATTGATGCATTAAAACGAACTTTAGAAGATCATAAAGTAGACACGATTGGTCCTGTTGAAATGCATAGAGAAAATAAAAAAGGCGATAAATTAAGATGGAAATTATTATATATAGCAGATCCTGATTATATGGTAAAACCACCTTTCTTTATCCAATGGGAAGATAATGAAGAACAACGTAATCAAAAATTAGACAACTTATATCAAAAACAATTTAGGATAAATAGAATCATTATAGATAGTGAGAAACGTGAGAAAACATTATCAAAATGGCAGAAATGGTTCAAAATGAATATTATTGAGGAAGGAGAAAATTATACAGATTTACAGTTAACAAACGATAACATCATTTACCGTATACAAGATGGTAAAACGTCTGGTTATAATACAATCGTTTTTAATGATAAAGAAGCGACAGCACCATATTCCATTATTATTAAAGGTGCTAAATATCGCTTTGAACCGGAAAGTTAGAATAAATAAACATAAGTGCTATGTGCAATAAGAGCGATATGAAATACCACAATAATTAAGTTACAAACACTTAAAATAGTGGAAGAACGTGTCGTTTTTAATAGTAAGAAAAAGACAGTTAGAACGAATGTTAAAGCGACAAGCATCACTCTCAAACTAAAGTAAGAAATTGTAAGTGGCTGATTAAGCGTAACTATAATAACGATTAAGTTAATAATCATAAAAAGTATTAATATGATATTTCTCAAAATATGACCTCATTTATATATTAATAATATTGTACTTATTGTTAAAATTAAGTCTCTCTAGTATAACAAAAATATGAATAAAGAAATAATCACTAACTTCCATAGCGAGTTTGTCGACACTCATAATTCGACACTGTATAATTAAAGTTAATGTAGAGAAAAGGAGTTTTTTATAGCATGGAAAAGATGAATATCACTAATCAAGAACATGACGAATTTGTAAAAACTCATCCAAATGGTGATTTGCTTCAATTAACGAAATGGGCAGAAACAAAACGCTTAACAGGATGGTATTCAAAACGCGTCGCAGTTGGAGAAAATGGTGAAATTAAAGGTGTAGGACAATTATTATTTAAAAAAGTACCTAGATTACCATTTACACTATGTTATGTCTCACGTGGATTCGTAACTGATTATAGTGATAAAGCTGCATTAGAAAAGTTATTAGAAGAAACAAAACGAATAGCTAAAGCAGAAAAAGCATATGCTATTAAAATTGATCCAGATGTCGAAGTAGATAAAGGTATTGATGCACTAAAAAATCTAAGTGCACTTGGTTTCAAGCATAAAGGCTTCAAAGAAGGTTTATCTAAAGATTATATTCAACCTCGTATGACGATGATTACACCAATAGATAAAACAGATGAAGAAATCTTCCAAAGTTACGAACGACGTAACCGTTCTAAAGTAAGATTATCACTTAAACGAGGTACTAAGGTTGAGCGGTCAAATCGTGAAGGACTAAAAACATTTGCTGAATTAATGAAGATTACTGGCGAACGTGATGGTTTCTTAACGCGTGATATTAGCTATTTTGAGAACATTTACGATGCACTTCATGAAGATGGAGATGCGGAATTATTCTTAGTTAAATTAGAACCTAAACCTGTGCTTGAAGACATTAATAAAGAACTTCAAGAACAAGAAGCAGAAAAAGCACAACTTCAAGCTAAGTATGAAAGAAAAGAAGATAAAAAAACTGCCAACAAATTAAATGATGTTGAAAGTAAAATAAAAAAAACATTAGAGCGTAAAGAAAGCATGACTGATTTATTAAATAAACATCCAAAAGGTGTTTATTTATCAGGTGCATTACTAATGTTTGCGGGAAGAAAATCATATTATCTATATGGTGCTTCTTCAAATGATTATCGTGATTTCCTACCAAATTATCATATGCAATTTGAAATGATGCGTTATGCACGTGAACAGGGTGCGACAACATATGATTTTGGTGGTACAGATAATAATCCAGATAAAGATTCAGAACACTACGGCTTATGGGCTTTTAAACGTATTTGGGGCACATATCTAAGTGAAAAAGTAGGAGAATTCGATTATGTGTTAAATCAACCGCTTTATCAATTAATCGAACAAGTTAAACCACGTTTAACAAAAGCTAAAATTAAAATTTCACGTAAACTAAAAGGTAAATAGCGTTATAACTATCTATGTATTTAAATCTGAACGATTCCACAAACAACTATTGTGACGTTCAGATTTTTTTAGGATAATAGGAGTGATTAATATAGTCTTACTCATTGTGAAGATAAAAAGACTGTTGGGGGAAGTGACTTAATGATTATAAATATGCTGAAATTTTCACTTGGTAATAAGTTCGCCATTTTCTTAATGGTAGTATTAGTAATACTAGGTGGCGTTTATTCTAGTGCTAAATTAAAACTAGAATTATTACCTGACGTTGAGAATCCGGTAATATCTGTACAAACTACAATGCCAGGTGCCACACCTCAGACTACGCAAGATGAAATTAGTTCTAAAATAGATAAACAGGTAAGATCTTTGGCGTATGTTAAGAGCGTAGAAACACAATCGATACAAAATGCATCCATCGTAACCGTTAAATACGATAATGGTACCGATATGGATAAAGCTGAAGAAGTATTAAAAAAGGAAATTGATAAGTTAGATTTTAAAGATGGTGTTAGCGAGCCAGAGTTAACACGTAACTCAATGGATGACTTTCCAATCGTTGCATATTCTTTTACAAATTCTAAAAATGACTTAAAAACTACAACGAAAGAAATTAATGACCAATTAATTCCTAAATTACAAACAGTCGATGGTGTTCAAAATGCTCAACTTAATGGGCAAACAACACGTCAAGTAACCTTGAAATTTAAGCAAGATAAATTAGATGAAACAGGTTTATCAGCTGATGATGTTGAAAATTACATAAAGACAGCGACACGTGAAACCCCATTAGGGTTATTCCAATTTGGAAATAATGAAAAATCACTTGTCATTGATGGTCAATTTAAGTCGGTCGATGCACTTAAAGGATTGAAAATACCACTATCTCAAAGTGGCCAAGGTCAATCAAATAGTGATGACGACTCTAAAAGTAGCATGAGTAGTACTGGTGACAGTGCCTCATCAGCTGGAAGTGGTCAATCAAGTAATGCTACTAAGGTTCAGTCCACAAATGGTAACGTGCCTAGCGTTCCATTAAGTAAGTTAGCTAAGGTTACTGTTGGCGATGAACGTGAATCAATTTCTAAAACAAATGGCAAAGATGCAGTTAACGTACAAATTATGAAAGCACAAGATGCTAATACTGTACAAGTCGCAAAAGAAGCTCAAAAGAAAATTGATGAATTTGTAAAAAATAATAGTGATATCAAAGCTACAAAAACAATGGATACTGCTAAACCTATTGAAGACTCACTTTATACAATGGTTGAAAAAGCAGCATTAGGAACGATTGTAGCCATCATTGTTATTCTTTTATTCTTAAGAAATATTAGAACGACAGCCATTTCAATCGTATCGATTCCACTTTCTATTTTAATTGCACTTATCGCACTAAAATTAAGTAATGTATCGCTTAATATTTTGACGCTAGGTGCGTTAACGATTGCAATAGGACGTGTGATAGATGACTCGATTGTAGTTGTAGAAAATATTTATCGAAGATTATCAGATACTGAAGAAAGATTAAAAGGTGATAGTTTAGTCATAAGTGCTACTAGAGAAGTATTTAAACCGATTTTATCTTCTACTATAGTAACAATCATCGTCTTTTTACCACTTGCCTTTGTATCAGGGTCTGTCGGTGAAATGTTTAGACCATTCGCTTTAGCAATTGCATTTAGTTTATTGGCATCATTATTAGTTTCAATCACGGTTGTGCCTGCATTAGCTTCTACATTTTTCAAAAAAGGAATTAAAATCAAACCACGTGATACTAACAAAGACAATGGAGGATTAGGCGTAATTAGCAAAGGCTATCGTAAGATACTTGCTTGGTCTTTAAATCATAAATGGATTGTATTAATAATTGGCGTTGTTATTCTAGTTGGAAGTGTAGCACTAGGTGGAACGAAATTAGGAACAAGTTACTTGTCTACTGGTGAGGATAAATTTATGGCAGTAACCTACACACCTAAACCAGGGGAAACTGAAAAAGCAGTATTAGATCATGCTGAAAAGGCTCAAAAATACTTACAAAGTAAGGATAAAGTTAAAACAGTTCAATATTCAGTGGGTGGGCCTTCACCAGCCGACCCAACTGGTAGTACAAATAGTATGGCAATCATGATCGAATATGATAAAAATACGCCTAACTTTGAAGAAGAGCCAGATAAGGTTATTTCGCATTTATCTAAAATGAAAGACCCTGGTGAATGGAAAAACCAAGATATGGGCACTGGTGCTGGAAATGATTCCATTGAGGTGACAGTTAAAGGACCTTCAACCGATGCGATTAAAAATACGGTAGCTAAAGTTGAACGTGAAATGAAATCTGTTAATGGAATTGCTAATATTAAATCAGATTTATCTCAAACATACGATCAATACGAAATTAAAGTAAATCAAAATAAAGCAACAGACAAAGGCATTTCTGCCGGTCAATTGGCGCTAAACCTTAATGAGAACTTACCTGAGAAGACCATTACTACTGTAAAAGAAAATGGTCATAAGGTTGATGTTAAAGTTAAACAAAATAAAAAAACGGATTGGTCACAAGATAAATTAAATAACATTGAATTAAAATCGCCAACTGGAGAAAAGGTTAAGTTAAAAGATATTGCTAAATTAGAACACACTTCTACACCAAGTAAACTAGTTCAAGAAGACGGGGATTATGCAACTACCGTTTCTGGTAAAGTCACTGCTTCAGATGTAGGTGGTACTTCTAATAAAGTGATGAGTAAAGTAAATAAAATTGATAAACCAAATAACGTGAAGATTAATGTAGGCGGTGCGACTGATGATATTAATCAATCAATGAGCCAATTAGCATTCGCAATGTTAGTTGCGATTGTTATCGTTTATCTCGTATTAGTCATCACATTTAAAGGTGGCTTAGCACCATTTACAATTTTATTCTCATTACCATTTACAGTTATTGGTGTGGTGCTAGCATTATTAATTACTGGAGAAACCATTTCGGTACCAAGTTTAATAGGTCTGCTCATGTTAATTGGTATTGTCGTAACCAATGCTATTGTCTTGATAGATAGGGTTATAACGAATGAAAAAGATGGCTTAGCGATGAAAGAAGCATTAATAGAAGCGGGTGGTACGCGTATTAGACCAATTTTAATGACAGCTATCGCAACTATTGGGGCGCTTATGCCATTATTGTTTGGACAAGATAGTTCAATCCTGATTTCTAAAGGTATGGCTGCAACAGTGATTGGTGGTTTAATATCTTCAACATTGCTTACACTGATAGTCGTTCCTGTAATTTATGAAATTCTGTTCACTTTAAAAAATAAAATAACACGCAAATAAAAAACATGGCGTTGTCTCAGTTAAGAGATAGCGCCATGATCTATGCTATATACAATGTTTTAGTACATTACAAAAGTTAAAATGATATAAATCACAAATAAAATAACTGATAAAATGTTTAGAATTGAAACAGCTTTATGATCATTTTTTAATGATTTAAAAGCTGTAACTTCTACATTTCCGACAAGTAGTAATAATACGACAAAGACCCACCAATTCTCAGCAGGAAATTGTAACGTTGTAATAGCTACTACAAATAACAATAATACACCCATGATAATGCGTAAAATACGCGTGAAAATGGAATGCATTTTAAAAATACTTATGTAACTTACAATAAGATATAAAATCGGTAATAATATTAGGTAAAGCTTCACCTGATGTCATCCTTTCTAATACAACTCATATCATAGCATGTATGTGTTCATGCTGACTAGACGAATATAAAGACTATTTCTGACGCATTTTTGAACGAATTTCTGAAATTTCTTGTTCAATTGCTTCTAGTTGCTTAACTAAGGGATCTATATTTTGGTTTAAAGACTCACGTTTATCAAGATCATTTTGTAAACGAACATAATCATATTTAAGTTCTGCTAATTGAGATTCTAAATCCATCGTACTTTAAACTCCTTTATCTATTAATTATGTTAAACACTTAAAATTATAGCATGAAACAATAAACTTCTAAAATTCATATAAATTGTGTTACAGTAGTTAACTGTATAATAAGGCTAAATCAGAAAGAAGGAATTTTTGTGACAGAGCAGTTTGTAATGATTATTCTTTTAATCGCATTGGGATATCTTTTAAAGCGAATTAACTTTTTAAAAGCAGCAGATAGTCAAGTACTTTCAACACTAGTTTTAAATGTCACATTACCCTCTTTAGTCATCGTCAATTTGAATAGTGCTGAACTAGATTTTTCTTTTTCTATTTTACCTATCATGATGATTGTCTATGGTGTGCTTGCTAAGATGATAGTTGTATGGTTGTTTAGAAGATATGATAACCATATAAAGGGTTCAGTAGGTATGATGACTGCCTCTCTTAATATTGGTTTATTTGCTTATCCGCTTGTAGACACGATATGGCCGAAAAATGGCATGGTCTATTTTGGTATGGCAGATATAGGTGGCGCCATTATAATGTTTGGTGTTACATACTTTGTCGGTAGTTATTTTAGCCAAGGTGGGGACCAATTTAACTTTAAATACTTAGGAAAAAAATTACTTACCTCAGTACCATTAGTAACTTATATTGTGATGTTTATACTTAATATGTCTAACATTCACTTGCCTAAAGTATCCATTGACTTCTTCACTATTATCTCAAAAGCTAATATGCCATTATCAATGATACTTCTTGGCGTTATGTTAAGCTTTAAGATTGAGAGACATTTTTTACCGGTTGCAATTAAATATTTATGCGTACATTATGGCTTAGGGTTAATAGCTGGTATATTAGTCCATTACTTTTTACCAGTGTCAGATAGTATGATTAAAACAACGTTATTAATTGCATGGTTATTACCAGTAGGCGTCGCTATCATTCCTTATTCTATTCAATTTAAGTATAAAACATTGCCGTTGGTTGGTATGGTAACTAACATCTCAATCGTTATTAGTATTATCATTTTGTATATATATCAGGCATTGTTTGTTTAAAACAATAAATATATGAATAAACATATCGTGAAATATCATTTGTCGTGATAAGAACTGAAGTTTCCATTGGTAGAGTAAGTTGAGTCATGTTATAATCTTTATATATAAGGCATCTCGTTAATTTAGTTTAGTGAAGTTTATTAAATTATATGAAAGTGCCTTATTTTTTAAAGTATTTCAATGTAAAGTTACATATAAATACAAAGTATTTTGGTGAGACTCTTGAGGGAACAGGACAAGCTGAAGACTATAGGCTGAAGCTGTCCCCTAAGAAAGCGAGCCAACAATACGAAGTATTGTAAATAAAGAAGCCAGTAAATGAGTTTTTATAAATTCATTTACTGGCTATTTTGCTAGGAATTATGTCCCAGGCTCTTTTCATGTTCATGTAGTTATATTGAAACTAGCCTTTGCCACCCATAAAGGCAGGATAGTTTGTCATTCCACCGTCAACATAAATTGTAGTGCCATGAATATAATTTGCTAAATCTGAAGCTAGGAATAAAGCAACATTTGCAATATCTTGTGCTTCGCCAATTTCTTTGGCTGGAATCATCTCAAGCGTTTCAGCACGCGTTTTAGGATCAGAAAATTTCTCTCGAGTATGCTCAGTAACAATTGCCCCTGGAGAAATATTATTAATACGAATGCCATATTGTGCGTATTCCATAGACATTGTTTCCATCATTAGTTTTAAGCCACCTTTACTTGCAGCATAATTAACGTAATTTGGCCAAGGGATAGTATCGTGAACACTTGATGTATTAATAATGATACCTTTTTTATCTTCTTTTAAGAAATGGTTTATAGCTTCACGTGATCCAATAAAAGCACCTGTAAGGTTAATATCAATCGCTTTTTGCCATTCTTCTACTGACATTTCATGAGAGGGGATAGGCTTCTCGAAACCAGCATTATTAATCATGATATCTAATGTACCATATTCATTTACCGCTGATTGGACTAAGTTTTTAACATCTTTTTCAACTGCAACATCACCTTGAACAGCAATTGCTTGTCCACCAGCATTTGTAATTGTTTGTTTTAAAGTTTCAATTTCATCTAAATGGCGATCAGAACGATAATTTAATACAACTTTTGCTTTGGCTTTACCAAAGTTTTCAGCAAGTGATTTCCCTATGCCACTTCCTGACCCCGTGATAACTACAACTTTATTTTCTAAATCTTGAAACATTTTGACTCCTCCTTAGTTAAAACGAACTATTTCAGATTTCCTAAAATAAACGCAGCAATAATAATGAGTATAATACCAGACCATATACCAATCATTTGGCGTTTATCTTTTTTCTCACCTAAAAGGAAAATACCGCCAAGTGTTGATACGATAACTAGTAATTGTGATAATGAGAAACTCGTTGCTACACCAACTTTAGGTTGAGAATAGAACATAAATAAATTACCAATAGCCCAAACTATACCAGGAATAAGGTTTAATGTCGTAGATTTGATATTTGTTTCGTGTCTCATTGATAGTAAAAAACCACCAATAGCCATACCTATTGATTGGAAGAATAAAGCATCAGTACCACTAACACCAAAAATATCTCCAATTACAACATAACCAACATAGCCGATAGTTGAGATAATTAAAATGAGTAGTGCTTTTTTAAACTCAGGGTCATCTGACTTACCAGCATTTTTGCCACGTAAAGATGTAAGTGCAATACCTGTTACTAATAAAATCATTGCAATGATACCCATCGTTACTTGAACGCCAGTACTCCATTCACCTAGGAATATAGCACTAAATAATGTTGTACCAACTAATTGCATCCCTGTAGAAATAGGCATCGTTTTAGATACACCAATTAAATTAACAGAACGTAATTGATTTCCTTGACCAAATGCCCATAATGCACCTGAAATTAAACCGACGATTATTACCGTTAAATTATCGAATTGAGCACGTCCCATTAATAATAGAACAATACCAACAATAAGAGCACCTAACGTTGTACCTCTGATTTGGTTATAAGGTCCGCCCCCTACAAACACATTAATTAAGACTACGCTTCCCCAAAATAGAGCGGGTAATAATGCGATTAAAATATCAACAAATTGCATTCCGAATCACTCTCCTATATCTATCTAAAGTGTTTTCCTTTCTTATTAACACTCGTGGAACATTTTATATGAAAATTTGATAAGTTAACAAATAATTGCTCATAATAAAAAAGTGTAATAATAACAAAGACCTATAAATTCAAATGGTTTTGAACTCATAGGTCTATTATGATTATTAGAAATTTTGTTGTATTTATAATTTGTATTTTTTGTATTCAGTGTCTATTTCAAAACCCAATTCATTAAACCGTTCGACAAGCGTTGCATTTTTACTACGAATTTTAAAATAAACCTTACTTAAATTAAAATGATTGAAAGCATAATTAATGGAATAAGATAGTAAATCAAATGCAATTCCTTTGAGACGATAGTCAGAATGGGAACTAAAATAACGTATCTCAGCAATAGATTGTTGTGAATCAATCTGTAAATAAAGGTAACCTTTTAGCAATCCCTCACTAACAAATAGAAATAATCGATTATTTTCATCTAAAGATTCTATGATTTCTTTAGGTGTTAGTGCGTTATGTTTAAATGTTTGTTCATGTAATTTACTAAAGGCTCTTTGGAACCCAGGTTGATAGTCAATAATATTTACGTCAGGTTCGGTTTTATCAATAGGTTTATAAACATTAAGATAGTAGTCTGTAAAATTATAATTCGCGCCTATCGATTTCATAATTGTTTTAGAATTATGTGTGCACTCATCATACGAAAAGTTAAATATAGCGTTTGGAGATTGGGCAATTTTAAAAGATGAAAATAATTCAATAAAGTGTTCAGTGTCAAAATGAAACGTATCATTTACATAAGGTCCAAGTACTTTAAATTTATCAGTTTCATAATTAATCCCCGTGATTAATGCGACAATAGTTTCATCTTCTATCATACAGTATACACCACAAGTATTTATGGATTCTTGAAGTAACTGTTTAACATCATCTTGTACTTTAGCTATTTTATATATATAAGACGCATATTCATCAGATGACGAATTAATAAAAGATATGATTTGGTTCAGGTCACTTACTTTAACAATTTGCATAGCGTACCTCCATTTCATTATCACTTTGATAAATTAATTATATTGTTATTTGGAAGTAAATGAAAGGTTGGACTATTGTCTATCGTGTTACAATTATAATCGTATTGAAAATCAAAGGGAAATAAAGGTATTTTGAAAGGAAAGTTTTATGAAATCATTAATCTTAGCAGAAAAACCTTCAGTAGCAAGAGATATTGCTGAAGCGTTAAATATTAAAGGTAAACGTAATGGCTATATAGAAAATGAACGTTATATAGTTACCTGGGCACTAGGTCACTTAGTTACGAATGCGCAACCTGAACATTATGATAAAGCATATAAAGAGTGGAAACTTGAAGATTTACCAATTATCCCTAAACAGATGCAAACAATTGTTATTGGTAAAACAAGTAAACAATTTAAAACGGTAAAGTCTCTGATCTTAAATAAAGAAGTTAAAGAAATTATTATCGCTACGGATGCGGGAAGAGAAGGGGAACTAGTTGCACGACTTATTTTAGATAAAGTTCGTACCAGTAAGACTATTAAACGATTATGGATTAGTTCAGTAACTAAAAAAGCTATTCAACAAGGGTTCAAACATCTTAAAGATGGTAAAGCGTATCAAAATTTATATGAAGCGGCTTTAGCAAGAAGTGAAGCGGATTGGATTGTAGGAATTAATGCTACGCGTGCACTAACTACGAAATATGATGCACAATTATCATTAGGACGTGTTCAGACACCAACGATACAACTAGTCAACGCCAGACAGCAAGCAATAAATCACTTTAAACCGAAAAAGTATTATACATTAACAGCTGATATCGATGGACTTACGTTTCAATTAAAAACGAATAATCAATATATGTCTAAAGAAGTCATAAGTCAAATTGCTGATGAAATTAGAGGTAGTGAAGTCATCATAAATAATGTTGATTCGAAAAAGAAAAAAAGTTATCCTAAGTCACTTTACAATTTGACGGATTTACAACAAGAGGCTTACCAACGATTCAAGATGGGGCCTAAAGAAACACTCAATACGATTCAAAATTTATATGAACGTCATAAAGTGCTCACATATCCTCGTACAGATTCAAATTATTTAACAGATGATATGGTAGATACGATTAAAGAAAGATTACAAGCTTTATTGGCTACTGATTATAAAGCGCAAATAAGACCATTAATAGGGCAATCCTATTCTAGTAAAATGCGTATATTTAATAACAGTAAAGTCTCTGATCACCATGCAATAATTCCAACAGAAGTGCGACCTGATATGCAAAGTTTAAGTAATAGAGAAAGCAAAGTTTATATGATGGTAGCTGAAAGATTTATAGCGTCTTTAATGGCGCCTCATGAATTTGAAGCAGTCAAAGTTGATGCTAATGTTGGGAATCATGTTTTAGTATTAAATGAAAAGATTACTCGCCAATTAGGCTTCAAGGCACTTACGAAAGATAGTAATGATGTTGTAAAGGAAAGTCATTTTAAAAAAGGTGAAAAACATCGTTTGCAAAATATTAAAGTGAACGAACATGAAACAACGCCTCCAGAATACTTTAATGAAGGTTCATTATTGAAGGCGATGGAGAATCCGCAAAATTATATTCAGCTTAATGATAAGAAACATGCGAACACACTCAAGCAAACAGGTGGTATTGGGACAGTCGCAACTAGAGCTGATATCATAGAAAAACTATTTAATATCAATGCGATTGAATCTAGAGACGGGAAAATTAAGGTAACTACAAAAGGAAAACAAATACTAGACCTTGCGCCTCAAGAGCTAACTTCACCATTATTAACGGCTGAATGGGAAGAAAAATTATTATTAATAGAAAAAGGAAAATATAATTCGCGACGTTTTATCGATGAAATGAAAGCATTCACTCAATCAATTGTTAATACGATTAAAACAAGTGAACAAAAATATAAGCATGATAATTTAACAACTACTGAATGTCCAACTTGTGGGAAATTTATGATAAAGGTTAAAACTAAAAATGGACAGATGTTAGTATGTCAAGATCCTTCATGTAAAACTAAAAAAAATGTACAACGAAAAACAAATGCACGTTGCCCAAATTGTAAAAAGAAAATGACTTTATTCGGTAGAGGTAAGGATGCAGTTTATCGATGTGTATGTGGCCACACAGAAACACAAGAACAAATGGATAAACGCTTTAAGAATAAGTCCAATAGCAAAGTTTCGAAAAAAGAAATGAAAAAATATATGAATAAAGAGGATTCACTTGAAAATAATCCGTTTAAAGATGCATTAAAAAACTTGAGATTATAGTTCAAAATCGAACTTAAATGATATCTTTTTGATAAAAGTTCGTTTTTAGTATTGTGTTTTTCAAAAAGTAATATTAAAATATTAAAGTATTTCAATAAAAGGAGTTTAAAGCCGTGAAAAAATACTTTCAGTTCGACAAATACGGTACTAACTATAAGAAAGAGATAATTGGTGGTATCACAACTTTCTTATCAATGGCATATATTTTAGCAGTTAATCCGCAAGTTTTAAGTTTAGCAGGCGTTAAAGGCGTTTCAGCCGACATGAAAATGGATCAAGGTGCTATATTTGTTGCTACAGCTTTAGCAGCATTTGTTGGTTCACTATTTATGGGACTTATCGCTAGGTATCCAATTGCTCTAGCACCTGGTATGGGATTAAACGCGTTCTTTGCATTTACAGTTGTTTTAACTATGGGTATACCTTGGCAGATTGGCTTAACAGGCGTATTATTCTCTGGTTTATTCTTTGCCATATTAACGATGACAGGGCTAAGGGAGACAATCATCAATGCCATTCCATATCAGATGAAAATGGCAGTGTCCGCAGGGATTGGTTTGTTTATCACGTTTGTAGGACTTCAAAGCGCTGGTATAATTGTTAAAAATGATTCCACTTTAGTTACGCTAGGTCATTTAACTAAAGGACCGGTATTATTAGCCATCTTTGGTATTATCATCACAATTATTTTATATGCAAGAAAAGTTCCAGGTTCAATCTTCATCGGAATGATTATCACTGCAATTGTAGGGATGATAACTGGATTGATACATACGCCATCTGGTGTTATTGGAGAAATTCCTAGTATTAAACCAACATTTGGTGCAGCTTTTGAAGCATTTAAAGATCCAAGTCAATTATTCACAATTCAATTTTTAATTGTAATCTTAACTTTCTTCTTCATTGATTTCTTTGATACTGCAGGTACATTAGTAGCAGTGGCATCACAAGCGGGGATTATGAAAGATAATAAATTACCTAGAGCAGGACGAGCATTATTTGCTGATTCATTAGCAACGATTGTTGGTGCAGTTTTTGGTACTACAACGACTACATCTTATATTGAATCAACATCTGGTGTAGCTGTTGGAGCTAGAACTGGGTTTGCAAGTATCGTAACAGGTTTCTGTTTCTTATTAGCACTTTTCTTTAGTCCATTAATTGAAGTGGTTACAAGTGCAGTAACTACACCTGCATTAGTAGTTGTAGGTATCTTAATGGCTTCAAACTTTGCTGAAATTAATTGGAAGAAATTTGAAGTTGCAGTTCCTGCATTTATTACAATTATTATGATGCCTTTATCATATTCAATTGCGACAGGTATTGCATGCGGATTTGTATTTTATCCTATTACAATGTTAATTACTAAAAAACATAAAGAAGTGCACCCAATTATGTATTTCTTAATGGTATTGTTCATATTGTACTTTATCTTTGTACACGGCTAATAAAAAATAAAATTAAAAGGGCGGTTTTCTCTAAAATAGAGAAAACTGCCCTTTATCTATGTCATCTATTTATTTTTATAATGTTCATCTTTATATTGAGTATATATTACTCTTGCATCTTTATTAGGAAAATAAGTTGGCGCACTTAAAACGATAAACACAAAGAATACCATTAAAAAGAAAAGTACCCAATGAGTAAACATCCCAATAATAGGGATAAAGGCGATAAATGATCCAATCACTCCAATAAGTGGAATAATTGCCATCGGTTTAATTGCATTTTGTCGATCAACTATTAGAATGATAAACAATATTAGATATAACAGTGCATTAAATAAAAGAGGCTGCCAACCAAAACTAACTATTACACTCCCACCTAAAAAAGGAATCCCATAGAAGAATTCAAATGCAAGTAATATGATGCTAATAATAGATAGTGTAGCCTTAATATTTCTTTTCAAGTTTATTCACCTCCGTGAAATAGTTTGATTGTATTTAAAATAAACGATATATACTATAGTAGATTTTACATAACTAATACGTTCTACATTAATATTATAATTGAAATTTTAAAAAAGGGAAAAAATTTACTTAAAAAGGTTGAAGTACATGATTATTTCAAGTACAATACTAAAGTATGTGTTAGACAAGAGTACAAAAGTTATAGAAAAGCCTTGATTTATCAATGTTTTTCATGTAACATATCTAATGTTGGACTTGATGAAAGCGATGAAGCGAAAGGTTACTGACACACCCGGCCGCTTTGCCATGGCGCTGTGTAAGATAGTTTTCGTGGAGAAGTCTATCACTCAAATGTAGACGAATAAGGAGGGAAAATTATGGCAAAACAAAAAATCAGAATCAGATTAAAAGCTTACGATCACCGTGTGATTGATCAATCAGCAGAGAAAATTGTTGAAACTGCAAAACGTTCTGGTGCAGATGTTTCTGGACCAATTCCATTGCCAACTGAGAAATCAGTTTACACAATTATCCGTGCGGTGCATAAGTATAAAGATTCTCGTGAACAATTCGAACAACGTACACATAAACGTTTAATCGATATTGTTAACCCAACACCAAAAACAGTTGATGCTTTAATGGGCTTAAACTTACCATCTGGTGTAGACATCGAAATTAAATTATAAGATAAATTTTAGGAGGTGGACTTTCGATGACCAAAGGAATCTTAGGAAGAAAAATTGGGATGACTCAAGTATTCGGAGAAAACGGTGAATTAATCCCAGTTACAGTAGTAGAAGCAAGTCAAAACGTAGTATTACAAAAGAAAACTGAAGAAGTAGATGGTTACAATGCTATCCAAGTAGGTTTTGATGATAAAAAAGCATATAAAAAAGATGCAAAATCAAACAAATATGCTAATAAACCAACTGAAGGTCACGCTAAAAAAGCTGGCGTAACACCTAAGCGCTTCATTCGTGAATTCAGAAACGTTAATGTTGATGAATACGAAGTAGGTCAAGAAGTCTCAGTTGATACTTTTGAAGCTGGAGATATTATTGATGTAACAGGTACTTCGAAAGGTAAAGGTTTCCAAGGTGCAATTAAACGTCATGGCCAAGCACGCGGACCAATGGCTCACGGTTCTCATTTCCATAGAGCACCAGGTTCAGTAGGTATGGCTTCAGATGCTTCAAGAGTATTTAAAGGTCAAAAAATGCCTGGACGTATGGGTGGTAACACAGTTACTGTTCAAAACTTAGAAGTAGTTCAAGTTGACGCAGAAAACAATGTTATTTTAGTAAAAGGTAATGTACCTGGACCTAAAAAAGGTTTCGTAGAAATCCAAACTTCAATTAAAAAAGGTAATAAATAATAAGTAGCGAAAGGAGGAAAAAGCATAATGGCTAATTATGATGTATTAAAAGTAGACGGATCTAAATCAGGTTCTGTTGAATTAAGCGATTCAGTATTCGCTATTGAACCAAACAACAGTGTTCTTTTTGAAGCAATCAACTTACAACGTGCTTCATTACGCCAAGGAACTCATGCAGTTAAAAATCGTTCAGCTGTACGTGGTGGCGGACGTAAACCATGGAGACAAAAAGGTACAGGACGTGCACGTCAAGGTACAATCCGTGCTCCACAATGGCGTGGTGGTGGTATCGTATTCGGACCAACACCAAGAAGTTATGCATATAAAATGCCTAAGAAAATGCGTCGTTTAGCATTACGTTCTGCATTATCTTTCAAAGTTCAAGAAAACAACTTTACAGTTATTGATAATTTTGGTTTTGATGCTCCAAAAACAAAAGAATTCAAAAACGTATTAACTACACTTGAACAACCTAAAAAAGTGTTAGTAGTTACTGAAAACGAAGATGTAAATGTTGAATTATCAGCACGTAACATTCCTGGTGTTCAAGTGAGTACTGCACAAGGCTTAAACGTATTAGATATCTCTAGCGCAGATAGTGTTATCATTACTGAAACAGCAGCTAAAAAAGTTGAGGAGGTGCTCGGATAATGGAAGCAAGAGATGTTCTTAAGCGCCCCGTAATCACTGAAAAATCTTCTGAAGCTATGGCTGAAGATAAATATACTTTCGACGTAGATACTCGTGCTAATAAAACACAAGTTAAAATTGCAGTTGAAGAAATCTTCGATGTAAAAGTTGAAAATGTAAATATCATCAACTATAAACCTAAGAAAAAACGTATGGGCCGTTACCAAGGCTATACAAATAAAAGAAGAAAAGCGATTGTTAAACTTAAAGAAGGTTCAATCGACTTATTCAACTAAAACAAAATAAAATAAAAGTTACCATTAAGGAGGTAAGCGACAATGGCTCTTAAAAAATATAAGCCAATAACAAATGGTCGTCGTAATATGACTAGTTTAGATTTCGCAGAAATCACGAAATCAACTCCAGAAAAGTCATTATTACAACCGCTACCGAAAAAAGCGGGTCGTAACAACCAAGGTAAATTGACAGTTCGTCACCATGGTGGAGGACATAAACGTCAATACCGTGTTATCGATTTCAAACGTAATAAAGATGGAATCACTGCAAAAGTTGATTCAATTCAATATGATCCAAACCGTTCAGCTAACATCGCATTATTAGTATATGCAGACGGTGAAAAACGCTACATTATCGCACCAAAAGGATTACAAGTAGGCCAAGTAGTTGAAAGTGGTGCAGATGCAGATATCAAAGTTGGTAATGCATTACCATTACAAAACATTCCAGTTGGTACTGTAATCCACAACATCGAATTAAAACCTGGTAAAGGTGGACAACTTGCTCGTTCAGCAGGTGCAAGTTCACAAGTACTTGGTAAAGAAGGTAAATACGTATTAATCAGATTACGTTCTGGTGAAGTTCGTATGATTTTATCAACATGTCGTGCAACAATCGGTCAAGTTGGTAACTTACAACATGAATTAGTTAACGTTGGTAAAGCGGGTCGTTCTAGATGGAAAGGTATCCGTCCAACAGTTCGTGGTTCTGTAATGAACCCTAACGATCACCCACACGGTGGTGGTGAAGGTCGTGCTCCTATCGGTAGACCATCTCCAATGTCACCATGGGGTAAACCAACGCTTGGTAAGAAAACACGTCGTGGTAAAAAATCATCAGACAAACTTATCGTTCGTGGACGTAAGAAAAAATAATAACAACTTATTTGGGTGTGCGGCGTAATTGCTGCACGCACATAATAAGAAGGGAGGCGCCCAAATGGCTCGTAGTATTAAAAAAGGACCTTTCGTCGATGATCACTTAATGAAAAAAGTAGAAGCTCAAGACGGAAGTGAAAAGAAAACAGTAATCAAAACATGGTCACGTCGTTCTACAATTTTCCCCAATTTCATCGGTCATACTTTCGCAGTATACGATGGACGTAAACATGTACCTGTTTATGTAACTGAGGATATGGTAGGTCACAAATTAGGTGAATTTGCTCC
The DNA here is from genome assembly GCA_020544305.1 of Staphylococcus taiwanensis. Taxonomy (NCBI): domain Bacteria; kingdom Bacillati; phylum Bacillota; class Bacilli; order Caryophanales; family Staphylococcaceae; genus Staphylococcus; species Staphylococcus taiwanensis. The sequence continues at coordinate 829,755 of CP058667.1, forward strand.
AACTCGTACATTTAAAGGTCATGCTGCAGACGATAAAAAAACAAGAAGATAATAAATAGAAGTAGAGGAGGAAATCCTAATGGAAGCAAAAGCGGTTGCTAGAACAATCAGAATCGCACCTCGTAAAGTAAGATTAGTTCTTGACTTAATTAGAGGTAAAAATGCTGGAGAAGCTATTGCTATTTTAAAATTAACTAATAAAGCTTCATCACCAGTAATTGAAAAAGTATTAATGTCCGCTTTAGCAAATGCAGAACATAACTATGATATGAACACTGATGAATTAGTTATCAAAGAAGCATATGCAAATGAAGGACCAACTTTAAAACGTTTCCGTCCACGTGCACAAGGTCGTGCAAGTGCTATTAACAAACGTACAAGCCACATTACAATCGTCGTAAGTGACGGAAAAGAAGAAGCTAAAGAAGCTTAATAACTATTTAAGGAGGGAATACTGTGGGTCAAAAAATTAATCCTATCGGACTTCGTGTCGGAATCATCCGTGATTGGGAAGCTAAATGGTATGCTGAAAAAGACTTCGCTTCACTTTTACACGAAGATTTAAGAATCCGTAAATTCATTGATAACGAATTAAAAGAAGCATCAGTTTCTCACGTTGAAATTGAACGTGCTGCAAACCGTATTAACATTGCTATCCACACTGGTAAACCAGGTATGGTAATTGGTAAAGGCGGTTCTGAAATTGAAAAACTTCGTAATAAATTAAATAACTTAACTGATAAAAAAGTACACATCAACGTTATTGAAGTTAAAAAAGTTGATATCGATGCACGTTTAGTTGCTGAAAATATTGCTCGTCAATTAGAAAACCGTGCTTCATTCCGTCGTGTACAAAAACAAGCTATTACAAGAGCTATGAAACTTGGTGCTAAAGGTATCAAAACTCAAGTATCAGGTCGTTTAGGCGGAGCAGACATCGCTCGTGCTGAACAATATTCAGAAGGAACTGTTCCACTTCATACTTTACGTGCTGACATCGATTACGCACATGCTGAAGCAGACACTACTTATGGTAAATTAGGTGTTAAAGTATGGATCTATCGTGGTGAAGTTCTTCCTACTAAGAATACTAGTGAAGGAGGAAAATAATAATGTTACTACCAAAACGTGTTAAATATCGTCGTCAACATCGTCCAAAAACAACTGGTCGTTCTAAAGGCGGTAACTATGTAACATTTGGTGAGTATGGATTGCAAGCTACTACAACATCTTGGATCACATCTCGTCAAATCGAATCTGCTCGTATTGCTATGACACGTTACATGAAACGTGGCGGGAAAGTTTGGATTAAAATCTTCCCTCATACACCATATACTAAAAAACCTTTAGAAGTACGTATGGGTTCTGGTAAAGGTGCCGTAGAAGGCTGGATCGCTGTTGTAAAACCAGGTAGAATCTTATTCGAGGTTGCTGGTGTATCTGAAGAAGTTGCTCGTGAAGCATTACGTTTAGCAAGTCACAAACTTCCAGTAAAAACTAAGTTTGTAAAACGTGAAGAATTGGGTGGTGAAACAAATGAAAGCTAAGGAAATTAGAGACTTAACCACTTCAGAAATCGAAGAACAAATCAAATCTTCAAAAGAAGAGCTTTTTAACCTACGCTTTCAGTTAGCTACAGGTCAATTAGAGGAAACTGCACGTATTCGTACAGTTAGAAAAACGATTGCACGTCTAAAAACTGTTGCTCGTGAAAGAGAAATCGAACAAAGTAAAGCTAATCAATAATCTATATGAAAGAGGAGGTTACAAAAGTGAGTGAAAGAAACGATCGTAAAGTTTATGTAGGTAAAGTTGTTTCAGATAAAATGGACAAAACTATCACTGTATTAGTTGAAACTTACAAAACACACAAATTATACGGTAAACGTGTAAAATACTCTAAAAAATACAAAACTCATGATGAAAACAATTCAGCTAAATTAGGAGACATTGTTAAAATTCAAGAAACTCGTCCTTTATCAGCATCAAAACGTTTTCGTTTAGTAGAAATTGTTGAAGAGTCAGTAATTATTTAATACAAGATTAGAGATAAGGGAGGTTTAACTAATGATCCAACAAGAAACTCGTTTAAAAGTAGCAGACAACTCTGGTGCTCGTGAAGTTCTTACAATTAAAGTATTAGGTGGATCTGGTCGCAAAACAGCTAACATCGGCGATGTTATCGTATGTACTGTTAAAAATGCAACACCAGGTGGCGTTGTTAAAAAAGGTGACGTAGTCAAAGCTGTTGTCGTTAGAACTAAATCAGGCGTTCGCCGTAATGACGGTTCTTATATCAAGTTTGATGAAAATGCATGTGTCATTATTCGTGATGACAAAGGCCCACGTGGTACTCGTATCTTTGGTCCTGTTGCTCGTGAATTACGTGAAGGCAACTTCATGAAAATCGTATCATTAGCACCAGAAGTACTTTAATTTATAAAAACCATATCATTTAAGGAGGTGCCCACATGCATATCAAAAAAGGTGACAACGTAAAAGTTATCGCAGGTAAAGACAAAGGTAAAGAAGGTAAAGTAGTTGCTACTGAACCTAAAAAAGACCGTGTCGTTGTGGAAGGTGTTAACGTTATCAAAAAACACCAAAAACCAACTCAATTAAATCCTGAAGGTGGAATCTTAGAAACAGAGGCAGCAATCCATGTTTCTAACGTACAATTATTAGACCCTAAAACAAACGAACCTACACGTGTTGGATACAAAGTTGTAGACGGCAAAAAAGTTCGTATCGCTAAAAAATCAGGCGAAGAAATCAAATCTAATAATTAATAACTAGTTGAAAGGAGGATCCACTTTGAACCGTTTAAAAGAAAGATACAATACTGAAGTTACTGAAAACTTAGTGAAAAAATTCAACTATAGTTCTGTAATGGAAGTACCAAAAATCGAAAAAATTGTTGTAAATATGGGTGTAGGTGATGCAGTTCAAAATTCTAAAGTATTAGATAATGCTGTTGAAGAATTAGAATTAATCACTGGTCAAAAACCATTAGTAACAAAAGCTAAAAAATCAGTTGCAACATTCCGTTTACGTGAAGGTATGCCTATCGGTGCGAAAGTTACGCTTCGCGGAGAAAGAATGTATGAATTCTTAGATAAATTAATCGCAGTTTCATTACCTCGTGTACGTGACTTCCAAGGTGTTTCTAAAAAAGCATTCGATGGTCGCGGTAACTACACTTTAGGAATTAAAGAACAATTAATTTTCCCAGAAATCGATTATGATAAAGTAAGTAAAGTAAGAGGAATGGATATTGTTATCGTAACAACTGCTAACACTGACGAGGAAGCTCGTGAATTGTTAACAAACTTCGGTATGCCATTTCGTAAATAATCTCTAAAAAGGAGGCTAATTAAGTGGCTAAAACTTCTATGGTTGCTAAGCAACAGAAAAAACAAAAATATGCAGTACGTGAATATACTCGTTGTGAACGTTGTGGTCGTCCACATTCTGTATATCGTAAATTCAAATTATGCCGTATTTGTTTCCGTGAATTAGCTTACAAAGGCCAAATTCCTGGCGTACGTAAAGCTAGCTGGTAATATATAAGAGTCTGAAAGGAGGCAACAATCAATGACAATGACAGATCCAATCGCAGATATGCTTACTCGTGTAAGAAACGCAAACATGGTGCGTCACGAGAAGTTAGAATTACCTGCGTCTAACATAAAAAAACAAATTGCTGAAATCTTAAAAAATGAAGGTTTCATTAAAAACGTAGAATACGTTGAAGATGATAAACAAGGTGTTATTCGTTTATTCTTAAAATATGGTCAAAACAATGAACGTGTTATCACAGGATTAAAACGTATCTCTAAACCTGGTTTACGTGTATATGCTAAAGCAAACGAAGTACCTAAAGTATTAAATGGTTTAGGTATTGCATTAGTATCAACTTCTGAAGGTGTAATCACTGATAAAGAAGCAAGAAAACGTAACGTTGGTGGAGAAATTATCGCATACGTTTGGTAATAATAAATAAGGAGGTGCCATAACATGAGTCGTGTTGGTAAGAAAATTATTGACATCCCTAGCGACGTTACAGTAACTTTTGATGGTCATACAGCTACTGTAAAAGGTCCTAAAGGTGAATTAACTAGAACATTTAACGAAAGAATGACTTTCAAACAAGAAGAAAACACACTTGAAGTTGTAAGACCTACTGATTCTAAAGATGACAGAACAGTTCATGGTACAACTCGTGCTTTATTAAATAATATGGTACAAGGTGTTTCTCAAGGATTTGAAAAAACACTTGAGCTTGTTGGTGTAGGTTACCGTGCACAAATGCAAGGTAGTGACTTAGTATTAAACGTTGGTTATTCTCACCCTGTAGAAATTAAAGCTGAAAATGGCATTACTTTCGCAGTAGAGAAAAACACAACAGTTAGAGTATCTGGTGTATCTAAAGAACAAGTTGGAGCAATCGCTTCAAATATCCGTTCAGTAAGACCTCCAGAACCTTACAAAGGAAAAGGTATCCGTTACCAAGGTGAATATGTTCGCCGTAAAGAAGGTAAAACTGGTAAATAATAGATAACTCTATCAAGAAAGGAGTAATACAATGATCAGTAAAATTGATAAAAACAAAGTGCGTTTGAAAAGACATGCTCGTGTGCGTACTAAATTATCAGGTACAGCTGAAAAACCACGTTTAAATGTATATCGTTCAAACAAACACATTTATGCACAAATTATCGATGATGTTAAAGGCGAAACTTTAGTTCAAGCTTCATCAAAAGATAAAGATATCGCAAGTGATTCAGCTTCTAAAGTTGATTTATCAACAAAAGTTGGCGAAGCAATCGCTAAAAAAGCTTCTGATAAAGGTATCAAAGCTATCGTATTTGATCGTGGTGGTTACTTATACCATGGTCGCGTAAAAGCATTAGCAGATGCAGCTAGAGAAAGCGGATTAGAATTTTAATTTAAAGGAGGGACAAATACATGGCTCGTAGAGAAGAAGAAACGAAAGAATTTGAAGAACGCGTTGTTACAATTAATCGTGTTGCTAAAGTTGTTAAAGGTGGTCGTCGTTTCCGTTTCACTGCATTAGTAGTAGTTGGAGACAAAAATGGTCGTGTAGGTTTCGGTACAGGTAAAGCTCAAGAAGTACCTGAAGCTATCAAAAAAGCTGTCGAAGCAGCTAAAAAAGATTTAGTAGTCGTTCCACGTGTAGATGGAACTACTCCACACATTATTACTGGTCGTTACGGTTCAGGTAGCGTATTCATGAAACCAGCTGCACCTGGTACAGGAGTTATCGCTGGTGGTCCAGTACGTGCCGTATTAGAATTAGCAGGTATCACTGATATCTTAAGTAAATCATTAGGATCAAACACACCAATCAATATGGTTCGTGCTACAATCAATGGTTTACAAAACCTTAAAAACGCTGAAGATGTTGCGAAATTACGTGGCAAATCAGTAGAAGAATTATATAATTAAGGAGGGAAAATAGATAATGGCTAAATTACAAATTACCCTCACTCGTAGTGTTATTGGTCGTCCTGAAACACAACGTAAAACTGTTGAAGCTTTAGGTCTTAAAAAGACTAATAGTTCAGTAGTTGTTGAAGATAACCCTGCAATTCGTGGGCAAATCAACAAAGTTAAACACTTATTAACAGTTGAAGAAAAATAATTAAGGAGGTGCCTATAAAATGAAATTACATGAGTTAAAAGCAGCTGAAAGTTCACGTCGTGTACGTAACCGTGTTGGTCGTGGTGCTGGTTCTGGTAATGGTAAAACTAGTGGTCGCGGTCAAAAAGGTCAAAAAGCACGTTCAGGTGGTGGCGTAAGACCTGGATTTGAAGGTGGACAATTACCTTTATTCCGTCGTTTACCAAAACGTGGTTTCACTAACATTAATCGTAAAGAATATGCTATTGTTAACTTAGACCAACTTAATAAATTTGAAGATGGTACTGAAGTAACTCCAGCTTTATTAGTTGAAACTGGTGTAGTTAAGAATGAAAAATCTGGTATCAAAGTACTAGGTAACGGCTCACTTGATAAAAAATTGACAGTGAAAGCTCATAAATTCTCAGCTTCAGCAGTAGAAGCAATTGATGCAAAAGGTGGAGCACACGAGGTGATCTAATGTTCCAGACGTTTGTGAGCTTCTTCAAAACGAAAGAAGTTCGAAACAAGATTTTCTTTACCTTAGCAATGTTAATTATATTCAAAATAGGAACTTATATTCCGGCTCCTGGCGTAAATCCTGCGCCATTTGAACAACAAGGTTCTGATCAAGGTGTCGCTGCTCTTCTTAATACGTTTGGTGGCGGAGCCTTAAAGAACTTTTCAATATTTGCTATGGGTATTATGCCTTACATCACTGCATCTATCGTAATGCAATTATTACAGATGGATATTGTTCCTAAGTTCTCGGAATGGGTTAAACAAGGTGAAGTAGGTAAAAGAAAACTTAGTAATGTAACACGTTATTTCGCTATTATTTTGGCTTTCATACAGTCAATTGGTATGGCATTCCAATTTAATAACTATTTAGGCGGGAAATTGATTATTAATCAATCTGTCATGAGTTATTTATTGATTGCCGTTGTATTAACAGCAGGAACAGCATTTCTAATTTGGCTTGGTGATCAAATCACTCAATTTGGTGTTGGTAATGGTATTTCTATCATTATCTTTGCAGGTATCTTGTCAACTTTACCATCATCTATTATTCAATTTGTGCAACAAGCATTTGTTGGTAATGATGATACAACATTGGCATGGTTAAAAGTTATTGGCTTAATTGTAGGTTTAATCTTATTAACTATAGGTGCTATTTATGTACTTGAAGCGAAACGTAAGATTCCTATTCAATATGCTAAAAAACAAACTGGCCAAAGATTAGGATCACAAGCAACTTATCTACCTTTAAAAGTAAACTCAGCAGGGGTCATTCCAGTAATCTTTGCGATGGCGTTCTTCTTATTGCCAAGAACATTAACATTGTTCTTCCCTAAAGCGGATTGGGCGCAATCAATTTCTGAATATGCTAACCCTTCAAACACTTACGGCATGATTGTTTATGTGATATTAATTATTGCATTCGCATATTTCTATGCCTTTGTTCAAGTTAATCCTGAAAAAATGGCTGATAACTTGAAGAAACAAGGTAGTTATGTACCAGGTATTCGACCTGGTGATCAAACAAAAAAATATATTACTAAAGTACTTTATCGCTTAACTTTTGTAGGCTCTATTTTCTTAGCAGTTATTGCTATATTGCCAATATTAGCGACTAAATTTATGAATTTACCTCAATCAATACAAATTGGTGGTACTAGTTTATTAATCGTTATTGGTGTAGCAATTGAAACTATGAAATCACTTGAAGCTCAAGTGAGTCAAAAAGAATATAAAGGCTTTGGTGGTAGATAATTTGTAGGAGGGCAATTTATGAATATCATTTTAATGGGTTTACCTGGCGCAGGTAAAGGAACTCAAGCGAGTGAAATTGTTAAGAAATTCCCAATACCACATATATCTACTGGTGACATGTTCAGAAAAGCGATTAAAGATGAAACAGATTTAGGTAAAGAAGCTAAATCTTACATGGATCGTGGAGAATTAGTCCCTGATGAAGTTACTGTAGGTATCGTTAAAGAAAGAATATCTGAAGACGATGCAAAAAAAGGATTCTTATTAGATGGCTTCCCAAGAACAATCGAACAAGCTGAGGCATTAAATCAAATTTTGTCTGAGCTTGGAAGAAATATTGATGCTGTAATCAACATCGAAGTTCCTGAGGAAGAATTAATGAATCGTCTTACAGGTCGTCGTATCTGTGAGAAATGTGGTACGACTTATCATCTTGTATTTAATCCTCCAAAGGTTGATGGTATTTGTGATATCGATGGTGGAAAGCTTTATCAACGTGAAGATGATAATCCTGAAACAGTATCTAATCGTTTAAGCGTTAATGTTAAACAATCTAAACCAATTTTAGAGTATTATAATGAAAAAGGTGTATTGAAAAACATTGATGGTGCGAAAGATATTGACGATGTAACCAAAGATGTCATTGATATCTTAGATCAATTGAAATAGATCAACTTAGTACGGTCTAGATTTATGTGAATTTGATTAGGTTTCTCTGGCAAGAATTAATTTTCTGAGTGTCGAATGACGATAATAATTCCCGCATTTTGTTAAACTTATTATAACTAGTCACTATATTAGATTCGTATCGTTGAAGTTGTCTATTGACGATTACCTTACTATTGTAAAAAGGGGGAAGTTAATCAATGGCGAAACAAGATGTAATTGAATTAGAAGGTACAGTATTAGATACTTTACCAAATGCTATGTTTAAAGTAGAATTAGAAAATGGTCATGAAATTTTAGCACACGTAAGTGGTAAAATTAGAATGAATTATATTCGAATTCTACCTGGCGACAAAGTAACTGTAGAAATGTCTCCGTATGATTTATCACGCGGTAGAATTACTTATCGTTATAAATAATCGTCACTCCATAATATAGGGAGGTATAAAAATGAAAGTAAGACCATCAGTTAAACCAATTTGCGAAAAATGTAAAGTCATTAAACGTAAAGGTAAAGTAATGGTAATTTGTGACAATCCTAAGCACAAACAAAGACAAGGTTAATAAAAGAGAGGTGTAAATATATATGGCACGTATTGCAGGAGTAGATATCCCACGTGAAAAACGCATTGTTATTTCATTAACATACGTATACGGTATTGGTACTTCAACAGCTCAAAAAATCGTTGAAGAAGCTAACGTATCAGCTGACACACGTGTAAAAGATTTAACAGATGACGAATTAGGTCGTATTCGTGAAGTTGTTGACAGTTATAAAGTTGAAGGTGACTTACGTCGTGAACAAAACTTAAACATTAAACGTTTAATGGAAATTTCTTCATACCGTGGTATCCGTCACCGTCGTGGCTTACCAGTTCGTGGTCAAAAAACTAAAAACAACGCTCGTACTCGTAAAGGCCCAGTTAAAACTGTAGCTAACAAGAAAAAATAATAGGTAAAGGAGGCAAAATATAAATGGCTCGTAAACAAGTATCTCGTAAACGTAGAGTTAAAAAGAATATTGAAAATGGTGTAGCTCACATCCGTTCAACATTCAATAATACAATCGTAACTATCACTGATGAATTTGGTAATGCTTTATCTTGGTCATCAGCTGGTGCATTAGGTTTCAAAGGATCAAAAAAATCAACACCATTCGCAGCACAAATGGCTTCTGAAACAGCTTCAAAATCAGCTATGGAACATGGTTTAAAAACTGTTGAAGTAACAGTAAAAGGACCTGGACCTGGTCGTGAATCTGCTATTCGTGCATTACAATCTGCTGGTTTAGAAGTAACTGCAATTAGAGACGTTACTCCAGTTCCACATAACGGTTGTCGTCCACCAAAACGTCGTCGTGTCTAATTTTTAAATAGTTGTTATTGTTACAGGTCACTGAGCGAAACACTTAAAAATTAAGTCGACGTAAATAAGGAGGATTTTTGTAAATGATAGAAATTGAAAAACCTAGAATTGAGACAATTGAAATTAGTGAAGATGCTAAATTCGGTAAGTTCGTTGTTGAACCACTAGAACGTGGCTACGGTACTACACTAGGAAACTCCTTACGTCGTATCCTACTATCTTCATTACCAGGTGCAGCCGTTAAGTACATTGAGATTGAAGGCGTTTTACACGAATTTTCAGCTATAGATAACGTTGTTGAAGATGTTTCTACAATCATTATGAACATTAAAAAATTAGCGTTAAAAATCTATTCTGAAGAAGATAAAACATTAGAAATCGATGTTCGAGATGAAGGCGAAGTAACTGCAAGTGACATTACTCATGATAGTGATGTTGAAGTTCTAAATCCAGAACTTAAAATCGCAACAGTGTCTAATGGTGGACATTTAAAAGTTCGTCTTGTTGCTAACAAGGGTAGAGGTTACGCATTAGCAGAACAAAATAATACTAGTGATTTACCAATTGGTGTAATTCCTGTTGATTCACTATACTCACCTGTTGAACGTGTTAACTATACAGTTGAAAATACACGTGTAGGTCAAAGTAGTGATTTTGATAAATTAACTTTAGATGTTTGGACTAATGGTTCAATTACGCCACAAGAGTCAGTATCATTAGCTGCTAAAATTATGACTGAACATTTAAACATTTTCGTTGGTCTTACTGATGAGGCTCAAAATGCTGAAATCATGATTGAAAAAGAAGAAGACCAAAAAGAAAAAGTGCTTGAAATGTCTATTGAAGAATTAGACTTATCAGTACGTTCATATAACTGTTTAAAACGTGCAGGCATCAATTCTGTTCAAGAATTAGCTGATAAATCTGAAGCTGATATGATGAAAGTACGTAATTTAGGTCGTAAATCTCTTGAAGAAGTTAAATATAAATTAGAAGATTTAGGATTAGGTTTAAGAAAAGAAGATTAATAAGTTAAAGGAGGTCAACTCATGGGTTACAGAAAATTAGGTCGTACTTCTGATCAACGTAAAGCTATGTTACGTGACTTAGCTACATCACTAATCGTTAGTGAACGTATTGAAACTACAGAAGCTCGTGCGAAAGAAGTTCGCAGTGTTGTTGAGAAATTAATCACTTTAGGTAAAAAAGGAGATTTAGCTTCTCGTCGTAATGCTGCAAAAACATTACGTAATGTTGAAATCTTAAACGAAGATGAAACTACACAAACTGCACTTCAAAAATTATTCGGTGAAATTGCTGAACGTTATACAGAACGTCAAGGTGGTTACACTCGTATTCTTAAAGTAGGTCCTCGTCGTGGTGACGGTGCTGAATCAGTTATCATCGAATTAGTAGATTAATTCATAATATAAATACACTAACTACTTATATCTAAAGCAAATGAGTGCAACGATAATGTTTGCCACATACAAATATTGTCTAGCTCAGAGTGCCCCATCAATTAAATATTATACAAAGCGTGAACTCAACTAAAATATGATGGGGTGCGCGCTTTTTTATTTTATAATAATCTAGATAAGATCCGTTTGGATATCATCTGCATTGGAAGAGACATGACTTACAAGTCGATGTCTCTTTTTATATACACGTTAATATCTATACATAGATATACAGAATGTTAATTATCATGTAAAATATATTAGTAAATTCATTTAGGGGGTAATCATGTGAAGGCAAATAACTCAAATATTTTAGAATTAAAACATATCGACTTTCAATATCAAGGTGACGCTGCCTTCACACTGAAAGATGTTTCATTCATTATCCCTCAAAATCAATGGACATCGATAGTTGGCCATAATGGTTCAGGAAAGTCTACCATTGCCAAACTCATTGTTGGTATTGAAAACGCAACTAGTGGTGATATTTATTTCAAAAATCAACGTATTAACTCAGAAAATTTGAAAGATGTGAGAAATCATATTGGTATCGTATTTCAAAATCCTGAAAACCAATTCGTTGGATCTATAGTAAAGTATGATGTGGCATTTGGACTTGAGAATCACTCGGTGCCTACTGAAGAAATGCATGATATTGTATCACAATCGCTGCAAGATGTGGGTATGTCAGACTATGCAGATTATGAACCGCAATCATTATCTGGTGGACAGAAACAGCGTGTAGCTATTGCTGGCGTATTAGCGCTAAGTCCATCAGTTATTATTCTAGATGAAGCTACTTCGATGCTCGATCCTCAAGCAAAACAATCATTAATTCAATTAATTAGAAATGTTAAACAGGACAAAAATGTAACTATTATTTCAATCACACATGACTTATCAGAGGCTATGGAGTCTGATCACATTATCGTAATGAATCAAGGGCAAGTATATAAAGAAGGATCACCACAATCTATATTTAATGATATAACAAGCTTGAAAGAAATTGGCTTGGACATACCTTTCTCAATGAAAATGAATCAACTTTTAGGATTTGGTGAAACATATACAACCTATGAAAGGTTGGTAAGTAAGCTATGACAATTACGTTTAAAGATGTTTCTTATACGTATCAACGAGGTACACCTTATGAATATCAAGCTTTAAAACATATTAATCTTACTTTAGAACAAGGGAAGTATTATGCCATAGTTGGGCAAACTGGTAGTGGAAAGTCTACGCTAATTCAACACCTTAATGGATTATTAAAACCAACAAAAGGTCATATAGCATTTGATAACTTAATGATCACAGCCAAAACGAAAGATAAATATATTAGGAATATTCGAAAAAAAGTCGGTCTTGTATTTCAATTTCCAGAATCGCAATTGTTTGAAGATAATGTTGAGCGAGAAATTGAATTCGGCCCTAAAAACTTTGGCATGGATATCGAAGAAGTTAAAGAAAAAGCATTTGATTTACTGATTGAACTTGGGTTTCCAAGAGATATTATGTCTTTATCACCATTTCAAATGTCTGGCGGTCAAATGCGCAAAATAGCAATTGTATCTATATTAGCAATGGATCCAGATATTATCATTTTAGATGAGCCAACAGCTGGCTTAGACCCTAAAAGCCGACAGCAAATTATGACTTTATTTAAAAAGATTCAGGAAGAGCAACATAAAACCATTATACTTGTATCTCATGATATGAATGACATAGCCAAATATGCTGAAGACATCATTGTTATGAAAGAGGGAACGATAGTAGAGCAAATTGCACCTCGACAATTATTTAAACAAATTGATAAATTAAAAGACTGGCATATTGTATTACCAGACATAGTACAATTACAACATGATTTTGAAGCAAAACATCATACCAAATTGAATGATATAGCATTATCAGAAGAAGAATTTGTAGAGATGTATCAGGAGTGGCAGTCTCATGAAGAATAAACTCATTATAGGTAGATACCTACCAAATAAAATACCCGTACATCAACTAAGTATGATTATGTCAATAGCATTACGATTTATTCCAACTTTAATGGATGAATTAGATAAAATTATTTTAGCTCAAAAATCACGAGGTTCTGAAATTAGTTCAGGTGGTCTTATGACACGTATTAAAGCATTTGTGCCACTTATGATACCTTTATTCATTTCAGCTTTTCAGAGAGCTGAAGAGTTAGCAATAGCGATGGAAGTACGTGGCTATGACGCTAATATCAAACGGACGAGTTTTAGGAAGTTACAATGGCATGTTAGTGATACTATGAGTTTATTAAGTATTATCCCAATTGCTATTGTATTATTTGCTTTAAAATATATTGGAGTGTAACTAAATGCGACTACTCGTTAATATTTCATATCAAGGAAGTCAGTTCTTGGGCTTTCAAATACAACAGCAAGGACGAACAGTACAACAACAATTTGAAAAAATACTAAAGCGTATGCATCGACGACACGTTCGTATACATCCATCAAGTCGGACAGATCGTGGTGTGCACGCATATGAGCAATATTTTCATTTTGATACAGACTTGAATATTGACCCACATCAATGGAAATATGCGATGAATAGTGCGTTACCTGATGATATTTATGTTAAAGATGTTCAGCTAGTAGATGAGAACTTTCATTGTCGCTATGACTGTGTAGGTAAACGTTACCGCTATAAAGTCTATCAAGCTGACCATCGTAATCCTTTTGAAAGTGGATTAAAAACATTTATTAAAGACGATTTAGATATTGATAAGATGAATGAAGCTGCGCGATACTTTATCGGAACGCATGACTTTACTGGTTTTTGTTCGCAAAAAACTGAAGTTGAAAGTAAAGAGCGAACGTTATATCAAAGTGAGATTATACGAACTACAGAAGGTTTTGACTACATCGTAACTGGCTCAGGCTTTTTATATAACATGGTACGTGTTTTAGTAGCATTCTTAATTGAAGTAGGAAAAGGTAAACGTCAACCAGACGATGTACCACACTTACTTGAAGCAAAGGATCGTGATAATGTACCGTTTACAGCTCCAGCGGAAGGTCTTTATTTAGAGAAGATATATTTAGCGCCAGAAGCCTTAACAGCGGACTTTGGCGACAATATTAAAATTCATCGTAAAAAATCATTAGAAAATGATTAATTTGCATTGACAAAACGTACTATAAAATATAACATAGTTAACGGTATTGTTTTATATCCACCCCACGATAAGCCCCGGAAACTTATTGTGTTACAAGATATATAAGCAGATTATACAGGAATAAAATAAATGAACATTTACGCTTTGAACTCGTAACAGAATTACTAGATTGTGGGCCTCGTTCGCAGTAGGTTCGACTGCGATGAGTACCTGCAATCTAAGACGAAGCATTTATTTTTAGGAGGACAATTATTATGCGTCAAACATTTATGGCAAATGAATCAAACATTGAGCGCAAATGGTATGTTATCGATGCAGAAGGCCAAACATTAGGTCGTTTATCATCAGAAGTAGCAGCTATCTTACGCGGTAAAAATAAAGTAACTTATACACCACACGTTGACAGCGGTGATTATGTAATCATCATCAACGCTTCAAAAATCGAATTAACTGGTAAAAAAGAATCAGATAAAATTTACTATCGTCACTCAAATCACCCAGGCGGTTTAAAATCAGTAACTGCTGGTGAATTAAAACTTAATAACCCAGAACGTTTACTTGAAACTTCTATCAAAGGTATGTTACCAAGTTCACGTTTAGGTGAAAAACAAGGTAAAAAATTATTTGTATATGGTGGCGCTGAACATCCACACGCTGCACAACAACCAGAAAACTACGAGTTACGTGGTTAATTAGAAGGAGGAAATTACATTGGCACAAGTTGAATATAGAGGCACAGGCCGTCGTAAAAACTCAGTAGCACGTGTACGTTTAGTACCAGGTGAAGGTAATATCACAGTGAACGAACGTGACGTACGTGAGTACTTACCATTCGAATCATTAATCTTAGACTTAAATCAACCATTTGATGTTACAGAAACTAAAGGTAACTACGATGTATTAGTTAACGTACACGGTGGTGGATTCACTGGACAAGCTCAAGCTATCCGTCACGGAATCGCTCGTGCATTATTAGAAGCAGATCCTGAATACAGAGGTTCATTAAAACGCGCAGGTCTATTAACTCGTGACCCACGTATGAAAGAACGTAAAAAACCAGGTCTAAAAAAAGCACGTCGTTCTCCACAATTCTCAAAACGTTAATGCTGGAATTGTTGCAAACTTGTTTGCTTACAAGTCCAGTACGCAAATTGCGTCAGCAATTTGTGTTCCATTAGAACGATTAAAGCACTTCTCAATTACGAGAAGTGCTTTTTTGTATTTAAAGAGCAAGAATATCAATTAAGTCTCGCGCTTTTCGAATAATATATTTACTTTTTAAATACTTCTTCAACTACTTCTGTCATATCATTATGAATGACTAAATCTGCCTTTCTATCATAGGGGGTTTTATCTCGATTAATGATGACTAAATTCTCGCCAGTAAAGTTTGAAATAAAACCAGCAGCCGGTTGTACGACTAATGATGAACCTAACACAATAACTGTATCTGCTTTTTGTATTTTATCTAAAGCACGAAAGACTGTTGGTTGATCTAACATTTCACCATACAGGACGATATCAGGTCGAATGACTTCACCACATTCTTCACAATATCTTAATTCATGTTCCATGACATACGACTTCGTATATGGTTTCCCACAACTAATGCAGTAAAATCGATTTAATGTACCATGAATCTCATCGATATGTTGGCTTCCTGCATCTTCATGCAAGCCATCGATATTTTGTGTGATAACACCTAGAGATTTGCCTTCTTTTTCAAGTTCTGCAATCCATTCATGCACAATATTTGGCTTTTTATCTGCTACTAGTAAACGTTTGTGATAAAAATCAATAAAGCTTTCTTTATTATCATTTAAATGATCGACACTCAATAAATATTCTGGGGAATAGCCATCTTTTGAAATTTCATCAAATAAACCACCCATTGATCGAAAGTCAGGTATGCCACTTGCAACAGAAACGCCTGCACCAGTAAAGAAGACGATCTTGTTTGATTTATCTACAATATCTTTCAACTTTTCTATTTTATTACTCATATATAACACTCCGAATACACATTTAGTTTCTAAATTTTGATAGAATTAAGTTTAATAATACTTACATACCTATTACAACATATTTTCAAAGTTATTTTCTAGAAAAATATTCTTTAAACAATTTAGATTGAAAGTAAGTTAATTAAAAAATGTTAGAGTTCACACAGGGAATAGTATAAAATTAAAATGCGCTGAAAATCTTTATAACGTTTAAGTGTCTGATTTGTCGATACTTTACAAAATGATGTGGGAAGTGAGGAATTGAATGAATAAATACGATCGTTTAGATGAGATTACTAAACTCGTAAACCAAAAAGGAACCGTCAGAACTAATGAGATAGTTGAAGAACTTAATGTCTCAGATATGACGGTGCGACGTGATTTAGCTGAACTAGAAGAGAAAGGCTTACTTACTAAGATACACGGCGGGGCTAGAAGTAATTCTATCTTTCAATTTAAAGAGAAATCACATCAAGAAAAACACACGCAAAATATAGAAGAAAAACGTAAAGTTGCTCGTAAAGCAGCTCAACTTATCGAAGAAGATGATACTATTTTCCTCGGACCAGGTACTATAATAGAGTGCTTAGCAGAAATTATGGATTTGAAATCACTCACCGTAATTACAAATTGCTTTCCAGTATTTAAAATATTATTTGAGAAGAGATCTATTGATTTTAAAGTTTATTTACTGGGTGGGGAAATGCGAGAATTAACAGAATCGTTTGTTGGAGAAATGGCCAACGCATTACTAAAGACGAAACGATTTAGTAAGATGTTCTTTAGTTGTAATGGTATAAAAGAGGCAGATGTACTAACTTCGACGGTAGATGAAGCGTACACGCAGCAACTTGCTTTAGAACGTTCTGTTGAAACCTATTTACTTATAGATTCTTCAAAAATAGGTAAAGAAGACTTTACACAATTATGTAAATTAGAAGATTTAACTGCCATAGTTATTGATAATGATGATGAAGATAATGTTGAAAAATTAAAATTGCATACAGAAATAATTTAATAATAGATGCCATAAATCTCAAGATTGTTTATTTTAAACAATCTTGAGATTTTTTTAGTATATAAAAGTTTGATTAAACATAAATATAGTTTAATTTGTTTAAAACAACTAATTATCAAACAATATTCAAACAATAAGTGTTGATTATTTGTTTGTTTATGTTTATAATTTAAACATAAAGATTTGAAAGCGCTTTTTCAAAAGTAATAAATACACATATATGTGAATCTACTAATTTTTATTAAAAAGGAGAATCGGTATGACAGTTATTATTGGTTCAGACGTTGACGGTAAACGTCTTAAAGATGTCGTTAAAACATTTTTAAAAGAAAATAATCATGATGTGTTGGATGTAACAGATGGTAAAGACTTAGACTTTGTTGATGCAACTTTAGCAGTTGCACAAGAAGTACAAAAAAATGATAACAATTTAGGAATTGCGATAGACGCGTATGGTGCGGGTAGCTTCATGGTTGCGACGAAAGTCAAAGGCATGATTGCAGCAGAAGTATCTGATGAACGTTCTGCTTATATGACACGTGGTCATAATAATGCTCGAATGATAACAATGGGATCAGAAATTGTTGGTGATACGTTAGCGAAACATGTAGCTAAAGAATTTGTTAATGGACATTACGATGGTGGACGTCACCAAATCCGCGTAGATATGTTAAATAAAATGTGCTAATTAGGAGGATGTAAAAATGAAAATAGCAATTGGTTGCGATCATATCGTAACAGATACAAAAATGGCAGTTTCTAAACATTTAAAAGAACAAGGACATGAAGTCATCGACGTAGGAACATATGATTTTACGAGAACACACTATCCAATATTTGGTAAAAAAGTTGGAGAAGCTGTAACGAGTGGCGAAGCAGAATTAGGCGTATGTATTTGTGGCACAGGTGTTGGAATTAGTAATGCAGCTAATAAAGTACCTGGCGTTAGAACTGCATTAGTTCGTGATATGACAACTGCACTTTATTCAAAAGAAGAGTTGAATGCAAATGTTG
Organism: Staphylococcus taiwanensis; assembly: GCA_020544305.1. Taxonomy (NCBI): domain Bacteria; kingdom Bacillati; phylum Bacillota; class Bacilli; order Caryophanales; family Staphylococcaceae; genus Staphylococcus; species Staphylococcus taiwanensis. The sequence goes on from CP058667.1 coordinate 847,852, forward strand.
TTAGCTTTGGAGGCAAAATTGTTGGTGAACTATTTATCTTTGATATTGTAGATGCATTTATTAAAGCAGAATATAAACCAACCGAAGAAAATAAAAAATTAATCGCTAAAATTGAACATTTAGAAGCACATAACGATAAACAAGCTGATTCACATTTCTTTGATGAATTCTTAGAAAAATGGAACAACGGTGAATACCACGACTAAGGGTGACGCATGATGATATTAACATTAACTTTAAATCCTTCTGTAGATATATCATATCCCTTAAAATCTTTGAATCTAGATACGGTTAATCGAGTAGCGGAGACCAGTAAAACTGCTGGTGGTAAAGGCCTCAATGTTACTCGCGTATTATCTGAATTTGGTGAAGATGTATTAGCAAGTGGCTTTTTAGGTGGTAAACTAGGTGAATTTATTGAACACCAACTCGATGAGTCGGGCATAAAACATTCATTTTTTAAAATTGAAGGTGACACACGTAACTGTATTGCAGTTCTACATGAGGGACAACAAACTGAAATATTAGAACAGGGTCCAACGATTACTCAAAGTGAAGCTAGAGGTTTCGAACAACATCTTAATCATTTGTTTAAAGACACTAAGGCTTTAGCGATATCAGGTAGTTTGCCTAAAGGATTAAGTTCTGAATATTATGCTGAATTAATTAAATTAGCAAATGACAAAGGTATTCCTACAGTATTGGATAGTTCAGGTCAATCATTATTAGATGCATTACTTAGTCACAGTAAACCGACAGTAATCAAACCCAATATTGACGAATTGACGCAATTGTTAAATGCGAACATAACCAGCGATATTGATAGCTTAAAGGAAGCGGTCAATCAACCCATCTTTGATGGTATTGAATGGATTGTTGTTTCTTTAGGTAGTGATGGTGCATTCGCTAAGCATCATCAAACATATTATAAAGTCAATATTCCTAATGTGAAAGTAGTAAACCCTGTAGGTTCTGGTGATTCAACGGTTGCAGGCATTACATCTGGATTAGTTCATCACGATACTGATATAGACTTACTTAAAAAAGCCAATGCCTTTGGCGTATTAAATGCAATGGAAAGTAAAACTGGACATATAAATTTAAATAAATTTGACGAAATTTTCAAACAAATTGAAGTTATAGAGGTGTAATTCATGACAAAATCACAACAAAAAGAAGCATCAATTAGCGCATTAAGTAACAATAAAGGTGTCATTTCAGCATTAGCCTTTGACCAACGCGGTGCCTTGAAAAGAATGATGGCTGAACATCAAACTGAAGAACCAACTGTTGAACAAATTGAACATTTAAAAGTATTAGTTTCTGAAGAATTAACGCAATATGCCTCTTCTATTCTATTGGATCCTGAGTATGGACTACCAGCTTCTGATGCACGTAATAAAGCATGTGGACTCTTACTTGCTTATGAAAAAACTGGATACGACGTCAATGCGAAGGGGCGTTTACCAGACTGCTTAGTTGAATGGTCAGCAAAACGTTTGAAAGCGCAAGGAGCCAATGCTGTTAAATTCTTATTATATTACGACGTTGATGATGCTGAAGAAATAAACGTACAGAAACAAGCATATATCGAGAGAATTGGTTCAGAATGTGTAGCTGAAGATATTCCTTTCTTCTTAGAAGTACTCACATATGATGATAATATTCCGGATAATAAAAGTGCAGAATTTGCAAAAGTAAAACCTCGTAAAGTTAATGAAGCGATGAAATTATTCTCAGAAGAAAGATTCAACGTAGATGTACTGAAAGTTGAAGTGCCAGTCAATATGAATTATGTTGAAGGATTCGCTGAAGGAGAAGTCGTATATACCAATGAAGAAGCAGCACAATATTTCCGTGATCAAGATGCATCAACAAACTTACCATATATCTACTTAAGTGCAGGTGTGTCAGCAGAGTTATTCCAAGAAACTTTAAAATTTGCTCACGAAGCTGGTGCTAAATTCAACGGTGTACTTTGTGGACGTGCAACTTGGTCAGGAGCAGTAAAAGTTTATATCGAACAAGGCGAAGAAGCAGCACGTGAATGGTTACGTACAACTGGATTTAAAAATATTGATGATTTAAATAAAGTATTAGAAACTACAGCAACTTCATGGAAATCTAGATAATTGGGGAGGTTAATAGGATGAACAGAGAAGAAGTACAATTACTTGGCTTTGAAATCGTAGCATATGCAGGAGATGCGCGCTCAAAATTATTAGAAGCATTGACAGCTGCAAAAAATGGTGAATTGGATAAAGCTGAACAATTAACCGAAGAAGCCAATGAATGTATCGCTAATGCACATAAAGCTCAAACAAGTTTATTAGCTAAAGAAGCACAAGGTGATGATATTGCTTATAGTGTCACAATGATGCATGGTCAAGACCATTTAATGACAACATTATTGTTGAAAGATTTAATGAAACATCTGATAGAACTATATAGAAGAGGGAGCTGACCCTTATGAATAAGTTAATAGCATGGATAGAAAAAGGAAAACCGTTCTTCGAAAAAATATCTCGTAATATTTATCTAAGAGCAATTCGTGATGGATTTATTGCAGCAATTCCAATTATCTTATTTTCAAGTATATTCATTTTAATCACATACGTACCTAACGTGTTTGGATTCACTTGGAGTAAGACAATGGAAGGTATTTTAATGAAACCTTATAACTATACAATGGGAATTGTTGGTTTCATTGTCGCCGGGACCACTGCCAAATCGTTAACTGATTCATTTAACCGTAAATTAGACAAAACAAATCAAATTAACTTTATTTCTACGATGATGGCAGCAATGTGTGGATTTTTATTCCTTGCAGCTGATCCTGTAAAAGATGGTGGATTCTTAAGTGCATTCATGGGTACAAAAGGTTTATTAACAGCCTTTTTATCAGCATTTGTTACAGTCATTGTTTATAACTTCTTTATTAAACGTGATATTACAATCAAAATGCCCAAAGAGGTACCACCAAATATTTCACAGGTATTTAAAGATATCTTCCCATTGTCAGCAGTTATCATTATTTTGTACGCGTTAGATTTAATTGTGAGAGCTACAGCACATACTAACGTTGCAAATGGTATTTTAAAATTATTTGAACCATTATTTACAGCTGCTGATGGTTGGGTTGGTGTAACAATTATCTTTGGTGCCTTTGCATTCTTCTGGTTTGTTGGTATTCATGGTCCATCAATTGTAGAACCAGCGATTGCAGCTATCACATACGCTAACTTAGAAGCAAACTTACATTTAATTCAAGCTGGTGAACATGCAAACAATGTTATTACACCAGGTACGCAAATGTTTGTTGTAACTATGGGTGGTACGGGTGCAACTTTAGTCGTTCCATTTATGTTCATGTGGCTAACGAAATCGAAACGTAATAAAGCGATTGGTAGAGCATCCGTGGTTCCAACATTCTTTGGTGTAAACGAACCCATTTTATTTGGTGCACCTTTAGTATTAAACCCTGTATTCTTTATTCCATTTATTTTTGCGCCAATCGCAAACGTATGGATCTTTAAGTTCTTTGTAGACGTACTTGGAATGAACAGTTTTAGTATCTTCTTACCTTGGACTACACCTGGTCCATTAGGTATCGTGATGGGTACTGGTTTTGCATTTTGGTCATTCGTATTAGCTATCGTCTTGATTGTAGTAGATGTGATTATTTATTATCCGTTTGTCAAAGTATACGATGAACAAATTCTTGAAGAAGAATTAGGAAATAAAGAAGCAAATACTGAATTACAAGATAAAGTTTCTGCAAACTTCGATACGAAAAAAGCAGACGCGATTTTAGCCACAGCAGGTGCAAATGAAGCAACTGAACCTAATAAAACATCTCAAGAAGCGCATACAGAAGAAGATAATCAAACTAAATCACAAAGTGATAACAGTGGAATTACTGAACAAACCAATGTCCTTGTATTATGTGCCGGTGGCGGAACAAGTGGTTTATTAGCCAATGCTTTAAATAAAGCAGCAGAAGAATATGATGTGCCTGTAAAAGCAGCAGCCGGTGGTTATGGTGCGCATATGGATATTATGAAAGACTATCATTTAATCATTTTAGCACCACAAGTAGCTTCAAATTATGAAGATATTAAACAGGATACTGATCGATTAGGAATCAAATTAGCTAAAACACAAGGAGTAGAATACATTAATTTAACACGAGATGGCAAAGCAGCATTAGACTTCGTTCAACAACAATTTGAAAAATAATTAGGAGATGAATGTATAATGAAAAAATTACCAGAGGATTTTATTTTTGGTGGTGCAACAGCAGCTTATCAAGCAGAAGGTGCGACGAATACAGATGGAAAAGGTCGTGTAGCATGGGACACCTATCTTGAAGAAAATTATTGGTATACAGCTGAACCAGCGAGTGATTTTTATAACAAATATCCAGTTGATTTAAAACTTAGTGAACAATTTGGTGTGAATGGTATTCGTATCTCTATTGCTTGGTCACGAATTTTTCCAAATGGGTATGGTGAGGTAAATCCTAAAGGCGTAGAATATTATCATAATTTATTTAAAGAGTGCCATAAACGCCATGTCGAACCATTTGTAACATTACATCATTTTGATACACCAGAAACATTGCATAGTGATGGTGATTTCTTAAATCGTAAAACAATTGATTACTTTGTTGATTATGCTAAATTCTGTTTTGAGGAATTTTCAGAAGTTAATTATTGGACGACATTTAATGAAATCGGGCCAATTGGTGATGGTCAATATTTAGTAGGTAAATTCCCACCAGGAATTAAATATGACTTTGCTAAAGTTTTCCAATCACATCATAATATGATGGTAGCTCATGCTAGAGCGGTTAAGTTGTTTAAAGAAAATGGCTATAGTGGTGAGGTCGGTGTAGTACATGCATTGCCAACAAAATATCCGTATGATCCAACTAATCCTGAAGATGTAAGAGCAGCAGAGTTAGAAGATATTATTCACAATAAGTTTATCTTAGATGCAACTTATCTTGGTAAATATTCTCGCGAGACAATGGAAGGTGTTCAACACATCTTATCTGTTAACGGTGGAAAATTAGAAATACCAGATGAAGATTATAAAATTTTAGATGCAGCTAAAGATTTAAATGATTTCTTAGGTATCAATTACTATATGAGTGATTGGATGAGAGGTTATGAAGGTGAGTCTGAAATTACGCATAACGCTACTGGCGATAAAGGTGGCTCTAAATACCAACTTAAAGGTGTAGGGCAACGTGAATTTGATGTTGATGTACCGCGTACAGATTGGGATTGGATGATTTATCCTCAAGGTTTATATGATCAAATTATGCGAGTGGTAAAAGAGTATCCTAATTATCATAAAATCTATGTTACTGAAAATGGTTTAGGTTACAAAGATGTATTTGATAAAGAACGTAAAACTGTAGATGATGATGCACGTATTGATTATGTGAAGAAACACCTTGAAGTGATTGCGGATGCAATTCGTGATGGTGCAAATGTGAAAGGCTACTTCATATGGTCATTAATGGATGTATTCTCTTGGTCAAACGGCTATGAAAAACGTTATGGTCTATTCTATGTCGACTTTGAGACACAAGAACGCTATCCTAAGAAAAGCGCGTATTGGTATAAAGAATTAGCAAAATCTAAAGAAATTAAATAATTCATGATGTTTAGTGAAGCGGTTTAGACTTTAAAAATGGGCTAAACCGCTTTTATGTATTTTTAAATAATGGTAATTTTTAGACAGTCGTATATACTTAGGTATAGATTAAAAAATTGGAGTATATCATTATGAATATAAAAAAGAGTAGAAATTTATGGGTTATATTATGTCTGACACTTATTTGCTTAGCTGGTTGTCAACAATCATCAAATGAAAAGCCAGCTTCACACGTAGGTAAAACTGATCGTGTCGCTACCTTATTTATGCATGGTTACGGCGGTACAAATAATTCTGAAAAATATATGGTCAATCAAGCAGTAAAGAAAGGCGTTACGAATGATGTTGTCGTCGCCAATGTAGCATCAGATGGTACAGTGAATTTTAAAGGTAATATCTCTGAAAAAGCCAAACATCCTATTATTAAAATCATATTTGAAGATAATAAAAATGGAGACACTACGCAAAATGCCAATAATATTAAAAATGTATTGTCGGAAATGAAATCAAAATATGGTATTAATAAATATAATTTTGTTGCACATTCTATGGGAAACATGTCATTTGCCTATTTTATGAAAAACTATGGTGATGATAAAAGACTACCTAAATTACAAAAAGAAGTTAATATTGCTGGAACATATAACGGTATTTTAAATTTAAATGAAAAAGTAAATGAGATTAGTGTAGATAAAAATGGTAAACCTAGTAAAATGAATGAAAATTATAAAGAATTATTGGGATTAAAAGATATTTATAAAGGCAAAAAAATAGAAGTTTTAAATATTTATGGTGATTTACAAGATGGCACACATTCGGATGGTAGAGTTTCAAACAGTTCTTCAAAATCTTTAAAATATCTTTTAGGCGATAGTCCAAAAACTTATAAAGAATCTAAATATACTGGGAAATCCGCACAACACAGTGCACTACATGAAAATAAAGCAGTTGCAAATGAAATCATCCAATTTTTATGGAATAAATAATTTAATTAAAGAATATATCGCGAAATATAATTAGTGGGGATAGGTAATGAAATTTCCATTAGTTGAGGCAAGATATGTATATAAGGCACCTCGTTAATTTAGTTTAGTAATGATTATTAAATTATACGAAAGTACCTTATTTTTAATGTATCCCAAGCTTTTCTTTAAGCATCTTAAAAATAATTTTGGGCTAATTGTTCAATCAAATTAATACGACTAGATTCTCCATAAACATGAGGTAAAATCATCATTTCATCAACATCATAGTTTTGTTGTAGTGTTACTAATTGTTGTGCAACTTCACTTGGTAAACCACTAACAATACGTCTTTTATCTTGTGCTATTTTCTCAAGCTCTCTTGCACTGTATTGACGTTCTTGTGCAGTTGTAATTGAGGGATAAGTTGCAGGTTGGTTTAAGTAATTAATACGTAATAACCATAAATGTAATGCATCCAATAAATCATTGATTTTAGAAATACTATCTGCAGTTACTACAAACGTTGCTAAAATAACATACGGTTTATTAGAACTGGATTTATTATGATAATGCGTAAATTGTTGACGATAATAGTTTATGATAGATTCAAGTTTGCTTTGAGGTTGCCCCATACGTGCAACAACCAATGGTAATCCTTTTTTAGCGGCTAAATCTGCACTTCGCTCGCTCATACCTAATATAAACATTTGTGGGTAGCTATTAATAAATGGTGAAGCAGTCAATGACATAAAACGATGAGGCGTTTCAGTATCATCGTGAAAGTATTTATTTAAGTCGTCGATTTGTTGATCTAATTCCGGTTTTTTAGTTTTAAATTCATTCAGTGCTTCGTTTACATTTTTGAAACTAGGTGAGCGACCTAAACCTATATCAAGTCGATGAGGGTGACGTGCTTCCATAATTTTAAACTGCTCAGCAACCTTATATGCACTATAATGTGGTAACATCACGCCGCCACTACCAATTCTAATAGTTGATGTTTGTTCTAATAACATCATCATAACCATTTCAGGTGCACTTGACGCTACTGATGGTACGTGATGATGTTCTGCGACCCAATAACGCGTATAGCCAAGACGTTCAGCTGTTTGTGCTAAAGTAATACTATGATTAAACGCATCATGAGCGCTACGTCCTTCAAATATGGGTACATAATCTAATATACTTAATTTCATTATATGTACTCCTTCCATCAATGCCTTAAATTTAGAATCATTGATATTATAAATGTAAAGCACGTTTATTGCGATGAAAGTGTTTAGGATATTATACTGAATAATAATACATACAAGGTGGCGAATGCACTATGAAAACAATTGGTTTCGAAAAGCCGTTTAAATTAGAAGAGGGTAATTTATTTAAAGAATATGATTTAGAAATACCTAAACTGAAACAGCATGAACTGTTAGTGAAAGTGCAAACGATTAGTGTCAATCCTGTTGATACCAAACAACGTATGACTGAGGTTGCGTCTGTACCTAGAGTACTTGGTTTTGATGCCGTTGGTCGTGTTGAATCGATTGGTTCAGATGTGAGTATGTTCAAACAAGGAGACATCGTATTTTATGCTGGGTCACCTGATCAACATGGCTCAAATGCTGAATATCAAATTATTGATGAACGTCTAGTTGCGAAGGCACCACAAAATGTAACTGCTGAAGATGCAGCCAGTCTGCCATTAACTGGCATCACAGCTTCAGAAACATTATTTGACGTATTTGGAATTTCTCAAAATCCTGAAGATAATAATGGTCAAACATTACTTATCATTAACGGTGCAGGCGGCGTTGGAAGTATAGCTACTCAAATTGCTAAGGCATATGGACTGCAAGTTATCACTACTGCTTCACGTGATGAAACAGTAGAATGGACGAAAAATATGGGTGCCGATGTCGTATTAAATCATAAAGAAGATTTAAAAGAACAGCTTGATAAGTATGATATTGAAGCAGTTGATTATGTATTCTGTACATTTAATACTGATATGTACTATGATACGATGATTGACATTGTTAAACCACTAGGGCATATAGCTACAATTGTTGCTTTTCAGGAGAAACAAGATTTAAATGCCTTAAAACCTAAGAGTCTTAAATTTACACATGAATTTATGTTTGCGAGACCTTTAAATTATACTCAAGACATGATTAAACATCACAATTATTTACAAGATATTGCCGAAAAGGTAGAACAAGGTGTGTATCAAACGACAGCTACAAGAACGATTGATGGATTAACAGCCGAACATTTATATAAAGCACATCAAATATTAGAATCTAATACGATGATAGGTAAATTGGTCATTAATGTAACTGAATAAAAACGTCGGATTATAAATCAATCCTATACAGTAGTACAAAAAGATGTTTATTCTTTCTCTCAAATTAAGAGTTAGAATAGACATCTTTTTTAGCAATATAGACGATTAGTAATCATTTATTGCATAATAGCGTTTCACAATATAAATGTTTAAAACATAAAAATGTTCAAAAATATTTATAACTTTCATGTTTTCATTGAGCAAAATTTGGGAATATTTAACCAGAAAGTAAACTTTAATAAATTTTTAAATAAATGAATTAATAAATATGGATTTATGTTTTAAAAAATATTTAAAGGGTAACTATTTTCTATAATAATAAAAATTCAACAATTACTGAGGAGGTGCATACGAGGTGAAAAGATTAAAAAACTTTATCCTCGGCCTATTAATAGTTGCAATTGTTGGATTCCTATTGTTTATGTACATAAAAGATAGTCGCATAACAAAATATCAAGACTACTTCTTACATTTCAATTGGTTCCAACCGCTATTAATTGGTTTAGCTGCTCTACTTATATTAATAGGTCTAATATTGGTATTCAGCATCTTTAAACCAACATATAGAAAACCAGGATTATACAAAGATTACGATGATGGTCATATCTATGTATCTCGAAAAGCAGTTGAAAAATCAGCTTACGATACATTAACTAAGTATGATCAAGTTAGACAACCAAACGTAGTATCTAAGCTTTATAATAAGAAAAATAAATCATTTATTGATATTAAAGCTGATTTCTTAGTACCAAATGATGTGCAAGTTAAATCATTAACAGAAAGCATTAGAGCTGACATTAAACAAAATGTTGAACATTTTACTGAGATTCCAGTAAGAAAACTTGAAGTAAATGTCAGAGATCAAAAAACTGCAGGACAACGTGTTCTATAAGGGAGGGATAACATGGCTGATAATAACAATCAAAATGGACAAGATGCAGGTCAACAAATTATTGATTTCATTAAGTCTTATAAATGGCGTATCATTGGTTTCTTTGCATTTTTAATTATAGCAATCTTATTCCTAACTTTAGGATTCTGGAAAACAGTTTTAATCATTGTATTATGTTTAATCGGAATTGGTGTTGGGTATATTAAAGACCGTACACAGGATTTCATGAATTTTTTAAATAGATGGAGTTAGACCTACTATTTAAAAATTCATATAACTAAAAAATTAAGTAATAAAAAATAAAAATAGAATTATAAAGGAGAATGTACTATGGCAGATAATCAAGCTAAAAACGCATATAATAACCAAACTGGAGTTAATGAAAAAGAAAGAGAAGAACAACAAAAACAAGCTGAACAAAACAGACAACAAAATGAACAACAACACTTTGAAAACAAATTAACTTTCTCAGATGAAGTTGTTGAAAAAATCGCTGGTATTGCAGCGCGCGAAGTTAAAGGTATCTTAGATATGAAAGGCGGATTCGCTGATAACTTCACTAACGCTTTCTCTAGTGGCAACAACGTAACACAAGGTGTTTCTGTTGAAGTAGGAGAAAAACAAGCAGCAGTAGACTTAAAAGTTATTTTAGAATACGGTGAATCAGCTCCAAAAATCTTCCGTAAAGTGACTGAATTAGTTAAAGAACAAGTTAAATATATTACTGGTTTACAAGTTGTTGAAGTTAACATGCAAGTTGACGATGTTATGACTAAAAAAGAATGGCAACAAAAAAACGAAAAAAACAACAACAATAACAATAATAACAACAACTCTGAAAGATCAGGTTTACAATAGTATTAAAGGTAATACTTTAACCTTAAGGTGTGTCATCATCTTAAGGTTTTTTTATTTCAAAAATGATCATAAAATCAAATAAGCCACATGAATTCATGTCTTAAAAGACTTGTTCATGTGGCTCATTATTTAAAATATTAATGTAATGGATTATCAACTTTAATATAGGTATAGTGATGTGCTTCATCTTCTAATCGCATCGTAGTTACGCACTTATAATCTATTTGATCATCAAACATAATATCAGCAATTTCATTAATACGAGTTGTACTTATATTTGTTATACCATTTAATATTTTTTGAAGTACTTGACTAATATCTCGCCAAATATCATTTTCAAATTGCTTCTCATTCACTGTTTTAGCTATAGTTAGTATTAATTCTCCAATATGGTTTTGAACAGTAGAATAAAACACTTTATTAAATACAGTTGTCTTAGAATCTGTAAGAATTCTTGATTTTTCATGAAAATCCTCTGTCGCATAACCACGCGCATTAAGCAACGCTTCGTCAATACGTAGGCCTTCAAAATCACGTATATAGATTTTTTGCAAAGTACCATTTGCAGCAAAAGTCGCAATTGAATTTTGCAAATGTGCTTCTAAAGCAATACCATATTTCGCATATAGTGGAATAACAATACCTAATAATTGAGTCGCATAATCTATTAGCCATGATTTCGCAGCTGCTTCGTAACTTTCGTGAAGATGTGTCTGTTTATAAAGTTTAATTAAACTAATGATAGGTGGTTCGTCATTGTATTTATAAGTTGCGACCAAACTTGATGGAATGATAGGAATTGTATTTTGATCGATAAGATTATAAATGTTTTCTCTGAAAAGTGTACCCAGTTGTTCACTGCGGTCGGTTTGAATATGGGTATTATCGTTAGAGTTGTAAAAATGAATACCACATAATTCATCAAGCGTATCTATTCGATAAGGTTCAAAATCGCTATCGTTAGATAAAATATCATTTAATATCTTTGTAACGAGTGGACCATTATGTGTTGTTTGTTCAGATAACGTTCTTATTTCACCAGTAATGTGTACGTTGGTAGATAATTTAATATGTGGCAAAGTGTTTGGAAACTTAGGCATCAGCGTTCTAAATGATAAGCCTGCATAATATGGAATTACAATTGGTAATGGAATGATTAAGTGTGATTCTAATTCATCCGCATAGTCTTGTAATAAAATATGGTCAAATTGCCAAGGATGAATCACCATAACATGATAATCCTCCAAATTATCTATGTCTGATATTTCTTGAGAAATTTCAGAGTATAATTCAGGGAAATGTTTTTGGATTTCGCTATTGTAGTTAGCCATTAAAGATTGTGTATTTGCGATACTGTGATGTATCAGTACACATTTTAAATGAATGTCATTACCATATTCAGAACTATATTGAATGGTTTCCTTTGGATTAAGTCCTTTACGTAGCTTAGCCCCGGGATGAAGCGGATGCCCTTCAATCACTGCTTGCTCAGAACGTAAATAACTATCTTTCGCAGTACGAATTAATTCCCACAAGGGTTGAGTTGCATCACGCATGTCAAAAGCTTGATATGTTAAGGCTAATGCCATATTAGCGACACTGTTATCCATATCATCTTTAAATTGTTTACTCGCTGAATTATCTAATTCTGGTTTCTCTGAGAGAATATAATTTAATACTTCGTTTGGATGTATTAGGCGCTTAAATGTAATACAGTCTTCAGAAATATAAAATGGGCCGATCACATCAATACGTCCAAATGTATGTGTACCTTCAATTTGGGCATATAAATAAGTTTTAGATTCAGGAAAATGAATGCGTAAAATGTTTTTATTATTTTTAAAAGGCGAGTGATTTATTTCGTTTTGAAATAGGATATCACTATGATTTTTAGCATTCACCAAGTTTTCTCTATGTAAAGAAGTAATTAATCGTTGAGAAATTTTATCTCTAGCACACATTAAATTATCTTCAAAATAGCTAATTAAATGTGGCATATTTTGAGTTAGATAATGATATGCGTATACTTCCTCTTCGGTTAGGTTAATATTTGAATTATGTATATTAATTAATTTATCCATACGACACCTCAAAATTATTTTACAAAAATATAAAAGATTTGTATAATCCATAATATCGATAATGATATTCATTATCAATTATAAATTTGTAGGTGAAACGCTTTGGCGAAATTTTTCTTCTCCAGTTCCTTTTTATTATTTCTAGGTAATTGGATAGGACAAATTGGTTTAAACTGGTACGTACTTACTAACTATCATAACGCAGTGTACTTAGGCTTAGTTAATTTTTGCCGACTCGTCCCGATTTTAGTACTAAGTGTATGGGCGGGTTCGATTGCGGATAAGTATGATAGGGGTATACTACTTAGGATAACCATCTCGAGTTCTTTTATTGTCACGACATTACTATGGATGTGTACAATATCAATTAAAGATATTTCGATAGTTATTATATTAATTTATGCAACGCTTAGAGGTATATTAAATGCTGTTGAAACACCGGTGAGACAAGCGTTACTGCCTGACTTATCTGAGCGTTTAAATACAAGTCAAGCAGTTTCGTATCACTCATTTATAATCAATATTTGTCGTTCAATAGGCCCTGCGATTGCGGGTGTGTTACTAGCTGCTTACCATGCACCTGTTACATTTCTTACTCAAGCTTTATGCTACTTAATCGCAACGTTGTTTTGCTTACCATTGCATTTCAAGAAGTATGATGATGAAAAATCAGAGCATAATGCGTTTTCGGTAAAGTTTGTTTGGGAATACTTTAAGAATAATATGCAAGCTTCTAAAATATTTATCACATCATTAATCATCATGGCTACTGGTTTTTCATATACGACATTAGTTCCAGTATTAGTACATGATGTATTTCCAGGTAAATCACAAATATTCGGTATTGCGATGACATTTTGTGCCATTGGCGGAATGATAGCGACACTATTACTTCCAATTATTTTGAAAAAAATAACCACTGTCCATATGTATTATTTGAGTTCATGCTTATTTGGTATCACTTTATTGGGCGTTGTCATACATAATGTAGTAGCCATGTTTATGAGCATGGCACTTGTAGGTTTATTTAGCCAACTTGCACGTACATCTAATCGAATTTATTTTCAAGAAAATATTAACCCTGAAGATCGCGGGAAAATACTCAGTGTTGTCATGATGGATAGAGGTATGATTCCATTAGGAAGCTTGCTAATGACATCATTATCAGAATTAGTTGGTGTAATGAATACTTTTATTGTCATGGGATTATTTACATTGACAGTGGCATTAATCGTATATTTATTACAACAACCAAAAAAGTGGAGGAGTAACTATGATACAAAATGAATGGCAAAAAGCAGATAGAAATATTCAATATCGTATATTGAACGCTTTGATTAAAGAGTCAATATGGACTGAAAACACGATTATAACGTCATTTGATGATCAACTTGAAGTACAACTTCATGGATGTATCCTTACTATCCACTTTAAACGAATGAGTTTAATGGCTCGTTATGAATTTGAGGGTCCTATCACATTTGATTGCGGAAGTGAACATGTTGAAATCACATCTTTAGAAGAGTTGTTGGATATACTAGTACAACATTTTAATATTACAATAAGTCCGCATTTGAGAGCTGAAGTGATTCATAGTCGAGATAGTTTTATAGAGGTATATAAACAATTTAATAATCGGAAGCATCACATTCAAGCGAGTATGCAATTTTCAGGTATGCCAACGACATTGAACTTTTTTGCGTGGTTACAACATTTAAATGATAGCACTGATATTGATGATTTATTATATTCTGAGAGTCTTGTGATTGAAGGTCATCCAACACATCCGCTTACTAAAACCAAATTACCGCTTACCATGGAGGAAGTTAAAGCATACGCTCCAGAGTTTGAGAAAATGATACCATTGAACATAATGCTTTTACATAAGGATTATGCTGTAGTAACCAGCATCGATGATGATAATGATTTTATTTTGCATGAATTGATACCAGAATATGCTTCACGATTACGTATGTATGCGCAGTCTTTAGATATCGCATTTGATGATTATGTGATTATAATTGTTCATCCTTGGCAATATCAACATACGATATATCAAAAGTTTAAAGAATGGATTGATAATAAAATATTAGTCACAACGCCTTATGAAATTGATTCAAAAGCTACGCTATCATTTAGAACCATGGCTTTAATTGATCGACCGTATCACGTGAAATTACCTGTAGAAGTACAGGCAACAAGCGCAATTAGGACAGTATCAAGCGTAACTACTGTAGATGGACCAAAATTAAGTATGTCCTTACACACTGTTCTAAATCAATACGCTCAATTAAAAGTTGCGATAGAACCGTACGGTATTTATGCTAATACAGGTGAAGACAATGCACGCCAACTCGCTTGCATTATTAGAGATAAACCTTATATAGCTAATAATGGTTCTACAATTGTAACGGGGGCATTAGTTAATCCTAATCCAATTGATGACGAGATAACTGTAGATAGTTACATAGAATGGGTTAATGGCCAGGTAGATAGAGCGAGTATTAAACGATTTATGCATATTTATAGTAAACAACTAGTAACACCATTAATCGCGCTTATTCAACAATATGGCATAGCACTTGAAGCACATATGCAAAATACAATCGTTAACCTAGGACCTGAATTTCAAATGAATTTTGTGGTTAGAGATTTGGGTGGATCCCGTATACATCTAGACACATTATCTAAGCAATTAAAGCATATTGAAATCACAAACCAGAGTTTATTAGCAGATTCTATTGAAGAAGTGATTGCTAAATTTCAGCATGCTGTTGTACAAAATCAATTTGCTGAATTAATTTATCACTTTTCAAAAAAAGAAAATATAAGTGAACTGGAATTATTTGAAATTGTACAAGGAGAAATAGAACGAGCAATTGATGATACCAAACCGCATGCTAATGCACTAAAGCGCGTACTATTTGGTCCTAAGATTACGGTTAAAGCATTATTGCGAATGCGAATGGAGAATAAAGTGAAAAAATATTTAAATGTAGAACTTGATAATCCGATATACAAAGAGGTGAAATAAGTGGCGCATGTTAATATTAATTTATCAAAAATTGCTTATAACGCAGAAGCACTAGGAAATTTGTTAGACGAGCATGATATCCATTTCACGCCTGTCATTAAGTGTATCGCGGGAGACACGCAAATCATACAAACATTGATAGATGCAGGATTCAATCATTTTGCTGAATCAAGATTAGATAATATTAATGTAGAATTTAATGATAAGTGTAGCTATCTTTTATTAAGACCTACTGCAAAAGCACAATATGAACAACTTATTAAAACAGTAAAAATGAGTATTCAGACAGAAATTCAGACCATAAGAATATTGAACGAGGTTGCCAAGTCGCTTAACCATAAACATCAAATCATGTTGATGATAGATTGGAAAGACGGTCGTGAGGGCGTATTAACTTATGACATTCTTAAATATATTAGAGAAATTATAACGATGACCCACATTCAATTAGTTGGTATTTCATTTAACTTTATGTGCTTTAAATCTTTAGCACCTACAGAAGATGATATTTATGCTATGAATCAATTTGTAAGTGCAATTGAACATGAATTAGGATTTCGATTAAAGATAATCTCAGGCGGAAACTCAAGTATGCTTCCTCAATTAATGTATAACGATTTAGGACGTATCAATGAACTAAGAATTGGTGAAGCGTTATTTAGAGGTGTAGATACAACAAGTTATCAAGCGATTCCCAGACTATTTCAAGATGCGATTACATTAGAAGCGGAAATTATTGAAATAAAACCACGACTAGCTAAGGAAAATCACCAATGCTATCTTCAAGCGATTTTAGATATTGGCTATCTTGATACAGTAATAGATAAAATTACACCGTTAAATCATCATGTTACTATTTTAGGGGCGACAAGTGATCACTTAATGATTGATTTAGGCAACCAAGATTTTTATCAAGTTGGAGATAAAATTCAATTTAGTATGGAATATGAGGCGTTATCGCATGTAATGTATCAAAAACGTATGATTAAGGAATATATCAAAGATGATCACATCCAGTCTTTGACACAACAACTAGGGACATGTAATTTAGTACCACACCAAACGTACTAATGTGGATACTACGCATATATAATTTTTAAATACATTTTAAAGCTATTAATTTAGAATTGATTTCTGATTAATAGCTTTTTATTTAGTTCTAATTACATTTTATCTCATATTCGATTTAAAACATCTTGGATTAATATAAAAAAATTAAAAAATATACCAAATGATATTGACATTGATAATCGTTATCAATAAACTAGACATTGTAAACCTATACATAATAAGGAGTGGAAGTCATGAAGGGCTTTAAGATTGCAGGAATTTTTGCGTTATTATTTTCATTAGTTCTAGTAACTGCTTGTGGTAATGTAAGTAATAATGGTTCAAAAGATTTCAGATAGCAAATCGTCATCGAAAGACACGATTGAAATCAAACATGAATTAGGAACTACTAAAGTGCCTAAAGATGCAAAACGTGTAGTTGCATTGGAATTCTCATTCGTAGATGCATTAGCTGCATTAAATGTAAAACCAGTAGGGGTAGCTGATGATAATAAACCAGATCGTATCATCAAACCGCTTAAAGATAAAATTGGCAACTATAAATCAGTGGGTGCAAGAAAACAACCTAACTTAGAAGAAATTAGTAAATTAAAACCTGATTTAATTATTGCCGATAGTAATAGACATAAAGGTATTTACAAAGAGTTAAGTAAAATCGCTCCAACAATTGAGCTAAAAAGTTTCGATGGAAATTACAATGATAATATTGAAGCATTCAAAACAGTCGCTAAAGCTTTAAATAAAGAAGATGCAGGTAAAAAACGCTTAGACGAACATAAGAAAAAATTAGCTAAATATAAAGATGAAATTCAATTTGATAAAAATGAAAAAGTATTACCAGCCGTTGCGTCTAAATCAGGATTACTTGCTCACCCAAGTGAATCATATGTAGGACAGTTCTTAACACAACTAGGATTTAAAGAAGCTTTAACTAAAGATGTAACGAAAGGCCTAAGTAAATATTTACAAGGACCTTACTTGCAATTAAATGCTGAGACTTTAAAAGATGTTAATCCTCAACGTATGTTTATTATGACTGATGGTGCAAGTCCAAAAGAATCATCTTATCAAGAAATGAAAAAAGATCCGGTTTGGGATACATTAGATGCTGTTAAACATCATCGTGTGAGCATCGTAAACCGTGATACTTGGGCACGTGCACGTGGTTTAATATCTTCAGAGGAAATGTCGAAAGAGCTAGTTAAAATTTCTAAACAAGATAAAGAAAAGTAAGGTGGCTAGATGATGACTATGAGAACAACTGATAGTCAATCTGCTATTGAAAAAGCAACAAAGAGACGCACTACACTCACGTTTATCGTGAGTGTGTGCTTTCTTTTTATTTTTGCTTACTTTAATTTAGCGATTGGTTCTTCAGAAATTCATGCAAAAGATATTTATGACTATTTTTTTACTTCAGTTGATGATAAGCAAACGTTTCTTATTCATAATGTAAGAATGCCTAGAATGATAGGTGGATTAATCATTGGTGGCGCACTAGCATTAGCTGGTTTATTAATGCAAGCAATTACACGTAATCCATTAGCTTCTCCTCAAATTTTTGGGGTTAATTCTGGTGCATCATTTGTCATTGTGTTGGTAACAATTTTAATTCCTTCATTAGGAAACTATGCCACTTATTTAGCATTTCTAGGGTCATTTATTGGAGGATTAACCGTTTATATGTTATCCGGTTCAACGAAGAAGATTACACCAATAAAGTTAGCATTAGCTGGTATGGCGATTCACTTGTTTTTCAGTAGTTTAACGCAAGGTATAATCATATTAAATGAAGATTCAAATACGACTGTCATGTTCTGGCTTGTTGGTTCATTAAATGGATTAAAATGGACAGCAGTATTATCTATAATGCCTTGGTTATTAATCGCATTATTCATCACTATGCTAATGGGACGTCAATTAACAATTATGGAATTAGGAGATGACATAGCTAAAGGATTAGGTCAAAAAACTCAATTTATTCGAATCATTATCGGTCTACTCGTCATCGTATTGGCAGGGGCCTCTGTTTCTATTGCAGGTCCGATTGGGTTCATAGGTTTAATTGTGCCTCATATCGTTAAGCGCTATGTTAGTAAAGATTATTTTATAATGGTGCCTTTAACGTTTTTAGTCGGTGCTGACTTATTATTATTATCAGATATGTTAAGTCGATTAATTACATTCCCATACGAGTCACCAGTTGGTATCGTTACATCATTCGTTGGGGCCATTTATTTCTTATTAATTACACTTAAAGGGGTGAAACGAATATGACTAAACGTAAATTATCTATTCGTTACGCCATAGTTATACTTTGTTTATGTATCAGTATTTTTATAAGTCTATGTATTGGATCTACAATGTATTCACCTTTAAAAGCACTCAAAGGTATTTTTACGCTTGATGATTTTATACTTAATGAATATCGCATTCCGAGAACGCTATTAGGGCTAGTAGTAGGCAGTAGTTTAGCGATATCAGGAGCAGTAATTCAAGGTGTCGTTAGAAACCCACTCGCTTCACCAGATGTCATTGGTATTACGAAAGGTGCAAGTTTAGCAGCTATCATTGTAATTATGGTATTCCCGTCAGCCCCTTTACTCGTTTTACCTATTGGCTCATTTATAGGGGCATTAGCAATTAGCTTAATTTTGTCATTTTTAATTTCTAAATTTAACATAAAAGGTTCCACACTAGCGCTAATTGGTTTGGCTATTGGCGCAATATGTACAGCAGTAGTACAGTTCTTATTAATACGAAATCCAATGGATGCTAATAATGCATTAGTATGGTTAACAGGAAGTTTATATGGCCATACAATAGAAAATTTTTATTCAATTATACCTTGGTTTATCATTACATTACCTTTAGTGTTAGGCTTTAGTTATCAATTAGATATTTTAAATTTAGGTGACCATATTGCTACAGCGCTTGGCGCGAGAGTACAAAGACTTAAAATGATTCTATTAATATTATCAGTGATGTTAGCAGGTGCATCTATTTCAGTTGTAGGGGGAATTAGTTTCCTAGGTTTAATAGCACCTCATATTGCGCGTTCCATTGTGGGTCAACGATATTTTCATGTTGTGATGATGTCTGGTTTGATTGGGGCAATCCTTATTTTAGTAAGTGATGGACTAGCTAGGGGAATTCATCCACCGTTAGATATACCAGTAGGCGTCATTATCGCCATCATAGGTGTACCGTATTTCTTATTTTTATTAAGAAGAATTTAATAGATAGTTTGAAGGAGCTAATTTTTCATTATACTTTGGTGAGAAATTAGCTTTTTGTATATTGCATACCTTTTGAAAATGAGATATAGTATTAAACATATTGTTTATAAAAATGCATATTAAGTTATATTTATATAAAAATAAGTTGTTTTTATGAGTTTTGTAGCTCAATTAATGAATATATAAACATTTAAAAGTAGAAAGAAAGAAGGGTTAAATGGTGGATGGATATTCAAGACAACAGATTGTCAAAGGCAGAGCTAAATTTATAACGATGTCCATAATTGGTATCATTTTATTCTTAATTCCTGTACCAATCGAACAAGATGGTAAAAAACAAACAACACTCCCAGTTGCGTTTTTAGCAAATTGGTTAAAAGGAATACTTGGTGATGCTATGCCAATTATCATCATTTTTATAATTACTGTATCTGCTATATTGACCATTTTGGTATCAACAATATTAAGAAATAAAGTAAAGCCAGGTGGTTTGTTAGAAAGTGCTTTTAAAGTAGGCCCAGTTTGGTTAACATTACGATTATTAGCAGTCGTATTTGCCTGGATGACTTATTTTAAATTGGGTTCTAAGGTGATTTATTCGGAAAATACAGGGGGATTAGTATTTAATGATTTATTACCTACTTTAGTTGCTGTATTTTTATTTGCCGCGCTATTTTTACCATTTTTAATGGAATATGGATTGTTAGAGTTTTTGGGACCACTTTTCAGACCAATAATGAGACCATTATTTACATTACCAGGACGTTCAACCGTTGACAATTTAGCTTCATTTATAGGTGATGGAACAGTTGGTGTGTTAATTACAAGTCGTCAATATGAGAGAGGTATCTATTCAAGACGTGAATCAATCGTTATTTCAACTACATTTAGTGTAGTTTCAATTACCTTTGCTATTGTTATTGCAGAAACAGTTGGTTTACAGCATAAATTTTTCGCTTTTTATCTAACTGTAATTGTGTCATGTTTTGTAGCTGCGATGATTATGCCTCGAATATGGCCTTTAAATCAAATACCAGATGAGTTTACTAAAGAAGTTTCTGAAAATACACGATTAGAAAAGTTGCCTGAAGGTAAATCAGCATTAGGATATGGCTTTGAAGAAGCAACTATAGTGGGCTTAAAAGCACCTGGATTTAAAGAATTCTTTCAAACAGGATTTAAAACAGTCATTGATATGTGGTTTGTAATATTACCAGTCGTAATGAGTATTGGTACATTAGCCACAATGATAGCACATTATACACCAGTATTTGAGATAGTTGGAAAGCCATTTATTCCTATTCTTGAATTATTGCAAGTGCCAGAAGCGGCTAAAGCATCTGAAACTTTATTAATTGGCTTTGCTGACATGTTCCTTCCATCAATTTTAATTGCTAATGCACACAGTGAAATTACACGTTTCGTAATTGGAGCTTTAAGCATTTCTCAATTAATATACTTGTCAGAAGTTGGTGGCGTCATTCTAGGTTCAAAAATACCTATCAGTTTAGGTAAATTATTTATGATCTTCTTAATAAGAACGGCTATTACGTTACCTATTATTGCGTTGATGGCGCATTTACTATTGTAATATAACGAATTAAATTTTTCGTATCATATGAACAAGAGGACTAGGATTAAAATGCATATTTTCCTAGTCCTCTGTGAATATTATGAAAAATTAATGATAAATGGTTATAGCTCAAACTTATAATACAAGGTGAATTATCCTAATGTAGATAGAACATTAGCTTTTACAATTTCACTATGAAGTACTGGTGAATCTTCAGATGAGGATTTACCAGTATTTTTATGCGCTTCTTTAAACGCATCACTTTGAGTCCATGCTTTAAAGTTTTCTTCAGAAGCCCACCATGTATTTACATACATATCTTCACTTTCATCATCTCTTTCAACTAACCACACTTCAATTTTATGAAAACCATCTAAAGACTCGATTTTACCACCTTTAGTAAAACGTGGTGCCATTTTTTCAGCAAATCCTTTTTTTACCGTAATTCGATTTGTAACTACAAACATAGTCATAACCTCCTTAGCTTATTAATGTTTATAATAATTGCTTTGAACAGAAATAAAAAGAAATATGATTTTAAATAAAAAAACTATCAGCTAAGCGTAAATAGCTGACAGTTTAATATAAAATAACTTTGCGAGAGGATAGTTTTTAATATTTATTTTGTTAATTCGTCATAGACCTTTTGGTCGTTATGTGTATAAATAATGTATTCATGATCATCTGTATCGATGATAACTCTGTTAGTTTTGCCAAATGTAGAACCAATACGTGAAATGTTTTTTTCATCCAATTCAGGAACAGCATGGATTTCTTGATCTTGAGAAATATTTTTGATTTCATTTGTAGGAATTTTAATATCCGCTACTCTCCATTGAATTCTAACTTCATTTTTATCTTTCTTAACAGACATTGCCATTAAAGAACACATCCTTTGTTTAATTTATATCTACATCATATATGATATTGTAATCGTTTTCAAGGATTTATGTGATACTTTTTAAATAATTATGATACACTAATTGACCTACCGAAAATATGTTCGTATTTCACTTAGATTTATGTTAGAATGTTCTCTATAAAGGAGAAGGTCAATGACAGGTAAAACACACGTATCCGCTGGGTTATTAGTGGGTGCATTAACAACCGAACACTTTCAAACTGATTTGTTCTCAACTGTAACTGTTGTCTGTTTAGCAATAGTATCTAGTTTACTTCCAGACATTTGTCATACAAGAAGTAAAGTTGGTAAACAACTTAAAATTTTGAGCTTGCTAATTAGTCTTTTATTTGGTCATCGGACCTTTACGCACTCGTTGTTATTTATCGGAATTGTAATATTTTTACTCAATTTAATTCAAACACCTATTTACTATATGGTTTCGATTATCGTTGCAATGATATCCCATGTTATACTAGATATGTTAACACCTAGAGGAGTAAAACTATTTTATCCTATTCCTCTTACTATTAAATTTCCTTTTACATTTAAGACTGGGGGATTAGTTGATGCATCTTTAGCTACTGCATTAACATTTGGAGCACTATACATATTTTTCCAAACGTTTATTAATGACATATTGAAATATTTTAGTCATTCAATATTAGGGTAATAGTAAATCGTAAGTAAAACAGGGACAAATAAATTTTCGATTCAAATACAAGGAGAGTTAAGATGTTAGATCAGAGTAAATTAAAGAAATATAATCAAGAACATTTGAGTGAATATGAAAAACTTATGAGTAATAATGAAAAAGAAAAGTTAGACGCAAAAGTTAACGACTTAGATTTAGAAGAAATACAAAATCTTTATCAAGATTTATATGTTAACCGTCAAACAATTTCTGACGTATCATCAGTTTCTGAAGTTAAATATGTTCGTGAAGAAGAATTATCAAAGCAAGAAAAAGACAAGTATGAACAAAAAGGTATTGAAGCAATTAGAAATGGAGAGTTTGCTGTACTGCTTATGGCAGGTGGACAAGGTACTAGATTAGGTTATAAAGGACCTAAAGGCTCATTTGAAATTGAAGGTATCAGTTTATTCGAATTACAAGCAAAACAATTACTAAATTTAAAAAAAGAAACTGGGCATTTAATTAATTGGTATATAATGACTAGTGATATTAATCATGAAGCAACGCTTTCATATTTTGAACAACATAATTATTTTGGTTATAACCCGGATAATGTCCATTTCTTCAAGCAAGATAATATCGTTGCTTTAAGTGAAGAGGGACGTCTCGTACTTAATGAAAGTGGTTATGTACTTGAAACACCTAATGGTAATGGTGGTGTATTTAAATCACTCGAGAAGAACGGTTATTTAAATAAAATGAAGTCTGATGGTGTAAAATACATATTCTTAAATAATATTGATAATGTACTTGTTAAAGTATTGAATCCTTTATTTGCTGGATACACTGTAGTAAATGATTGTGATGTAACATCTAAATCTATTCAGCCACATAATGGTGAAAGTGTGGGACGTCTAGTAAATAAGGATAGTAAAGATACTGTACTTGAATATTCAGAGCTTGAAGAAGAAGTAGCAAATACATTTGATAATGCCAATATTGGTATTCACGCTTTTAAACTTGCATTTATACAACAAGTTGTGAATTATGACTTACCTTATCATTTAGCAGTTAAAAAACTTAAACAATTAGATGACGATTTTGGTGTAGTTGAAAAGCCAACGCTAAAATTTGAACTATTTTACTTTGATATCTTTAGATATGCAAATAGTTTTGTAACACTTCAAGTACCTAGAGATGAAGAATTTTCACCACTTAAAAATAAAGAAGGCAAAGATAGCGTTGAAACTGCAACGGCTGATTTAAAAAGATTGAACTTAATATAAAAGGTGGGGAAGTAGATGTCTAAAACATCTAAACATTCTAGAGAAACTGTAGTCGAATCCTTTAAAGACATTATTCCACTATCTTTTGGTGAAGAAGTTGGTAATGCTTCATCACATGGTTTTGCGGCATTGCTTACTTTATTTATACTTCCATATTCAGCAGTACACAGCTATAATCAAAGTGGCACATTGAGCTCAATTAGTGTTTCTATTTTCGTAATAAGTATTTTTATGATGTTTATATCCTCAACAATATATCATTCAATGAAAAATGATACAGCACATAAATATATATTGAGGATAGTTGATCATAGTATGATATATGTAGCGATTGCTGGTACATATACGCCAGTCCTATTAACAGTAGTCGGTGGATGGATTGGATGGTTTGTGTTTATTATTATGGGGTACTACGATATGGGGAATTTTGTATAAATCCATATCTGTACATGTTAACCAAAAGTTAAGTTTAATTGTCTATCTAGTTATGGGGTGGGTAGGTATTATATTTTTACCTATCATTATTATGAGAACTTCATGGCTTTTTATCCTTTTTATAGTACTTGGTGGACTATCTTATACAATAGGCGCTTGGTTTTATGCTCAAAAAAATCGCCCATACTTTCATATGATTTGGCATATCTTTATCGTTATTGCATCATTTCTACATCTTGTTGGAATATTATATTTTATGTAAGTAAGATTGATGGTCTCAGTATAGGCCATCGGTCTTATTTTTTGTTTTTTAGCTTGTTAGTATTGCTTTTAAGTGATAAAGAATCGTATTCTAGTAAATGAATTTTAAAAAATTAAATATATAAAGGAGGTCATAACGATATGAATTTAAAGTCCGTTGGAATTGTAATTACTTTAGTGTTATCGATGTTTATGGCAGCAATTGAAAGTTCAATTATTTCTTTAGCAATGCCAGCTATTCGATCTGATTTAAATGCTGGGACATCTATCTCATTAGTATTTACTGCTTACTTTATAGCATTAGTTGTAGCTAATCCAATTGTTGGAGAATTACTAACAAGATATAAAATTATATATATTGCTATGGCAGGTTTATTTCTATTTGGTATTGGTAGTTTAATGTCAGGGATGAGCGATACTTTTACCATGTTAATCATCTCAAGATTAATTCAAGGCGTTGGCGCGGGCGTTATGATGTCACTATCACAAATTGTGCCTAAATTAGCTTTTGAAATTCCCTTTAGATATAAAATAATGGGTGTAGTTGGTAGTGTATGGGGCATTTCAAGTATAATTGGTCCTTTACTAGGAGGCGCAATCTTAGAATTTGCTTCGTGGCATTGGTTATTCTTTATAAATATTCCAATTGCTATCATTGCCATTGTTTTAGCATTTTTTACATTTCGCTTTTCAGACGAAACAGAAGTCAAAGCTACGCGTTTTGATGTAAAAGGTTTATCTTTATTTTATATTTTTATCGGCTTACTAATGTTTAGCTTACTTAATAAATCAATGTTGATGCTTAATATGATTGCTTTTATTTTAGCGGTCATTGTTGCAATTATTTTATTCAAATTTGAGAATAACGCAAAGCAACCGTTTTTACCTGTATCAGAATTTAATCGCTCTGTCTCATTAGTATTTATCACGGATTTATTGATCGCTATGTCATTGATGGGATTTAATTTATATATTCCTATATATTTACAAGATCATTTAAAACTTTCTCCGCTTCAAAGTGGATTAGTCATATTCCCACTCTCTGTAGCTTGGCTTGTTTTAAACTTTAATTTAGCCAAAGTGGAAGCTAAATTATCACGTAAAGCATTATATATTGGTGATTTTACATTCTTATTATTAAGTTGCATTATTTTAATGTTTGGTTTAAAAGTACCTTTATTAATTGCGGCAACTGTAATTTTAGCAGGTTTAAGCTTCGGATTTGTATATACTAAAGATAGTGTCATTGTTCAAGAAGAAACGAATCCTATATATATGAAGAAAATGATGTCATTCTATGCACTTACAAAAAATTTAGGTTCATCAATTGGTTCAACAATCATGGGATATCTATATGCATTATCTTCAGGATTTTTAACTGGTAATTTCTATAATATATTAGCTACTGTCTCGATCGTTACTATCCTATTAATTATTCTGTGGTCTACGCTTTATAAAGAAGAAGTTAAATCAATATAATACTTAGAAATTTAGAGTGAAGAAGTTTAAGATGAAAAAACGATAAGACGATATGTCAAAAATGAATTAGCTGACTAAATTAAGAAGCGTTTTAAATCAAACGGTTCTCGGTTCGAAATATATTTGCCGAAGAGGCTTATCAAGAAGTGCTTAAAATGAAATTTAATCGTACAACTTTCTGAAGTGGGACAATGAATCTTGTCCCACTTCTTTCATTTTAATAACTTAATATCGCTTTTAAATTTTATATTGTGTTACGTAAATGATAAAATATGCGTGTAATATAAAATGGGAGGGCATTAGAATGAAGTTTTTAAAAAACAATTATAAAAACATTTTCTCTACTTTGCTTGTCCTCACAATATTTATAATTTCTGGATGTATATTTTTAATGTTTCTTGGATTTGGTTTATTTGGTTTAAGTCGAATCCTTATTTTTTTAAAGCTAGGGTACTTTACTTATAATAAGAATTTAATTGATAATTTGATTTATTATGGTAGTTATATTGTATTTGGTTACTTCATCTTATTCGCCATAGAACATTTAATGGATTATTTTAGAAAACAATTACCAAACAATCCATATTTTAATGGAACAATTTATCATTTAATATCATATATAGTCACTACGATGTTATTTTATTTTATTATCCATGTCCATTATGTCTATATAAAAATAGATTTTTGGGTAATTGCAGTCATAATCGGTTTATTATATATTTTTAAAATCATTTTTTATCCTGATAGCGAAAATCTTAATGATCAAAAATAATAAGCATTTAGTTTGCTAAGCTAACTTTGATTTGGTTGAATAGAACATGCTTATTATTAAAAAGGAGTTTTTATATGTCGAATATAGAAGTATCCACGAGAAAACGTAACTTAATTGTCGCTGTGATGCTAATAAGTGCGTTCACTGCTATTTTAAATCAAACGTTATTGAATACTGCATTACCCCATATAATGAAAGAATTGAATACTTCAGAGAATACGGCACAATGGTTAGTTACAGGGTTTATGTTAGTAAATGGAACAATGATTCCATTAACTGCATATTTAATGGATCGGATAAAAACTAAGCCATTATATTTAATATCAATGGGTATCTTTTTATTAGGATCAATCGTTGCTGCCATTGCTCCAAATTTTGGTGTTTTAATGCTTGCTCGAGTTATTCAAGCAATTGGAGCAGGTATCATTATGCCCTTAATGCAATTCACATTGTTTACTTTATTTTCAAAAGAAAAGCGTGGCTTTGCAATGGGATTAGCTGGTTTGGTCATTCAATTTGCGCCGGCAATCGGACCTACGTTTACAGGATTAATTATTGATAATACAAGTTGGAGAGTACCATTTATAATTGTAGTAGGGATTGCCCTAGTGGGATATATCTTTGGTGCCATTTCATTATCAAGTTACAACAAAACGAAAAAAACAAAATTAGATAAACAATCTGTCGTTTTATCTACTTTAGGATTTGGACTTATCTTATATGCATTTAGCAGTGCCGGAAATTTAGGATTTGCAGATCCTATTGTAATCATATCGTTTATAATCGGAATAATTATTGTAGGTATATTTATTTATAGACAATTAAATATTGCTAATCCTTTATTGAATTTAAAAGTATTTAGCAATAGAACTTTCATGTTTAGTACGATTACTTCTATGATATTAATGATGTCAATGGTTGGACCGGCGCTATTAATTCCATTATTTGTACAAAATGGTCAAGGCTTATCTGCATTTATGTCAGGAATGGTCATTATGCCTGGTGCGATATTAAACGGTATTATGTCTGTGTATACTGGTAAAATATATGATAAATATGGACCACGATTATTGATTTTAACTGGATTTACAATACTAATTATAACTACAATCTGTTTATGCTTCTTGAAATACGATACTTCATATATATATTTAATAGTTATCTATGCTATTAGAATGTTCTCCGTTTCATTATTGATGATGCCTATTAACACTACGGGTATTAATGCATTGAAAAATGACGATATTTCACATGGTACTGCAATTATGAATTTCGGTCGTGTCATGGCTGGATCATTAGGAACAGCAATGATGGTTACTTTTATGAGTATAGGAGCAAAATTATTAACTACAAATTCAGCTACAAGTTCTAGTAAAGAAATAATGCAAAAGCAGAGCGTGGCAACAGGCGTTGACTTATCATTTGCTGTTGTTACATTATTTGTAATTATAGGATTCATCTTCTCTTTCTTTATTAGAGAAGATAGAAAGAATACCAAACAGTATAAGAACACACGTGATATTTAGATTGAACTTAAGTAGGAAGTTAGCTAATATTTTATTGAGCTAACTTCTTTTTTTATAAAATTAAAAATTATATACTAATTTATAAAGCTACAAGTATATCTTTGCTTGTTGAAATAGAGAAATAGCAAAACTGAGGGGGATTTACATTGTTAACGGTAGATCAGGTAAAAGAAATAGTTGGAGAATTAAAAGATCCAATTATCGATGTGCCTCTAAAAGAAACAGATGGCATCATCGAAGTAACAACTAAAGAAGAAATTGAACATGTCAGTGTTAAAGTGGCAATGGCTCAGTTAGGTGGACAACCACAATTAGATTTACAAATGGCAATTGTTAAAGCGTTGAAAGAAAATGGGGCAAATACTGTTGGCATTCGCTTTGAAGAATTACCGGCTGAAAAAGTAGAACAATATACTGGAAAGCAAAAAGAACAACCTAAAACTATTGAAGGATTATTATCAAAAGATAATCCAGTTGAGTTTATTGCTATAGCTTCTGGTAAAGGTGGCGTTGGAAAATCAACAGTTGCAGTCAATTTAGCAGTTGCCCTAGCACGTGAAGGTAAAAGAGTAGGTTTAATTGACGCAGATATATATGGATTTAGTGTTCCAGATATGATGGGTATTGATGAAAAACCTGGTGTTGAAGGAAAAACAATCATCCCAGTAGAACGTCACGGCGTGAAAGTTATTTCAATGGCATTCTTTGTAGAGGAAAATGCACCAGTAATTTGGCGCGGTCCTATGCTTGGTAAAATGTTGACGAACTTCTTTGTTGAGGTCAAGTGGGGTGAATTAGACTACTTACTTTTAGATTTACCTCCTGGAACAGGTGATGTAGCGTTAGATGTGCATACAATGTTGCCTAGCAGTAAGGAAATAATAGTTACAACACCTCATCCGACTGCTGCATTTGTAGCTGCAAGAGCGGGTGCAATGGCTAAGCACACTGAGCATTCTATTCTTGGTGTTATCGAAAATATGAGTTATTTCGAAAGTAAAGAAACAGGAAATAAAGAATATGTCTTTGGTAAAGGTGGCGGACGTAAATTAGCTGATGAATTGAATACACAATTGCTTGGGGAGTTGCCATTAGAACAACCAACATGGAACCCCAAAGATTTTTCACCATCTATTTATCAAGCAGATGATCGTTTAGGTAAAATATATACATCTATAGCCCAAAAAGTGATAGCATCCACTATAAAAAAATAAAGAATATTTAAGTGTAAAATCAGAGTCCGGGACATAAAGTTCTTGGATAAGTGAATAAAAGACAATTTCTATTGAAATAATATAGAAATTGTCTTTTTTATAAATTTTTTGATTATTTTCAGCTCGTTGAGCTACTACTTTTCTTATATTAAGTGCCATTAATACAAAACCAAGTTCTCTTTTGACTTTATTGAGTCCTCGGACAGACATCCGAGTGAAACCCAAAATAGCCTTCATAAATCCAAAAACAGGTTCCACATCAATTTTTCTTTGACTGTAGATATTTTTTGTTTTTGGTTCTGAAAGCTTTTTGTTAATTTGGGATTTAAAATATTCCCAGTTATAATTCTTCATTATTTTTTTGTTTGTTTTTGAATTGAAGTTCATACATTGATTTTTCAGAGGACATTCTGAACAATCGTCACATTCATATAATTTGAAGTCTCGCTTGTAACCATACTTATCATGACGATAGGCATATCTTTTAAAACCTAGCCGTTTATTATTCGGACAAATGAATTCGTCATTAATTTCGTCATAGTCCCAATTTTGAGTATTAAAGATGTCACTTTTATATTTTTTAGTTTTATCTTTTATAAACATTCCATATGTTATGAGTGGCGTTCGATTAAAGTCATCTATAATTGCCATATAATTTGATTCACTACCATAACCTGCATCAGCTACAATATATTCAGGTAAATGACCGTAGGTCTCTTGAATTGAATTTAAAAATGGAATCATCGTTCTAGTATCCGTTGGATTTTGATACACATTATAAGATAAAACAAATTGGGAATTTGTCGCTATTTGTAAATTATACCCTGGCTTAAGTTGTCCATTTTTCATGTGATCTTCTTTCATTCTCATAAATGTCGCATCATGATCTGTCTTAGAATAACTATTTCTATCCTTTAAAATAGATTTTTGAAATTCGTATCGATACTTTCGCTCAGAATAATCATTGATTTGCTTTTTGTATTTTTTGATTTTAGTTCTTTTGAGACGTATTTGTTTTCTTGTTTTAGTACATTTTTCATTGTTGATATGTTGGTTTAAATCTTCGATTTCTTTATCTAAATGACTACCAATCAAATCTATTTCTTCTTTTGTTAATTCATTATCATGATCTTCTTTGATTTCCGGTATGATTTTATTGGTTACCAATTCATGGTAGAGGGCTTTAGAATCCTCATTCATCTTTGATTCATGGTTTTGAATACTCTTTTTCCATACAAATGTATATCGATTGGAATTTGCTTCAATTTTTGTACCATCAATAAAAATAGCTTTATCATCTATAAGATTTTGTTTTATACACTGACTGTAAAATTGAATAAATAAAGATTCTAATAAAGCATCTACTTTTGGATTTACTCTAAATCGATTAATTGTTTTATAAGAAGGTTTTTGATTTTGTGATAGCCACATCATTCGGATGCTATCATTAAGCATTTTTTCTATTTTACGACCTGAGAATACAGATTGTGTGTAGGCATATAGAATCACTTTTAACATCATTTTAGGATGGTACGAAGTTGCACCACGGTGATGTCTGAATTCGTCGAATTCATTGTCAGGAATTGTTTCAACAATATCATTTACATGTCGTGAAATATCATTTGTGGGGATAAGAACTGAAGTTTCCATTGGTAGAGTAAGTTGAGTCATGTTATAATTTTTATACATAAGGCACCTCGTTAATTTAGTTTAGTGATGTTTATTAAATTATACGAAAGTGCTTTATTTTTTTAAAGTATTACAATGTAAAATTACATATAAATACAAAGTATTTTGGCGAGACTCTTGAGGGAACAGGACAAGCTGAAGACTACAGGCTGAAGCTGTCCCCTAAGAAAGCGAGCCAACAATACGGAGTATTGTAAATAAAGAAGCCAGTAAATGAATTTGTTAAAACTCATTTACTGGCTATTTCTCTAGGAATTATGTCCCAGACTCTTTCTATTGCAAATTATCTTGAATCTGATAGAATAATTTCTTGTGAGCAATTGAGAAATATAAAATAAAGAAATAAAAATATTTCAAAATAATTGTTGACTTAAGTAGTTAATCTTGGTACTATATAAAAGTCGTCAAAAAAGAATATTAATTCTTTTAAAACTTTGTTAAAATGGTGTAAAAGTTACCATTGCAAAACAAAAATTGATGATATAAAATATATAAAGTAATCGAAATTGTTGTTGACTTTCAAGTTTGAAAGTAATACAATTAAAGAGATTGAATTTATTGATGAACATTGAAAACTGAATGACAATATGTCAACGTTAATTCCAAATAGTAACTTAAATGTTACAAACATTATTTAGTATTATGAGCTAATCAAACATCATAAATTTTTATGGAGAGTTTGATCCTGGCTCAGGATGAACGCTGGCGGCGTGCCTAATACATGCAAGTCGAGCGAACAGATAAGGAGCTTGCTCCTTTGACGTTAGCGGCGGACGGGTGAGTAACACGTGGGTAACCTACCTATAAGACTGGGATAACTTCGGGAAACCGGAGCTAATACCGGATAATATTTCGAACCGCATGGTTCGATAGTGAAAGATGGTTTTGCTATCACTTATAGATGGACCCGCGCCGTATTAGCTAGTTGGTAAGGTAACGGCTTACCAAGGCGACGATACGTAGCCGACCTGAGAGGGTGATCGGCCACACTGGAACTGAGACACGGTCCAGACTCCTACGGGAGGCAGCAGTAGGGAATCTTCCGCAATGGGCGAAAGCCTGACGGAGCAACGCCGCGTGAGTGATGAAGGTCTTCGGATCGTAAAACTCTGTTATTAGGGAAGAACATACGTGTAAGTAACTATGCACGTCTTGACGGTACCTAATCAGAAAGCCACGGCTAACTACGTGCCAGCAGCCGCGGTAATACGTAGGTGGCAAGCGTTATCCGGAATTATTGGGCGTAAAGCGCGCGTAGGCGGTTTTTTAAGTCTGATGTGAAAGCCCACGGCTCAACCGTGGAGGGTCATTGGAAACTGGAAAACTTGAGTGCAGAAGAGGAAAGTGGAATTCCATGTGTAGCGGTGAAATGCGCAGAGATATGGAGGAACACCAGTGGCGAAGGCGACTTTCTGGTCTGTAACTGACGCTGATGTGCGAAAGCGTGGGGATCAAACAGGATTAGATACCCTGGTAGTCCACGCCGTAAACGATGAGTGCTAAGTGTTAGGGGGTTTCCGCCCCTTAGTGCTGCAGCTAACGCATTAAGCACTCCGCCTGGGGAGTACGACCGCAAGGTTGAAACTCAAAGGAATTGACGGGGACCCGCACAAGCGGTGGAGCATGTGGTTTAATTCGAAGCAACGCGAAGAACCTTACCAAATCTTGACATCCTTTGACAACTCTAGAGATAGAGCTTTCCCCTTCGGGGGACAAAGTGACAGGTGGTGCATGGTTGTCGTCAGCTCGTGTCGTGAGATGTTGGGTTAAGTCCCGCAACGAGCGCAACCCTTAAGCTTAGTTGCCATCATTAAGTTGGGCACTCTAAGTTGACTGCCGGTGACAAACCGGAGGAAGGTGGGGATGACGTCAAATCATCATGCCCCTTATGATTTGGGCTACACACGTGCTACAATGGACAATACAAAGGGCAGCGAAACCGCGAGGTCAAGCAAATCCCATAAAGTTGTTCTCAGTTCGGATTGTAGTCTGCAACTCGACTACATGAAGCTGGAATCGCTAGTAATCGTAGATCAGCATGCTACGGTGAATACGTTCCCGGGTCTTGTACACACCGCCCGTCACACCACGAGAGTTTGTAACACCCGAAGCCGGTGGAGTAACCATTTGGAGCTAGCCGTCGAAGGTGGGACAAATGATTGGGGTGAAGTCGTAACAAGGTAGCCGTATCGGAAGGTGCGGCTGGATCACCTCCTTTCTAAGGATATATTCGGAACATCTCGTAGAGATGAGGGATAACGTGACATATTGTATTCAGTTTTGAATGTTTATTTTAGACATTCAACTTAATAAATGAATATTGCATAAGACATTGTATTTTGATATAATTTCTTATTGTGATTTTGATTTTATTGATTGTACATTGAAAACTAGATAAGTAAGTAAAATAGATTTTACCAAGCAAAACCGAGTGAATTAGAGTTTTAAAAAAGCTTGAATTCATAAAATATAATCGCTAGTGTTCGAAAGAACACTCACAAGATTAATAACAGGTTTCTTAACATTAGAACTACGTTCTAATATGGTGGAAACATAGATTAAGTTATTAAGGGCGCACGGTGGATGCCTTGGCACTAGAAGCCGACGAAGGACGTTACTAACGACGATATGCTTTGGGTAGCTGTAAGTAAGCGTTGATCCAGAGATTTCCGAATGGGGGAACCCAGCACGAGTTATGTCGTGTTATCGACAAGTGAATTCATAGCTTGTCAGAAGGCAGACCCGGAGAACTGAAACATCTTAGTACCCGGAGGAAGAGAAAGAAAAATCGATTCCCTGAGTAGCGGCGAGCGAAACGGGAAGAGCCCAAACCAATAAGCTTGCTTATTGGGGTTGTAGGACACTCTATACGGAGTTACAAAAGAATATATTAGACGAATCATCTGGAAAGTTGAATCAAAGAAGGTAATAATCCTGTAGTTGAAAATATATTCTCTCTTGAGTGGATCCTGAGTACGACGGAGCACGTGAAATTCCGTCGGAATCTGGGAGGACCATCTCCTAAGGCTAAATACTCTCTAGTGACCGATAGTGAACCAGTACCGTGAGGGAAAGGTGAAAAGTACCCCGGAAGGGGAGTGAAAGAGAACTTGAAACCGTGTGCTTACAAGTAGTCAGAGCCCGTTAATGGGTGATGGCGTGCCTTTTGTAGAATGAACCGGCGAGTTACGATCTGATGCAAGGTTAAGCAGTAAATGTGGAGCCGTAGCGAAAGCGAGTCTGAATAGGGCGTTGAGTATTTGGTCGTAGACCCGAAACCAGGTGATCTACCCATGGTCAGGTTGAAGTTCAGGTAACACTGAATGGAGGACCGAACCGACTTACGTTGAAAAGTGAGCGGATGAACTGTGGGTAGCGGAGAAATTCCAATCGAACCTGGAGATAGCTGGTTCTCTCCGAAATAGCTTTAGGGCTAGCCTCAAGTGATGATTATTGGAGGTAGAGCACTGTTTGGACGAGGGGCCCTTCTCGGGTTACCGAATTCAGACAAACTCCGAATGCCAATTAATTTAACTTGGGAGTTAGAACATGGGTGATAAGGTCCGTGTTCGAAAGGGAAACAGCCCAGACCACCAGCTAAGGTCCCAAAATATATGTTAAGTGGAAAAGGATGTGGCGTTGCCCAGACAACTAGGATGTTGGCTTAGAAGCAGCCATCATTTAAAGAGTGCGTAATAGCTCACTAGTCGAGTGACACTGCGCCGAAAATGTACCGGGGCTAAACATATTACCGAAGCTGTGGATTGTCCGTAGGACAATGGTAGGAGAGCGTTCTAAGGGCGTTGAAGCATGATCGCAAGGACATGTGGAGCGCTTAGAAGTGAGAATGCCGGTGTGAGTAGCGAAAGACGGGTGAGAATCCCGTCCACCGATTGACTAAGGTTTCCAGAGGAAGGCTCGTCCGCTCTGGGTTAGTCGGGTCCTAAGCTGAGGCCGACAGGCGTAGGCGATGGATAACAGGTTGATATTCCTGTACCACCTAGCATCGTTTTAATCGATGGGGGGACGCAGTAGGATAGGCGAAGCGTGCTGTTGGAGTGCACGTCTAAGCAGTGAGATTGAGTGTTAGGCAAATCCGGCACTCTTAAGATTGAGCTGTGATAGGGAGAGGAAATTGTTTCCTCGAGTCGTTGATTTCACACTGCCAAGAAAAGCCTCTAGATAGATAATAGGTGCCCGTACCGCAAACCGACACAGGTAGTCAAGATGAGAATTCTAAGGTGAGCGAGCGAACTCTCGTTAAGGAACTCGGCAAAATGACCCCGTAACTTCGGGAGAAGGGGTGCTCTTTAGGGTGCAAGCCCAGAAGAGCCGCAGTGAATAGGCCCAAGCGACTGTTTATCAAAAACACAGGTCTCTGCTAAACCGTAAGGTGATGTATAGGGGCTGACGCCTGCCCGGTGCTGGAAGGTTAAGAGGAGTGGTTAGCTTCTGCGAAGCTACGAATCGAAGCCCCAGTAAACGGCGGCCGTAACTATAACGGTCCTAAGGTAGCGAAATTCCTTGTCGGGTAAGTTCCGACCCGCACGAAAGGCGTAACGATTTGGGCACTGTCTCAACGAGAGACTCGGTGAAATCATAGTACCTGTGAAGATGCAGGTTACCCGCGACAGGACGGAAAGACCCCGTGGAGCTTTACTGTAGCCTGATATTGAAATTCGGCACAGCTTGTACAGGATAGGTAGGAGCCTTTGAAACGTGAGCGCTAGCTTACGTGGAGGCGCTGGTGGGATACTACCCTAGCTGTGTTGGCTTTCTAACCCGCACCACTTATCGTGGTGGGAGACAGTGTCAGGCGGGCAGTTTGACTGGGGCGGTCGCCTCCTAAAAGGTAACGGAGGCGCTCAAAGGTTCCCTCAGAATGGTTGGAAATCATTCATAGAGTGTAAAGGCATAAGGGAGCTTGACTGCGAGACCTACAAGTCGAGCAGGGTCGAAAGACGGACTTAGTGATCCGGTGGTTCCGCATGGAAGGTCCATCGCTCAACGGATAAAAGCTACCCCGGGGATAACAGGCTTATCTCCCCCAAGAGTTCACATCGACGGGGAGGTTTGGCACCTCGATGTCGGCTCATCGCATCCTGGGGCTGTAGTCGGTCTCAAGGGTTGGGCTGTTCGCCCATTAAAGCGGTACGCGAGCTGGGTTCAGAACGTCGTGAGACAGTTCGGTCCCTATCCGTCGTGGGCGTAGGAAATTTGAGAGGAGCTGTCCTTAGTACGAGAGGACCGGGATGGACATACCTCTGGTGTACCAGTTGTCGTGCCAACGGCATAGCTGGGTAGCTATGTATGGACGGGATAAGTGCTGAAAGCATCTAAGCATGAAGCCCCCCTCAAGATGAGATTTCCCAACTTCGGTTATAAGATCCCTCAAAGATGATGAGGTTAATAGGTTCGAGGTGGAAGCATGGTGACACGTGGAGCTGACGAATACTAATCGATCGAAGACTTAATCAATTTATTTCAACGTTTTGCGAAGCAAAATCATTTACTTACTATCTAGTTTTGAATGTATAATCATTCTCTTGTCTGGTGATAATGGCAAGGAGGTCACACCTGTTCTCATGCCGAACACAGAAGTTAAGCTCCTTAGCGCCGATGGTAGTTGGACTAACGTTCCGCTAGAGTAGGACGTTGCCAGGCAAATTATATTATTCCGCAGTAGCTCAGTGGTAGAGCTATCGGCTGTTAACCGATCGGTCGTAGGTTCGAATCCTACCTGCGGAGCCATGGCTCCTTGGTCAAGCGGTTAAGACACCGCCCTTTCACGGCGGTAACACGGGTTCGAGTCCCGTAGGAGTCACCATTATAGGAGAATTAGCTCAGCTGGGAGAGCATCTGCCTTACAAGCAGAGGGTCGGCGGTTCGAACCCGTCATTCTCCACCATTTATAAGTCGGAGGGGTAGCGAAGTGGCTAAACGCGGCGGACTGTAAATCCGCTCCTTCGGGTTCGGCAGTTCGAATCTGCCCCCCTCCACCATCTTATTGGGCTATAGCCAAGCGGTAAGGCAACGGACTTTGACTCCGTCACGCGCTGGTTCGAATCCAGCTAGCCCAGCCATTAGAGCCATTAGCTCAGTTGGTAGAGCATCTGACTTTTAATCAGAGGGTCAGAGGTTCGAATCCTCTATGGCTCACTTTGAACCACTCCATTGCGGAGTGGTTTTTTTTATTTTAATGTAAATACCTTTATTTGCTATAAAAATTTTTATACAATTTATTTGTTCGTATGACAGTTATGATTATCATTGGTATAATTATGACTATGGAAAAATATAATCGGAGGAGATGTTATGGATTTTTCCAACTTTTTTGATAATCTTAGTACATTGAAAATAGTTACAAGTGTACTAGATTTACTTATTGTATGGTATGTCCTTTATCTTCTCATTACTGTATTTAAGGGAACCAAGGCTATACAGTTACTTAAAGGTATTTTATTTATAGTTATTGGTCAACAAGTAAGTAAAATTCTTAATTTGACCGCAACATCAAAACTGTTTGATATCGTTATTCAATGGGGGGTACTAGCACTTATAGTGATTTTCCAACCTGAAATACGACGTGCACTTGAACAGTTAGGTCGTGGAAGTTTATTTAAACGTTATACTAATACTTACAGTCATGATGAAGAAAAGTTGATTCAGTCGGTGTCAAAAGCTGTGCAGTATATGGCTAAGAGACGTATTGGTGCATTAATTGTTTTTGAAAAGGAAACAGGTTTACAAGATTATATTGAAACGGGAATACCAATGAATTCAGAAATATCTCAGGAGTTATTAATTAACGTATTTATTCCTAATACACCATTACATGATGGTGCAATGATCATTCAAAATTCAAAAATTGCTAGTGCAGCAAGTTATCTACCGCTTTCTGATAGTGCTAAAATTTCTAAAAGTTTAGGTACTAGACACAGAGCAGCAGTAGGTATATCAGAAGTATCAGATGCTTTTACAATAATCGTTTCAGAAGAAACAGGCTCTATATCAGTAACCTTTGATGGTAAATTGAGAAGAGATATTTCCACAGAAGTATTTGAAGAATTATTAGCTGAACATTGGTTCGGCTCACACTTTCAAAAGAAAGGTGTGAAGTAATATGCTAGAAAGTAAATGGGGTTTAAGATTTATTGCTCTGATATTAGCTGTATTTTTTTACTTGTCTGTGAATAATGTTTTTGGAAATATTTTTAGTAACGATAATTTATCACAAAATTCTTCAAAAACTATTGAAGATGTACCTGTAGAAATAATCTATAATTCTAAACAATTGCATGTTACTAAAGCACCGGATACAGTGAATGTCACTATATCTGGACCACAATCAAAACTATTGAAAATTGAAAATTCGGATGATATCAAAGTTGCTGTTGATTTATCAAATGCAAAAGCGGGCGACTATAAAGAGGACTATATTGTAAAAGGGCTTAGCAATGATATTAATTACAATGTAAAACCTAAACAAGCCTATGTCACGTTAGAAAATAAAGATTCTAAAACAATGCATGTTCAACCTGATATAGGAAAAGATGATATTGATCCCAATTACAAAGTGAAAGAAAGTTCAATAGAACCTAATTCGGTTAAAGTAACAGGTGGTAGGGAACAATTAAATAAAATTGCTTATTTAAAAGCTACATATAAAGATGTTAATAAGTTAAATAAAGATACATCTGATGTAGCGGATGTTACAGCTTTTGATAAGTCATTAAATAAACTAGACGTTAATATTCAACCTAGTGAAGTAAAGCTAAATGTGAAGTTAGAACAATATAGTAAAAAAGTTAAAGTTAAAATGCGTACTACTGGTAGTCTACCAGATGGAAAAAGCTTAGATGATATTTCGCTTGATGATAAAGAAGTCGAAATTTATGGTAATAGAGATGATTTGCAAAACGTTGATGAATTAGAGGGAACAATTAATTTAGATGATATCACTGAATCAACAGATAAAAACGTCGAATTGAAATTACCGGATAATGTGAAAAAAGCTGAACCTAGTGAAGTAACAGCACATATTAATTTGAAATAAATAAACGATTAAAAAAGGAGTATTAATAATGGGAAGATATTTTGGTACTGATGGCGTTAGAGGAGTAGCAAATAAGGAATTAACACCTGAATTAGCCTTTAAATTAGGCCGTTATGGTGGCTATGTATTAGCACATAATGAAGGTGCAGAAAGACCAAAAGTATTAGTAGGTAGAGATACGCGTGTGTCTGGAGAAATGTTAGAATCAGCATTGATAGCTGGATTAGCTTCAATTGGTGCAGAAGTTATGCGTTTAGGTGTTATTTCAACACCTGGAGTTGCTTATTTAACGAGAGAGATGGAAGCAGAATTAGGTGTAATGATTTCAGCGTCACATAATCCTGTTGCTGATAATGGTATTAAATTTTTCGGTGCAGACGGATTTAAATTATCAGATAATCAAGAAAATGAAATTGAAGCATTACTTGACCAAGAAAACCCAGATTTACCTAGACCAGTAGGTACAAAAATTGTTCATTTCTCTGACTATTATGAAGGTGCACAAAAATATCTAAGTTATTTAAAATCAACAATAGATGTTAATTTAGAAGGTTTAAAAATAACATTGGATGGTGCAAATGGTTCGACTTCAGCTTTAGCCCCATTTTTATTTGGAGATTTAGAGGCTGATACAGAAACAATTGGATGTAGCCCAGATGGCTATAATATTAATGATAATTGTGGATCAACACATCCTGAATTATTAGCCGAAAAAGTACTTGAAACAGAAAGTGACTTTGGTTTAGCTTTTGATGGCGATGGAGACCGTTTAATCGCAGTTGATGAGAAAGGTCATATTATTGATGGCGACCAAATTATGTTTATTATTGGTCAAGAAATGCATAAAAATCAAGAATTAAATAACGATATGATTGTTTCTACTGTGATGAGTAACTTAGGATTTTATAAAGCTTTAGAAAACGAAGGTATCAAATCTAACAAAACTAAGGTTGGAGATAGATATGTAGTTGAAGAAATGCGTCGAGGCAACTACAATCTTGGTGGCGAACAATCTGGTCATATTGTTATGATGGATTATAATACGACTGGTGATGGATTGCTAACAGGCGTTCAACTTGCAGCTGTAATTAAAATGAGTGGTAAATCATTAAGCGAATTAGCATCTCAAATGAAAAAATATCCACAATCATTAATTAATGTTAAAGTAACGGATAAACATCATGTTGAAGAAAATGCAGACGTTAAAAAAGTAATGGATGAAGTAGAAACTGAAATGAATGGTGAAGGTAGAATATTAGTTAGACCTTCAGGAACTGAACCTTTAGTTCGCGTAATGGTAGAAGCAGCAACAGATGAAGACGCGCAACGATTTGCGCAACGAATTGCTGATGAAGTACAATCAAAAATGGGCTTAGAGTAAAATTAAAAGTATATATTAGGAAGATATCATCCCTATGAGGTAGACTCTTTAAAAGTCACTTTATAGGGATTTTTTATGAGTAGGTACATAAAAAATAAAAGCGCTTTCATTAAATTGGCTACTATATTGTTTATCATTCATATAATAATAAAACGTAATTATTATGAGAAGTAGAAAAATATAAAACATATTTATTTTAAAAATTTACTAAAAAGGTCGGAAATTGTTTGCATTCATTTATCTGAAAAGTGTAAAATAAATGATATTGGAAGGAGGAAATAACTAATTATAATTGAAGCGCCAGGGCAATTGATATATACATTGATAATTAAGAATTAAATATGCTAATTCTTATAGAGTATCTTATTAATTTGCAGACGAGGAGAATAGTCATCGAGATAATCGGCGGATGCTATTCCGGATGAGGCACATTCGTTAGCTTATTAATTAAAACATTTAGGTAACTAAATGCACAAAAATAATAAGAATGCCAAATAATTTTAAAAAACATACAAATAAAGTATGGCTAAAATGGGTAAGAAAGATAGAGATTAGAATATAATTAATAGTTAATTTGAATATTAACTATCTTGATAAATTAAGTTATAAATATATAAATATGATTAAATTCTTAATCTTAAATCTTAGTCATTTTAATTAATTTCATATAACAGATGAGAATTAAAGAGCCATTAATTACGGAGGAATATTTTATGTGCGGAATTGTTGGATATATTGGTTATGATAATGCCAAGGAACTATTATTATCAGGTTTAGAAAAGTTAGAATACAGAGGGTATGACTCTGCAGGTATTGCAGTAGCCAATGAAAACGGAACTACTGTATTCAAAGAAAAAGGACGTATAGCTGAGTTAAGAAAAGTTGCTGATGATAACGATATTGATGGACATGTTGGTATCGGTCACACTCGTTGGGCTACTCATGGTGTACCAAGTACTATGAACTCACACCCACATCAATCTAATAATGAACGCTTTACATTAGTTCATAACGGCGTAATTGAAAACTATGAAGAGTTAAAAAATGAATACTTAGCGGATGTTACATTCCATTCTGAAACTGATACAGAAGTTATTGTTCAATTAGTTGAATACTTTTCTAATAAAGGCTTAACTACTGAAGAGGCATTTACTAAAGTTGTATCTTTACTACATGGTTCATA
Organism: Staphylococcus taiwanensis; assembly: GCA_020544305.1. Taxonomy (NCBI): domain Bacteria; kingdom Bacillati; phylum Bacillota; class Bacilli; order Caryophanales; family Staphylococcaceae; genus Staphylococcus; species Staphylococcus taiwanensis. The sequence continues at coordinate 890,393 of CP058667.1, forward strand.
TGCATTAGGTTTATTAGATAACGAAGAAGAAGATACAATCTATGTTGCTAAAAACAAATCTCCTTTATTAGTGGGTATTGGTGATGGCTTTAATGTAATTGCTTCAGATGCACTAGCAATGATTAAAGTTACAAATAAATATAAAGAAATTCATGACCATGAAATTGTAATCGTTAAAAAAGATAATGTTGTTATTAAAGACCAAGATGGCAATATTCAAGAGCGTGATGCATATACTGCACAAATTGATGCTTCAGATGCTGAAAAAGGCATTTATGAACATTACATGCTTAAAGAAATTAATGAGCAACCTGCAGTAATGCGTCGTATTATTCAAGAGTATGAAGATGAAAACGGTGATTTAAAAATTGATCCAGAAATCGTTAAAGACGTAGCTGCAGCAGATCGTATTTATATTATTGCAGCTGGAACAAGTTACCACGCTGGATTAGTAGGAAAAGAATATCTTGAAAAATGGGCTGGTGTACCTACTGAAGTACATGTTGCTTCTGAGTTTGTATATAATATGCCATTATTATCTGAAAAACCACTATTCATTTATATTTCTCAATCTGGTGAAACTGCAGATAGTCGTGCTGTATTGGTTGAAACAAATAAATTAGGTCATAAATCACTTACAGTAACGAATGTTGCTGGATCAACATTATCACGTGAAGCGGATCATACATTATTATTACATGCGGGTCCAGAAATCGCAGTAGCTTCTACTAAAGCTTATACTGCACAAATTGCTGTATTATCTATACTTTCTCAAGTAGTTGGTAAAGTACATGGCCGTGATAATAATATTGATTTATTAAGAGAATTAGCTAAAGTAACGACAGCTATTGAAACTATCGTAGATGATACACCTAAAATGGAACAAATTGCTAAAGATTTCTTAGAAACAACACGTAATGCATTCTTTATTGGCCGTACAATGGACTATAATGTAAGTCTTGAAGGTTCATTAAAATTAAAAGAAATCTCTTATATTCAAGCAGAAGGTTTCGCTGGTGGGGAATTAAAACATGGTACAATCGCACTTATTGAAGATGGTACACCTGTTATTGCATTAGCTACTCAAGAGAAAGTTAACTTATCAATTCGTGGTAACGTCAAAGAAGTTGTAGCTCGTGGTGCTAACCCATGTATTATTTCTATGGAAGGATTAGAAAAAGAAGGCGATACTTATGTTATCCCTCACGTACATGAGTTATTAACACCATTAGTTTCTGTTGTTACACTTCAACTAATTGCCTATTATGCAGCGCTACACAGAGATTTAGATGTAGATAAACCACGTAACTTAGCTAAATCTGTTACAGTAGAATAATACTTTCTATATATAGTGGAAATGTCTAAGTTATAAATAATAATATAGAGCTACATTGCAAATTCGCAGTAGCTGACTGAACTTAGAAGGGCTTAATCAAGCTTTTCTCAGTTCTAGACATTCCTTACGGGACTGAGATGACGAATTCGATAAGAATTCTATCTCAGTCCTTTTTGCTTAATAGAATATTAAATTTAAATGTAACTAATGTGATTATGAGTGGAAAAATTAGAAATGAGTAACTAATTAACTTCGTTTTTGTCCTATTAAATCATGCGCTTTGTACAATTATCTGAATTATCTTACAATAATAGTGACACGTGAGGTGATTTCATGTTAATTACATTGAATAATATCAGTAGAAAAAAACAAGGTAGATGTATTATTAATAATATCAATTGGCAGATACGAGAAGGAGATAAATGGATTTTATATGGTATGAACGGCGCAGGTAAAACAACGCTCTTAAATATTTTTAATGCATATGAACCAATAACAAACGGGCAAATACAATTATTTGGTATGGAACCAGGTAAAATTGGGTTTTCGGCAGATAAAGTAAGAGCACAAATTGGATATGTTTCTGGAAGTTTATTAAATAAATTTCCAGAAGGTGAAAAAGTCATTGATATAGTAATAAGCGGTGCTTTCAAATCGATTGGTGTTTATAAAGAAGTCAGTGATTTACATATAAAGCAAGCTCAAGAACTATTAGAGATAGTTGGTATGAACAAATATGAACAGCAATATTTAGGCTATTTATCTACAGGTCAACAACAAAGCGTTATGATCGCCCGAGCCTTAATGAGTAACCCGAAGTTAATTATTTTGGATGAACCAGCTTCTGGTTTGGATTTTTTAGCTCGCGAAAATTTATTTAAGGTTATTGAAGATTTAAGTATTAAACGACCTGAACTTTCAATAATATATGTCACTCATTTTGTTGAAGAAATAATTCCAATATTCAATAAAATATTTTTATTGAAAGATGGAAAATGCTTTGGTAAAGGGTTAATCCCAAATATATTAACTAATGATATGATGTCTAGGTTATTTGAACGACAAATTGAAGTGATTAATCGAAAGCAACGGTACGCACTATATCTAAAAGATTAAGGTCATTGCACTTTTAAATAAATAATGACACAATTTAAGCAAAGATAAGTAAAGGAGCTAACTAATATGGCACTAGAAAATATTAAAGCAATTTTTCTCGATATGGATGGAACCATCTTACATGAAGATAATAAAGCATCAAATAAAACTAAAGAAGTCATTGATCATTTGAGAGAAAAAGGATACAAAGTATTTTTAGCTACAGGACGTTCTTATTCAGAAATTAACAATCTTGTCCCAAAAGGATTTGAAGTTGATGGAATTATAAGTTCAAATGGGACTAGTGGTGAAATTAATAATAGTAATTTATTTATGCATAGCTTATCAACTGAGAACGTAAAAAAAATAGTTACATTGGCTCAACAGCAAAAAATTTATTATGAAGTCTTTCCATTTGATAAACAAAGACTCGCTTTAGATGAAGATCAATCATGGATGGATGAAATGATTCAAGGGAATACGCCACCAAATCATGTTAGTGAAAGTGAATGGACTTCTCGATTAGATGCTATGGCAGGTAAAATTAATTGGTCAAACAATATTCCTGATGATGACTATGCAAAAATATATTTATTTACCCCAAATTTAGATAAAATTACTAGATTTAGAGATGAGTTAATTCAAAATAAAGTATTACTAAATATAAGTGTTTCTAATTCATCAAGATATAATGCGGAAACGATGGCTTATAATACTGATAAAGGTACTGGAATAAAGGAAATGATTGAACATTTTGGTATTAAACAAGATGAAACGCTTGTCATAGGGGATAGTGACAATGACAGAGCAATGTTTGCCTTCGGGGGATATAGTGTTGCTATGAAAAATGCACGTCCAGAAATTAAAGAAATTACGGACGAAGTAACTGCATTTACTAATGAAGAAGATGGTGCAGCCCTATACTTAGAAGAAACATTTTTAAAATAAATGATATAAAAGTAACACATCAAGCTGTAATTTAAAAATAAGAAGAGACGCTCAAATATAATATGAGCGTCTCTTAGTTTTATTTGTCTTTATTTAATGTATCTTTCGCATCATTTTTTAAATCAGTAGAATGATGATTAACTTTATTAGACACATTATCTGAATGTTCTTTAGCTTTATCTTTAACTTCAGAACTTGTATTTGATACTTGATTGTTATCAGTATTGTTATTTAAGTCATGTTTATTTAAAGTATTATCTTTTTTATTTTTACGTTTTTTGTTTTTATCTTTTGGCGTTTTATCAAGTTTCTCGCCGCGTTTTAAGAAGTAATGGACGACACCCATGATGATAATGAAGTATAAAACAAAACGTAAAATAACAATAATTACTTGAGCTGTATTTAAAATAATTGATGCTACTTTCTGAGACATATTACCTGTTCCAATTGAAATTAATGTTCCAAGTGGTTGTGTAATAATAATTATAAGTAGATTGATAAGGATTACAGCTATAAAGAATTTGAACCATGTTTTATGACCATTTTTAATACCTTTAAATCCGTCTTTAAAATGACCCATTGCTTTAAGGTCTGATTCTTGAGTTAAAGATACAGAGTAATTAATCATTAAAATGAAGAAGAACCATGATACAAATGAAGTTACTAGACCTATAATAACGATTAAAATAATTTGAATCGTTAATAAAATAGCTGTTGCGTTATCTGATGTACTAAGTGATGACTGTAACGACGTAAATAATGGTGTTAGTGCAAGATTAAATAGATAATTTAATCCCATGATAATTAAGTACATAATCACTATAAGACCTAAAGTGATTAGAGCTAAAATTAAACTTTTACCATATTTACCTTTTTTAAAAGCTACAAATAAGTCAGTAAAACGCACATAGTCTTTCTTAATTGCTTTAGCAATTACATTTAAAGCACCTGCAAGCAATTGGTAGCCTGCAAATATGAAAAATATTAATCCTAAAAGTAGAATTAAAATCATTAAAAATAAAATTGGTCCTGATGACTGTTGTAATTGGGCTGCTATCTGCATTTGCATGAAGTATTGCATAAAGAATGTTCTAGCAACGCCAAAAATCACAAATACTACTAGAAAACTTATTATACTGAATAATATAGTTTTAAGAATTTGCGATTTAGCATTTTTTAATGCCAAACTGTGATATTTGAACAAATATAAGCACTCCTTTTTCTTAATATAAATACAATATCAAAGATTGTACTTTTTTTAAAATAATATCTAACATATTCGGCAATTAAGTGTTAAAATATGCTAATGATTATTTTTTGAAAGGAGTTATCATCATGAAATTTGCGATTATAACTGATGTGCACGGTAATTATGATGCTTTAGAAACTGTGTTAGATGATATTGATAATAGAGACGATATTGATGAAATCTATAATTTAGGAGACAATATTGGAATTGGACATGAAACAAATAAAGTTTTAGATACAATATTCGATCGTAATGATATGCAGATCATTGCCGGTAATCATGATGAGGCGATTATGTCGTTAGTCAATAATACTCCTTACCCCGAAGATTTGAAAGACAAGTTTTATGAACATCATCAATGGATAGAAAGTCATATGGACGAAGATTATTATGATCGAATTAATTTGTTACCTAGATATATTGAAAAGAATATCTGTGGTAAAAAATTATTATTTATTCATTATGATATTAAAGAAGAAAAGCTTGAAGCTGGCATTGAGGATCAACCATTTAGTCCTATAACTGAAAATAGTAAAGAAGCGATAATAGAATTATTTAAAGATAAAGAGGCAGATTTTATAGCTTTTGGGCATAATCATCAAATGCATTTATATGATGATAATAAAACAATTTATTTTAATCCTGGATCAGTGGGATTAAATAATGGATCTAATGCGGTTTATGGTATTGTTACTATTTCTGAAAATGAATTTTCAGTTGAGAGAATTAAACTCCCATATGATAATGAAGAATTTTTACAAGGCTTTGATGAAAAACAAGTTCCAGCAAAACAACTTATATTCGACAAATTTATTTAAATAAACCACATCACTCGTTTAATGTCATTAAGTAGTTTTTCTATTTTACGATTAAAAAATATAGATTGTGTATAGGTATATAAAATGACTTTCAACATCATTATAGGGTAATGAGAAGTCGCTCCACGATGATGTTTATTAATTTATACGAAAGGGCCTTATTTCTTCAGGGTAATTTAATATAAAATTGTATACGAATTCGTAGTATTTATGACAAGACTCCTGAGGGTACAGTACTAGTTGAAGACTTTAGAAGTACTCACAGATTTATCTGTGTAGTATTTCTGGCTGAGACTGTATCCTCGGAAAGCGTAACCATATAATATGAATTATTGAGTATAAAGAAAGCACTAAGATGAGTTATTTTAATAATCACCTTAGTGCTATTATTTTAAGATTTATGTCCTAGTATGGTTTTGAATGAGTTAATGTTAATGCTTGTGAGTATGTTCCGAATGTGAGTGTGTTATGCCGGAGCATAAAATAGAATCGTCATGTTTATGTTTAGGTGTTTCAAATTGTATTGTCATATGTTGAATATTGAGATGTTCCAAATCGTTCTCAATTGTTTCAATTAGATGTTCACATTTTTCAATAGTAAGTGAAGCGTCTACTACGGCATGACAACTAAGTGCATTCATATCATTTGAAATTGTCCATACGTGATAATCATGTACATTTTGAATATCTTGATTGTTCATGATTGTATGAATAACTTTTTCTATATCTACATCAGTAGGTGTACCTTCCATTAAAATATTTAATGATGATTTCGTAATTCCGTAAGCACTTTTCAAAATTAAAAGTGAAACTAGGGTACTCGCTATGGGGTCGGCAATTGTAAAGTTAAACAACCAAATTAATATAGCTGCTATAATTGCACCGATAGATCCTAATAAATCACCTATAACGTGTATGAATGCACCACGCATATTTAAATTATGAGATGTATCGCCACCTCTAAACATAATAATTGCAACTATAATGTTAACAAATAAGCCAATTACACTAATAATAAACATTTCTTTAGATTGAACATCTGAAGGTGTAAAGAATCTTTTTATCGCTTCAATAATAATAAGCACACTTATAATAAATAAAGTTACGCCATTAAATAGAGCAGCTAGAACCTCAAAACGTTTGTATCCAAATGTTTTAGTAGAAGTTGCATTTTTTTCAGCATATATAAATGCAACGAGTGCAACGCCTAAGGAGATTGTATCACTAAACATATGGAGGCCATCGGATAATAAAGCCAAACTATTAGCAATAAACCCACCAATGATTTCTATAATCATAAATAATCCAATAATCGTAAAAGAAATTGCTAAAATTTTTTTATTGTTTGTATGGACATGTGTATGTGCATGATTTGTCATTTTACTTTTCACCTCTGAGATGTGTAGCATGATAAATTGCTTGTTTTAATAGGGTTGAAACATGTTGGTCACCTATTGAGTAAATCATAGATTGACCATGTCTAGATGCTTTAACGAGTTGTGTTTGTTTTAAAATTTTAAGTTGGTGAGAAACATTTGATTGACTTAAATTTAAAGTATGCGTAATGTGGCCTACACTTGCTTCACCATTTTCAAGTAACAATAAAATGCGAAGACGATTATAATCACTAAGCGCTTTAAAAATTTCGGTTGCATACTCTAGAGTAAAGTCTTGTGTATCATGTTGATTTGAATCGGTCATAAAGAACACCTCATATTAATATATGAATATATTTTCATACATTAATATACACTGATTGCAACTTAATGTCAAAATGCATACAAGTTTGACCACAATATGCAAGTGGTATGATATTTAAAGGATAACTTATAAAGGAGGACGACAAGTTATGAGTATTTTGGTTATAGGAGCTAACGGTGGCGTAGGTGCCAAGCTAGTTAGCCAATTAAAAAATGATAACGTAGATTTTACTGCAGGAGTTAGAAAAGAGGAACAAGTCAATGCTTTAAAAGAACAAAATGTAAACGCAATTCTAATAGATATAGAAAAAGACAGTATTGAGGACTTAACTGATAAATTTAAAGCATTTGATAAAGTAGTATTCTCTGTAGGCTCAGGAGGCAGTACTGGTGCGGATAAAACAATTATCGTAGACTTAGACGGTGCGGTTAAAACTATGGAAGCTAGTAAAAATGCTGATGTGAAACATTATGTAATGGTCTCTACTTATGATTCAAGACGTGAAGCGTTTGATAGAAGCGGTGACTTAAAACCATATACAATTGCGAAACACTATGCCGATAATCATTTAAGAGCATCAGGTTTAACTTATACCATTGTACATCCTGGTGGATTAGAGGATAAAACTGGTACAGGCAAAATTGAAGCTGATCTTTACTTTGATGGTAGAGGTACCATTCCGAGAGAAGATGTTGCGTCAGTTTTAAGAGAAATAGTAACTTCAGATAATAAATTTTTAAATAAAGAATTTCAAATCATAACTGGTGATAAAACTATTCAAGAAGCACTTTCTTCATATGAATAAGTTGGTTTAACATTTTATATAGAGTATTAAATGAGTATGAGGCATAAATAATATTATGAGGTTACACTGCAAATTCACAGTAGCTGACTGAATTGAGAAAGTACTTATATTAAGCTTTACTCAACTTTAGTCACCCTTGTACAGGCGGGCCAACGTAGAAAATCTTTAAAAGAGATTTTACAAGCAAAGCAAGTTGGAGTGGGACAATGAATTCAAGATGAATTTCGTCCCACTCCTATATTATGCAAATCCATTCTATTAAATAAGTAACAAAATTGATATAATATGAACATGAGCGTAATCAATAATAACTTTCTATTGATGTATGCTATTAAAAGTATGAATACGCAAAGCCTAGTACAAACTTCATAGGTGATTAGACGATTATTTTTAAATAATATGGGTCATAATGCTATACATAATAAAGTTTAAATATTAGTGTGAACTTTAAAGATAGATAATAAAGCCACAATTGGTTTTAAGGGGGTGTAACTATGCCATTATTTTTAAAGCCTATTTTCCATGAAAAAATATGGGGCGGTAAGCAATTAACTGAATTTAATTATGACCTCCCAAGTGAACATATAGGAGAATGTTGGGGAATTTCAGCACATCCAAACGGTCAAAGTATCATTTTGAATGGTCCTTATAATGGCCTAACATTAAATCAAGTGTGGGCAGAGCATAGAGAACTTTTTGGAGACTTTCCCAGTAAAGATTTTCCATTATTATGTAAAATCGTAGATGCAAAGGAATCACCATCAGTCCATGTTCATCCTGACGATTCGTATGCTTATGAATTCGAAAATGGTCAATATGGTAAATCAGAATGTTGGTATATTATTAGTGCTAAAGAAGATGCTGAAATTATCGTTGGCACAACTGCTGACTCTAAAGAAGAATTAAGAAAAGAAATTGAACAAGGAAATATACTTGAAACATTAAAGACAGTTAAAGTTCAATCTGGAGAATTTTACTTTATTCCTGCAGGAACAATTCATTCAATAGGTGAAGGTGTAATGGTTTATGAAACGATGCAATCATCAGATATTTCATATAGACTTTTTGATTATAATCGTCAACGTACTGATGCTCAATCACTTGATATTGAAAAAGCACTCGACGTTACACAATTTACTGCCGAATTGCCGAATATAGTTCCTGAAAATGAAATTATCGAAAATCATAAATGTAGCCATATTGTTTCTAATGACTTTTTTACAATGGTCAAATGGGAAATCAATGGTACATTAAATTATATGAAACCTAGAGAGTTTTGTCTTGTTTCTGTTATTGATGGAGATGGACAAATTATTATTGATGGTGAAATATTTAAAATTCAAAAAGGTTCAAATTTTATTTTGACTTCTGAAGATTTAGATAGTGTATTTGAAGGTGAGTTTAACTTAATAATAAGTTACATATAATATTTTTCTAAAGGCGTGTGTCATTTGAAACAATTCTTATATATTTCTTTAGTTTGTGGTGTTGTAGCAGGCGCAGGTATTTTCTTTGATTTTCCTCATTATCCTTCGCTTATACTACCTAGATTAGTATCTATCATAGGTATTATTAGTACAGTAATTACAATTAAAGATAAAGAAATTAGTGGATTACTGAAATTAGGCGGAATGATGATTAATATAATGCCCTTATTAGGTAGTTTACTCATTTCAAAATAATATAATTAGGGCAACTATTTGTAATGAAAGTGTATTAAGACTTTTTACAAATAGTTGTTTTTTTCGGACAAAATACAACTATCGAAAATAAAATTTGAGCAAAAAGCTATGGTAAATTATGATAAAATAGTAAAAAAACAAAAGATAATTCAATTATAGTATGTTACTATTTATGGCATAACTTTAGTGTGAAAGAGAATAAAAATTCTAGCATATATACATATATTAAGTAAATGAGACTTATATTAAAGGAGATACACTATGACAGAAGAAGTAAATTACTTTTGGTTAAATTGTGGTTTTACAAGATGGAATCATAACGAACCATTAGTAGGACAAACAACTTTATTTGAATCTGGCGCACAGTTTAATCCCACGCAAGGTTTTAGAGCTTTTAAAAAAGCTAAGACTGGGGATCAAGTTATTTTTTATCAAGTTCAAACTGACACTGGTTTATTAGGAATTGGTGAAATTATTAGCGTCCAAACTGGAGCACAAAGTAAAATTCGAGTAGAGTTTCAATTTAATGAAGTGTTAAAACCTTTAACAACAGACTATTTAAAACGTAGTGAAACTTTAGATTTTCGTATGAACAATATGCGTGAAACATTGATAAATCAACTTACTCAAGAAGAGTTTGAATTAATTGTTGCTCTAGGTAAAGGTGAAGAGAAATTACCACGCTACTTTTTCTTATCTGAGACAGAAGATTTTGAAGCAGGAGAACATTATACGATTTATACGCATACTTATAATGGTATTAAACGTAACGGCTATCATTTTTATAATCAATTAGAAGTTGGCGATAATCTGATATTCTATAATAAAAATAAAGAACAATCTGTTGTGGGTATTGGAGAAGTTTCGAGACATATTCATGAAAAGCCACCAATACCAGGTCGTACTAATAGCACAGCAATTGAAATTTACTATGAGAAGGATATTACACCTGTGACCTTAGGAGCATTAAATAAGCATCCTAAGTTAAAGAATTTGTATTTTTTACAAGAAAATGCGAAACAAGCGATTGCTAGCATGAATCAAACTCAATATGATGCCATTATTGATATGAGTATGAATGATGGCATCAAAACACCATTTGAAACAATCAAAAAGCCTGAATTAGAATCAGTTGAAAATGAAAATACATTAAAACCTTTTATATTATTAGTCGTTGATAAAAAAGAAGAAGGTTTAAAAGCGGCAAATAATCTATTACAAAAAACGAATGCAAATCCTGTAATCACTGGTGGACATCCAGATTTTAGTGAAGATATGTTATATGGTAAATATTTACCTAATGAAGCTGGCGCACTGTATTATCGTGAAGGCTTTATTACGCAATTAATGCCAAAAAATGATAAAAGTTATTTAGTCATTGATAATTTTAATAAAATAGATCCAGATATTTTCCAAACTTACATTAACGTTTTAGAAGGGTATGAAGTGACGTTACCTCGATATAATAAAGAAGGAAACATGGTGAAATGGTCTCGTGATAAAGATTCATTTTATCATTTTAATCCTAATTGGCATATCATTGGTGTCACTTATGATCGCCTCGAAAATATCAAAACTAAATACTCAGAACAATTTTTAAAATATACAAGAATTGTTAAAGTGAAACACGATTAAGCAAAGCGCAATCAATATTGATATCCTTGCGGGAGTAGGACAATGAATTATTGTCCTACTTCCGCTTTTTTGTTTAGAAAAGAAAATACTAAGGAATACTATATATATGACCACAAGGAAGGTGAAGTATTATGCCAATAATTTATTATGATGGTAATTGCGTTTATTGCTATAACTATTGTATATGGCTTATTCAACATGGATTACCTAAAAATTATGAGTTTGCAACATTAAAAAGTGATACTGGTAAACATTTATTTGAACAACATCCAGAAGCTAAAAATAGAAATAGTGTGATTTTGCAACAAGGTCATCATTTAGAGTATAAATCTAATGCTATTGCAACTTTAATTATGACAACAAGTAATTATAAATGGTTAGGTTTACTACTTAAATGTATACCTCGACCAATTAGAGATTTAGGATATAACTTATTTGCTAATAATCGTAATAGAATGTGGAAAACACATTGGCACCAACCCAATGCATATGAAAAATCATTTTTTATTAATGATAAACGAGGGTAATTGATAAAATTAATCGATTAATTGATAATTGTATGTTTTATAATTGATAATTATGATGATTTATTGATAAAATTAATGGGCGTAAAAAGTATTTTTAAGCAAAATAAAAGCATTTTTAAAGGTTAAAAGGGTATCTCATTAATTGTAATAATTACAAATAAAAACTCGCTTCTCTCTTTACAGATTATAATTATTATAATATAATGATGTATGTAATAGAGAGAAAACACTTTTGAAAATAAAAGGAGAGAATATAATGAGTCAACAAGACGTAGTAAAAGAATTAAACCAACAAGTTGCAAACTGGACAGTAGCATTCACAAAATTACACAATTTCCATTGGTATGTTAAAGGACCTAACTTCTTCTCTTTACATGAGAAATTTGAAGAATTGTATAATGAAGCTAGCCAATATGTAGATGATTTAGCAGAACGTATTTTAGCTATCGGTGGTAATCCTGTAGGTACATTGAAAGAAAGTTTAGACATCTCTATTGTAGATGAAGCGGGTAAAAATTATACAGCTGAACAAATGGTTGAAGCTTTCTCTAAAGACTTAACTAACATTTCAGAACAATTAGCTAAAGCAATTGAAGTAGCTGGAGAAGCTGGAGACGATGTATCAGAAGATATGTTTATTGGAATGAAAAATTCAATTGATAAACACAATTGGATGTTTAAATCTTATTTAGTATAAGATAGTTTCATTTAAAATCATGTTTAATTTTAATAAGGTGACGGTTTCTATTAAGTAGATAGAAATCGTCATTTTTATTAGTTGCTTTTATTAGAAAATCATTTTTTACTATTAAAAGACTAAAACATAAGTAACTTTAAAAGTTGAAAAGCTAGGATGTATTTGAGTTTAGATACATCCTAGCTTATTAATTTTATAAATACAGTAAATTGTTTTACTTATTTTGAGTCAAAAGAGATTATTCAGCAATTTCTAAGGCAATTTCCATCATTTGAGTGAATGAGTTTTGACGTTCTTCTGCTGTTGTAGCTTCGTCTCTTAAAATATGGTCACTAACAGTGAAAATGCCCAATGCTTTTTTGCCAGCATTAATAGCATTTAAGTATAAACCTGCTGATTCCATTTCAATACCTAAAATTCCCATTTTTTTCCAATTGTCATTGAACGTTGCATCAGCATTATAGAATGTATCTGAAGATAATACGTTACCTACATGACTTACTGCTCCAATTTTATCAGCAATATTTTTAGCTTTAGTAATGAGTTCAAAGTCAGCGATTGGGGCAAAGTGGCCAGGAATATTAAATTGGTCTACATAATTAGAGTTAGTAGATGCTGCTTGAGCAATAATAACATCATACAAGTTAACATTCTCTTGTAATGCACCACATGAACCAACACGGATAATTGTGTCTACATCAAAGAAATTATAAAGCTCATATGAATAAATACCAATACTTGGAATTCCCATACCAGAGCCCATTACTGAAATTTCTTTGCCTTTATATGTACCAGTATAACCAAACATATTACGTACTTCGTTAAATTGTTCAACATTTTCTAAAAAATTATCAGCAATATATTTTGCACGTAAAGGGTCGCCAGGCATTAAAACTGTTTTTGCAATTTTTGTTCCATTAGGTTGAATGTGAGGTGTGCCATTTGTCATTAATATCTTCTCCTTAACATGATTATTAAGATTAAGATAACATTTGTTTAACTTTTTTGCGAATTTTTGTACTATATAAATGAAGGACTATAGTATTAATCAATTTAATTCATACAAAATAATAGAATGAAATTTTACAACAACTTAATGGAGGTAACTCATATGAATTATGCGAAATACATTGATCATACATTATTAAAACCTGAATCAACACGTCAACAAATTGATCAAATTATCCAAGAGGCTAAAGAATATAACTTTAAATCTATCTGTGTTAGTCCAACACATGTGAAATATGCTGCTGATAAATTAAAAGATTCGGATGTATTAGTTTGTACAGTAATAGGTTTTCCTCTAGGAGCAACTACGACAGCGTCTAAAATTTTTGAAACAGAAGATGCCATTAAAAATGGGGCATCAGAAATCGATATGGTCATTAATATCGGTGCCCTCAAAGATGGCAGATTTGAAGATGTGCAAAAAGATATCGAAGGTGTTGTAGGTGCAGCAAATGGTAAAACAGTTAAAGTAATTATTGAAACTGTATTATTAACTGATGACGAAAAAGTAAAAGCGAGTGAATTAGCTAAAGTAGCTGGTGCTAATTTCGTTAAAACGTCTACAGGTTTTGCTGGTGGAGGAGCGACTCCAGAAGATGTTAAATTGATGAAAGAAACGGTTGGGGATGATTTAGAAGTTAAAGCATCTGGGAGCGTACGCAATCTTGAAGACTTCAATAAGATGATTGATGCAGGTGCAACTCGAATTGGTGCAAGTGCTGGAGTGCAAATTATTCAAGGTTTAGAATCGAATTCTGATTATTAATTAATAGGACAATAACAACTTAAAGATATAACAGCTTATTTGAAAGGGGGTTCAGAATTATGAGAATGGTAGATATTATTGAAAAGAAACGTGATGGCAAAGCATTAACGACGAAGGAAATTGAATTCTTTATCAATGGTTATACAAATGGGGATATACCTGATTACCAGGCATCAAGTTTAGCAATGGCTATTTTCTTCCAAGATATGAATGAAGAAGAACGTGCGGCTTTAACAATGGCAATGGTTAATTCAGGTGACGTTATTGATTTGTCACAAATTAATGGTATCAAAGTAGACAAACATTCAACTGGAGGTGTAGGTGATACTACGACATTAGTGTTGGCACCTTTAGTTGCAGCCGTCGGTGTGCCAGTAGCTAAAATGAGCGGTCGTGGCTTAGGACATACTGGCGGAACAATTGATAAATTAGAATCAATTAAAGGATTTCATGTTGAGATTTCTGAAGCGGATTTTGTGAAATTAGTTAATAAGAATCAAGTAGCGGTTATAGGCCAATCAGGCAATTTAACACCAGCTGATAAAAAATTATATGCATTGAGAGATGTTACCGGCACAGTTAACTCTATACCATTAATTGCTTCTTCTATAATGAGTAAAAAGATTGCAGCAGGTGCGGATGCAATTGTATTAGATGTTAAAACTGGTAATGGTGCATTTATGAAGACTTTAGAAGACGCGGAAAGTTTAGCACACGCAATGGTAAGTATTGGAAATAATGTAGGAAGAAATACTATGGCTATTATTTCTGATATGAGTCAACCGCTTGGTCGTGCGATCGGTAATGCTCTAGAATTAAAAGAAGCGATTGATACATTAAATGGAGAAGGGCCAGAAGATTTAACTGAACTCGTTTTAACGCTAGGTTCGCAAATGGTAGTATTGGCTAACAAAGCAACATCATTAGATGAAGCACGTGAACGATTATTAAATGCTATCAGTGATGGTTCGGCCATCGCGAAGTTTAAGACATTTTTACAGAATCAAGGTGGCGATGCATCAGTAGTTGATCATCCTGAAAATTTACCAACTGCACAATATCAAATTGATTATAAAGCTAAATCAAGTGGTGTTGTAGCAGAATTAATTGCTAATGAAATAGGCGTAGCATCAATGATGTTAGGCGCAGGTCGTCAAACTAAAGAAGATAAAATTGATTTGAGCGTTGGACTTGTCTTAAATAAAAAAGTTGGTGATTCTGTTGAAGAGGGCGAATCTTTATTAACAATTCATAGTAATCGCGAAGATGTGGAAGATGTTATTAAGAAACTTGATGAAAGTATTTCTATTAAACAACAAGCAGAAACACCAACATTAATTCATAAAATTATTACAGAGTAGGAGTGTATTAGTATGACTACACCATTTAAAAGAGTACATTTAATTGTAATGGACTCAGTAGGTATTGGAGAAGGACCTGATGCAGCAGCTTTTAACGATGAAGGATCACATACTCTAAAACATACATTAGAAGGATTTCAACAAAAATTACCTAATTTAGAAAAACTTGGTCTGGGAAATATTGAGGATTTGCCAGTTGTTAATCATGTTGAACAACCTGGTGCTTTTTATACAAAATTAAGCGAAGCTTCAGTTGGAAAAGATACGATGACGGGACATTGGGAAATTATGGGTTTAAATATTATGCAACCATTCAAAGTATATCCCAATGGCTTTCCAGATGATTTAATTCAACAAATTGAAGAAATGACTGGCCGAAAAGTTGTCGCAAATAAACCTGCATCAGGTACTGCAATTATCGATGAATTAGGCGAACATCAAATGCAAACTGGCGATTTAATTGTATATACAAGTGCGGATCCAGTTTTACAAATTGCAGCTCATGAAGATATCATTCCTTTAGAAGAGTTATATGACATTTGTGAGAAGGTTCGTGAATTAACGAAAGATCCAAAATATTTAATCGGTCGTGTCATCGCACGTCCATATGTTGGTGAACCAGGAAACTTTACACGTACATCTAATCGCCATGACTATGCTTTAAAACCATTTGGTAAAACGGTTATGAATACTTTAAAAGACAATGGTTATGATGTTATTGCAATTGGAAAAATAAATGATATTTATGATGGCGAGGGTGTTACTGAAGCCATTCGTACTAAGAATAATATGGATGGTATGGACCAATTAATTAATGTTGTGAAAAAAGACTTCACTGGATTGAGTTTCTTAAATTTAGTGGACTTTGATGCATTGTATGGTCATCGTCGTGATAAAGCTGGTTATGCCCAAGCAATTAAAGACTTTGATGAAAGATTACCTGAATTATTTGAGAATCTTCATGAAGACGATTTAGTTATTATTACAGCGGACCACGGTAATGATCCAATTGCTGATGGTACTGATCACACACGTGAATATATTCCAGTGTTAATGTTTAGTCCGAAGGTGACTGACTATCATGAACTATCAGGTGATACGACATTTAGTTCAATTGGTGCTACAATTGCAGATAACTTTAACGTTGAATTACCTGAATTCGGTAAGAGTTATTTAAAAGAAATGGGAGTTGAGCATTAATGAAAGTATTTCGTTATTTATTAGGTTTAGGATTTGGCACAGCAGGTGTACTTCATTTTACAAATGAACGCCAATTTAGAAATATTGTTCCAGAATACTTGCCTTTAAGAAAAACAGCTGTATTAGTTACAGGTGTCTTTGAAATATTCTTTGGCATTATGCTACTAGTAAAAAGACCTGCTGAATGGTTGAAAAAAGGTATGAATCTCTTTTTACTAGCTGTTTTACCAGCTAATGTTTATATGGCACGTAAAGAGCTGCCATTAGGTGATAAACAAGTACCTAAATGGGCTCTATATTTAAGATTACCAATGCAATTTGTACTAATCGGTATGATTAAAAAATTATAATAGCAATAACAAAACCACCGCTTCTTAAGTAAATAAGAAAAGGTGGTTATTTATGTTATATATCCCAATTATTTTAGCGAAATTATTTACCTTCGCCAAAGACATCATTCCATTGGTTACGTTTGTCTAAGAATGCTTGAGCAATTTCTTTTGCACCTTCAAGAGAGTGACTTGCCGCCCAACCACATTGTACTTCGTTACAAGCTGGTACTTCAGTAGCATCTAAGACATCGTTTAAAGTTTTTTCAATAATGTCTAAAACGTCCTCATAATCATCATGATTAATAAATGATACATAAAAGCCAGTTTGACAACCCATAGGACTTAAATCAACGACTTTATCAGTATGATTTCTAATATTTTCAGCCATTAAATGTTCTAATGAATGTAAGCCAGGCATTTCCATATGTTCTTTATTCGGTTGTTTAAATCGAATATCATATTTTTTGATTACATCGCCGTTTAATCCTTCCATAGTACCTGCTAAACGCACGAATGGTGCGACAACTTTAGTGTGATCTAAATTGAAACTTTCAACGTTCATTTTAGTCATTGCAATTCCTCCTATAAGCTATTGTTCATTGCTATGTTAATAGTTTGATTGTAACAATAGTATTACTCGTTTACAATTTTTTGAAAATAAAACGTGAAAAGCTAACGTAAATTGTAACTCATTATTATTGTGAGAAAATTTTGTAAATATAACTTAATTTGATGACAATAGTAATTAAATCCGATAAAATAGGTAATAATTAATTTGAAGAGTAGCGAGTATATTATTAATATTTGGCTTAAAATAGACAAATTCAAGCACATAAGGGAGTTATGATTTTATGAGTAATAAACAAGAAATTTTAGATTATATAGAAAATAGAAAATATGATTATGTTGAAATTAGTCATCGAATACATGAACGCCCTGAATTAGGCAACGAAGAAATTTTTGCATCTCGAATTTTAATAGATAAATTAAAAGAAAATGACTTTGAAATTGAGACTGATATTGCAGGTCATGCTACAGGTTTTATTGCTACTTATGACTCAGGTAAAGAAGGACCAACTATTGGATATTTAGCAGAATATGATGCCTTACCAGGATTAGGTCATGCATGCGGTCATAACATTATAGGTACGTCTAGTGTTTTAGCAGGTTCCGCATTAAAACAAGTTGCAGATAACGCTGGAGGCAAAGTTGTTGTTTTAGGCTGTCCAGCTGAAGAGGGCGGGGAGAATGGTAGTGCTAAAGCATCATATGTTAAAGCAGGTGTCATTGATGATATTGATATTGCGTTGATGATTCATCCTGGTAATGAAACTTATCCAACCATTGATACATTGGCAGTGGATGTATTAGATATTAAATTTTACGGTAAGAGTGCTCATGCCTCTGAAAATGCTGACGAAGCATTGAATGCGCTAGATGCTATGATTTCATATTTCAATGGTGTAGCTCAACTTCGACAACATATTAAAAAAAGTCAACGTGTACATGGTGTTATTCTTGATGGAGGTAAAGCAGCAAATATTATTCCAGATTATACACATGCGAGATTTTATACACGTGCTACGACACGTAAAGAGTTAGATGTTCTAACTGAGAAAGTTAGCCAAATTGCGAAAGGTGCTGCAATACAAACAGGTTGTGATTATGAGTTCGGTCCCATTCAAAATGGCGTGAATGAATTTATTAAAACGCCTAAGTTAGATGAATTATTTGAAAAGTACGCGGTTGAAATGGGAGAAGAAGTCAGTCATGATGATTTTGGTTTCGGTTCAACAGATACGGGGAATGTCAGTCATATAGTTCCTACTATACATCCCCATGTGAAGATTGGATCAAGAAATTTAGTTGGTCATACGCATCGTTTTAGAGAAGCGGCTGCTAGTGTGCATGGTGATCAAGCATTGATTCGCGGTGCAAAGATTATTGCATTAATGGGATTAGAATTAATTGAAAATAAGGGATTGTTTGATGAAATTACTCAGCAGCACTCTCAAGTAAAGGGGTAGTCAAAATGACTGGAAGTAATAAAGGTCCAATGCTAACTTTAAGTGACTTGTATAATGAAAACGTAGTTTATAATTCAAGACCATCATATGTGTCTAACCCTTGGTTAAAGCCAGAAGAACATCAGTCCAATTTCTTAACTGGACGTGAAATGATTATTTCTAATAAAATGCCTATGATTGTGCATGAAGCAAGTGTAACAGAAAAATTACAACAGTTATTTGATTTTGTAGGTAAAAAGATACCAACTAATATTTATAAATTTCACAATCAAGAAACATATGAACAGGTTTTAAATCATATTGTACATGAAGAAGGAAAACAAATTTACTTTCAATATATTCACAGTGAAGACGTAATAACTGATGATTGTTATGCGGTTAATAAAGACGTTTTCGTTGCTTTAAATAATAAAGCACGTATACCGGAATGGACGAATCATAAATACTTACCAGATCGTGAAATTGTTTCCATCAATGATTTTAAAGCACGTATTCAAGAATGGTCTTTTCCGTTTGTTATTAAGCCTGGCGATGATTTACCAACAGCGGGCGGGTATGGCGTTATGATTTGTTATAACGAAGAAGATTTAGAAAAAGCCACGAAACGCATACTTGAAGCAAGTGATGCAACTGATAATTTAATTATTGAACAAAAAATTGAAGCGGTTAAAAATTACTGTGTGCAGTATGCTTATTCTAAAGATATTGGGATTACTTATTTAGGTACAGCGCATCAAATTACAGATAAATATGGATTTTATGCAGGTAATGAGAACGTTCATGATGTTCCACAAAATGTTATTGATGCCGGAAAAGAAATTATGGAACAAGGCGTTAAACTAGGTTTCATTGGTGTAGCAGGCTTTGATTTACTTTTAGATAAACATGGTGATGTTTTCGCAATAGATTTAAACTTTAGACAAAATGGTTCTACAAGTATGTTGTTACTACAAAATGAATTGAATTCAAATTATCAAAAATTTTATAGTTATTTTTCTAATGGTGATAACGAGCACTTCTTTAATACAATCGTTAAATATATTAAAAAAGGAGTGTTATATCCTTTATCTTATTATAATGGTGATTGGTATGGTAAAAATGAAGTAAAATCTCGATTTGGATGCATTTGGCACGCTAACTCAAAAGAAGAAGTAGAACAATTTGAAAAAGCATTTATCGCTGAGCTTGACGCTTAAAAGTAAAATTAAATATATACGTACTAAGGTGAAATATGTCGATATCTTAGTACGTTTTTTTATTGAGATGTGTTTGACTACTATGATTTATTCATTTAATATTTTACACGTAAATTTAAGTAGAATGGAGGCTCATTATGCCATATAAAGAGGAATCGTACTTCAAAGACGTTTTGATTAATGAAGTCTTTTATGTAGCTAATAAAAATAAAAAACTAGTTAGACTAGATTCAGAAGGTAGATCTTTGGTGGGTGTATGGACGCAAAATGGACAAGCTGAAGATTATTTAAAGAATGCTTCAATCAGCTATGATAAAGTTTTGAAGATTGATATCGATTCTTTTGTAACTTATGAGTTGGATGATTTATTTGATGAAGATGATCAAGTGATGATTAATCAAAGTACAGAGAATCCAGGGCAAATTGTTAATGTTGTAGCAATGACTGATGAATTAATGTCTCAGCTTGATAAGATACGCATTAAAGAATTTGTTAAAGACGTTACGAGTGAGAATCAAGTTTTTGGCTTATCCCATGAAAATGAAGATAATTTTATTTTAATAAGTGATGATGAACGCCAGAAACCAAATATTATGCCAGTTTGGAGTTTGAAAAAAAGAGCAACAAAAGTGCGTGATCAAGATTTTGAAGAATGTAAATTAATTGAAATTGAAAGTAGCGTATTTAGCGATTGGTTAGATAAATTAAGAGACAATGATCAAGCAGTTGCTATTGATTTAAAACCAGGTGTTGTCGGTACAGTGATTTCAGCACAAAAATTATCAGATGAGTTAACACTTTAATTAAGTTATTTAATTAATTATTATGTTTTACTGTCTTAATTTGTTATTAAATATACGACATATAACTTAAATTAAAGTAATGATATTTTTTGATAATTGATTATTTATAATTATGAAAAAGTCCTTCGTAAATCTACTTAGATTATATACGAAGGATTTTATTATGGGGTTTTTTAATTTAAATAAATTGCGCCTAATGCACCAGAAAAGGCACCATTTTCAATATAATAGGGTTTAAAACCTCTTAAAACAGTATAATCTTCGATAACTTCTCGCAATAATTTATTATTGTTAAATGAAGAGCCGATGTAAACCACATTGTCTGTTTTATTTTCACGAGCAACAGTGATAGCCATAGTAGTAATAACTTCACCAACGATACCTACAACTGAAGCTAATTTGTTAGCAGCTGAAAAGTCAACATTTAAATTATGAAGTACATTGCCGAAGTTTGCAGCAGTTAATTCTCCTGGAATAGGAGGTTCGGTATCTTTATATATATGCTTGACCTTGAGGTCGATGGTATCTCTGTCTCCAGTTTGAGCTAAATTAGTTAATTCTTCGTAATTGGAAACTTGTGTTAACAAGAAACCAAGTCCTTGAATCATCCCACCACCAGTACCGATACCACCTACGCGGTGTTGTTGTTTACCGTCAAAGTAATGTAATGATGTGCCAGTACCTACATTAGCAAAAATATACTCATCAATGTCATGACCTTGTTCTTTCAAAAGAATGCCTAAACCTTTAGATGAAGCATCAAATTCTACATAAATTTGTGCTGTAGTATTAAGATTTTCAGCAATTACACCTGCATTTCCTCCAGTCAAACTAATTGATTCAAATGAATTCTCATTTAACCATGAAATGACTTTAGCGATTTCTGTGGTTAATTCAGTATGATAAGTACGCTTGTTACCTGATTCTTGTACTATCTTTATTAAAGTTCCCCCGGCATCAATACCGACTTTCATTCTCGTTCACCTCGTGATTTGATATGTCATACTAATAGTAAAGGAAATTCATTGAATTACAATAGCATAATTTTAAAAAAATAAGAAAATTATTGTGTGAAAAGATGTTTAAAGATGGATTATATTTTGATAAGTGTAAAAAAACAATTATAATATGAGATAAATAATTAAAATGAGCATAGGGGATATCGTTTATGACTTTAAAAAGGAAATTTGAAAATATTACAATTCAAGAATTTGAAGAACAGTATCGACAAGACATATTAAACTTTGAATTAAGTGAACGTCAGCAAATTTATTCATCATTACCAAAATCAGTTATTGAAGATGCATTACAAGATGACAATCGAATTGCTAATATCGCGATTAATGAAGAAGGCGATGTTGTAGGATTTTTTGTATTACATCAATATTATCAGCATGAAGGTTATGATACGCCAGAAAACGTCGTTTATGTGAGATCGCTATCTATTAACGAAAAATTTCAAGGTAATGGTTATGGAACAACAATGATGATGTATTTACCTCAATATGTTCAAGATCTTTTCCCAGATTTTAACCATTTGTATCTAGTAGTAGATGCTGAGAATCAAGGGGCTTGGAATGTTTATGAGCGTGCTGGATTTATGCATACAGCTACTAAAGAAGAGGGACTCATTGGTAAAGAAAGATTATATTATTTAGATTTAGATTCTAAACATGTTTCTTCACTCCGTTTAGTTGAAAATGAAGCATCTAGTATTTCATCATACGATATTGTAGATCTATTAAAAGATAGTGAAAAAGTTGGCTTTATAGCCCTTGAACAAAAAAAAGAACGTATAAATATTGTTGCTATTGAAGTAAATAAAGATAGACGACAAGAAGGTATTGCTGAGAGCGCATTAAGACAAATTCCTACATATGTACGTAAACATTTTAAACAAGCAAAGACTTTAGCGATTACGTTGTTTGGAGAGAATAATGAATTAAAACCTTTATGTGTGAATAGCGGATTTGTCGAAATAGCACAATCTGATGAAGTCGTGATTTTTGAAAAATATGTCAATTACTAGAAGAATAGGAATTGCGAAATCATGTATTGTCATTTATAATTTAGTTTTGTTACTATTAATTAATAAAATCTAACGATAAATTAATAAAATCCTTTGAAAGGAAGTTTAGCTATAATGAAAATCCAAGATTATACTAAAGAAATGGTTGATGAAAAATCATTTATCGATATGGCATACACTTTATTACACGATAAAGGTACTACAATGAATTTATACGATATTATTGATGAGTTCAGAAGCCTAGGTGATTATGAATTTGAAGAAATCGAAAATCGTGTTGTCCAATTCTACACTGATTTAAATACTGACGGTCGTTTTTTAAATGTTGGAGAGAACCAATGGGGATTAAGAGACTGGTATTCAGTTGATGATATTGAAGAAAAAATTGCACCTACAATTCAAAAATTCGATATTCTTGATGACGAAGACGAAGAAGATAAAAATCTTAAATTATTAGGTGACGATGAAATGGATGACGATGATGACATCCCAGCTCAAACCGATGATCAAGAAACTTTGGATGATCCTGAAGATGAACAAGTTGAAGATGAAATTAATGGTTCAGACTTAGTTATCGAAGAAGATGAAGATGATGACCTCGCTGAAGAAGAGGAAGAAGAGTTTGAAGACGAAGAAGATTTCAACGATTAAATTTTAGTTTTGATTGACTTTTAGTAAAAAGATGATAGAATTTTATTCGGGCTCCTTTAAATAGGACACGTGTATAAATCTTATACGCTCCCCTTACATATTTGTGAGAGGGAGCGATTTTTTTATTTTTGTAAACTTTATTATTTAAAATAAATATGAAATAAGGAAGCATCCCTTTATAAATTAGGAGGTCAGGAAATGACAAAATTTATTTTTGTAACAGGTGGCGTAGTTTCATCTTTAGGTAAAGGTATCACAGCCGCTTCTCTAGGAAGATTGTTAAAAGATAGAGGTCTAAAAGTAACAATTCAAAAATTCGATCCATATTTAAACGTTGATCCAGGAACAATGAGTCCATATCAACACGGAGAAGTGTTTGTTACAGATGATGGTGCTGAAACTGACTTAGACTTAGGACACTATGAACGCTTCATCGACATTAATTTAAATAAATATTCTAATGTTACTGCTGGTAAAGTATATTCACACGTATTAAAGAAAGAACGTCGTGGTGATTATTTAGGCGGAACAGTTCAAGTCATTCCCCATATCACAAATGAAATTAAAGAACGCTTATTATTAGCAGGCGAAAGTACCAATGCAGATGTTGTGATTACTGAAATTGGTGGTACAACAGGAGATATTGAATCACTTCCATTCATTGAAGCTATCCGTCAAATCAGAAGTGATTTAGGTCGTGAAAATGTAATGTATGTACATTGTACATTATTGCCATACATAAAAGCGGCAGGAGAAATGAAAACTAAACCAACACAACATAGTGTTAAAGAATTACGTGGTTTAGGTATTCAACCAGATTTAATTGTAGTACGTACTGAGTATGAGATGACACAAGACTTAAAAGATAAAATTGCATTATTCTGCGATATCAATAAAGAGAGTGTTATCGAGTGTAGAGATGCATCATCATTATATGAAATTCCTTTACAATTAAGCGCTCAAGACATGGATGATATTGTTATTAAACGTCTAGACTTAGATGCCAAATATGATACGCAATTAGATGAATGGCAATATTTATTAGATACAGTTAATTCTTTAGATGGAACTATTACAATCGGTTTAGTAGGTAAATATGTAAGCTTACAAGATGCTTATTTATCTGTAGTGGAATCTTTAAAACATGCCGGCTATCCTCTTAAAAAAGATGTTGTAGTTAAATGGATTGATTCTGGTGAAGTTACAAATGAAAACGTTGCAGACTATTTGAAAGATGTTGATGGTGTATTAGTACCTGGTGGCTTTGGTTTCAGAGCAAGTGAAGGTAAAATTGCAGCAATCAAATATGCACGTGAAAATAATGTGCCGTACTTTGGTATCTGTTTAGGTATGCAATTGGCTACAGTAGAATATGCACGTAACGTATTAGGTTTAGAAGGTGCACATTCTGCGGAACTTGATCCTAACACGCCTTATCCAGTCATTGACCTACTTCCTGAACAAAAAGATATTGAAGACTTAGGTGGTACATTACGTTTAGGACTATATCCTTGCACAATCAAAGAGGGTACATTGGCACATCGTATTTATGACACTTCAGATATTGAAGAAAGACATCGCCATCGTTATGAATTTAATAATGCGTTTAGAGAACAATTAGAAGCTAGCGGAATGGTGTTCTCTGGAACTAGTCCAGACGGACGTTTGGTTGAAATGGTAGAAATTCCTGAAAATGATTTCTACGTAGCTTGTCAATTCCATCCAGAATTCTTATCAAGACCAAATAGACCTCAACCTATTTTTAGAGCTTTTGTTGAAGCAGCATATAAACATCAAAATAAATAATCTATCAATACAAATTAACCCTTTGATTACTAAATAAAAGTATCAAAGGGTTAATTATTTATAAAATAGAATTAAAATATTAAGGTTATAATTCTAAGTCTCTAGTCATTTCAATCATTTGCGTATAGATTTCATAATAGATGTAATTAAATGCTATTGTGTGAGGTTGTACGATTTTATCATAATCTTCTGTATAAACAATTGGTCTTGGCGTAGAAAGATTAATGAAATGCATAAATTGTTCTGGGAAATCTTCTGTTTTAGGATGATTACAAATTAAAACAAAATCAATATCATTCTCAATTAAATGTTCGACATCATTAGCAACATCTTCTGTATAAAATGGTGAGAATAATAAAACGCGGTCTGTTGAATCAATTTCATCAAAAGAATCTAGAGATGATAATAATTTACTTGATTTTAGACTTTCTTTACTTTCAATAATGAATGATTCAAAAAATTTTAAATCATCATAACCTTGAATAAATACATAACCTTCGCCGCCAATGGCTTGTATTAAACACTGAGCTGCCATTTGAATATCCAAAGCTTGATCTTCTAATCGATTAAATATACCAGTTAATTGTGTATGTAATATTTTAGACATGTTGATCCTCCATTCCATAAGTATTGTAATGAAACCATCCATTTAATGCAATTCACTCACGCACAGTAATAAAGTACAGTTTATCAAGAAATTTTATTATATTTAAAGTTTTACATTAATTGAGCATGTATTAACATGCATTTAAAAATATTTTCTGATATAATGATTTTAAAAATTGTGCTCTTGCACACAAGGAGGAACTTTCATGCCATTAGTTTCAATGAAAGAAATGTTAATCGATGCGAAAGAAAATGGTTATGCGGTTGGTCAATACAACTTAAATAACTTAGAATTTACACAAGCAATTTTAGAAGCTTCTCAAGAAGAGAACGCTCCAGTTATCTTAGGTGTATCAGAAGGTGCTGCACGTTATATGAGCGGTTTCTATACAGTTGTTAAAATGGTTGAAGGTTTAATGCATGATTTAAATATCACTGTACCAGTAGCAATTCACTTAGACCATGGTTCAAGTTTTGACAAATGTAAAGAAGCGATTGATGCTGGTTTCACTTCAGTAATGATCGATGCTTCTCATAGTCCATTTGAAGAAAATATTGAAATCACTTCTAAAGTAGTAGAATATGCACATCAACATGGTGTATCAGTTGAAGCTGAATTAGGTACTGTTGGTGGCCAAGAAGATGACGTTGTTGGTGGCATCATCTACGCTGATCCTAAGGAATGTCAAGAATTAGTTGAAAGAACTGGTATTGATACTTTAGCTCCAGCATTAGGTTCAGTTCACGGACCATACAAAGGTGAACCTAAATTAGGATTTAAAGAAATGGAAGAAATTGGTGCATCAACTGGTTTACCATTAGTTCTACACGGTGGTACTGGTATCCCTACTAAAGACATTCAAAAAGCAATTCCTTATGGTACTGCTAAAATTAACGTAAATACTGAAAATCAAATTGCTTCTGCTAAAGCAGTAAGAGAAGTATTAAACAATGATCAAGATGTTTATGATCCACGTAAATACTTAGGACCTGCTCGTGAAGCAATTAAAGAAACAGTTAAAGGTAAAATTAGAGAGTTCGGTACTTCTAACCGCGCTAAATAATTTAATTTTAAAAAGTAGAATGCTTTCTATTTTAGAGTTGAGATGATGATATATGATCTCAACTCTTTTTTTCTTTTTTGCCAGTTTTATCTCCCAAGAATTCTTTAATTAATAATTTTACAAAAATGTTTTATAATACGTATATACATAAAACTTTTTTAGTTTTTATAGTAATAATTAACTGAATTTAGAAAATTAAGTTTATCTTTAACGATAGATTATTAACGTTTTACAAATAAAGATTAAATAAATTATAATGCTACTAATGTATAATTTTAAAAAATGAGAAACAAAGGAGAAAAGCTTATGACTCAAGAGGTAATTAAAATCCGTGGAGGTCAATCTTTAAACGGCGAAGTCACGATTAGTGGTGCTAAAAATAGTGCTGTAGCTATTATCCCAGCAACTTTATTAGCTGAAGGGCAAGTAAAGTTAGACGGATTACCACAAATTTCTGACGTTGAAACGCTTGTTAGTTTATTACAAGATTTAAACATTAAGACAAATTTGAATGGTAAACAATTAGAGGTAGATACTACAGATATACAAAACGCACCACTTCCAAATAATAAAGTGGAATCTCTACGTGCCTCTTATTATATGATGGGGGCTATGCTAGGTCGTTTCAAAAAATGTGTTATCGGATTACCTGGTGGTTGCCCGTTAGGACCACGTCCAATTGATCAACATATTAAAGGATTTAAAGCTTTAGGCGCTGAAATTGATGAGTCTAGTGATACATCAATGAAGATTGAAGCAAAAGAATTACACGGTGCAAATATCTTCCTAGATATGGTCAGTGTTGGCGCTACAATTAATATTATGTTAGCTGCAGTTCATGCAACTGGTCAAACTATTATTGAAAATGCAGCCAAAGAACCAGAAGTTGTAGACGTTGCAAATTTCTTGAATAGCCTTGGTGCAGATGTTAAAGGTGCAGGAACAAGTACACTAAAAATAAATGGTGTTGATCACCTTCATGGTTCTGAGTATCAAATTATACCCGATCGTATTGAAGCGGGAACGTATATGTGTATCGCAGCAGCAGTGGGTGAAGAAATAACTATTAATAATATTGTACCTAAACATGTTGAAGCACTTACTGTGAAGCTAAAAGAATTGGGTGTGGATATTAATATAGATGCGGATGCTGAGAGAGCTATAATCAAACGTAAACCATCATATAAAAACGTAGACATTAAAACATTAGTCTATCCAGGGTTTGCGACTGATTTACAACAACCCATCACACCTTTATTATTTATGGCTGATGGTCCATCTTTCGTTACTGAAACGATATATCCTGCACGATTTAGACATGTTGACGAATTGAAAAATATGGGTGCCGATATCGAAGCGGACATGACAACTGGTACAGCTACGATAAAACCTTCCACTTTAGCTGGTGCAGAAGTTTATGCAAGTGATTTACGTGCTGGAGCATGTTTAATCATCGCTGGCTTACTCGCTGAGGGTGTTACAACGATTTATAATGTAAAACATATTTATAGAGGATATACTGATATTGTTAAGCATTTGAAAGAATTAGGTGCAGATATTTGGACAGATCAAATCTAATCTATTGATGGCTTATTTATGTGGAAATTTTGACGAAATAGTTTCTTAGTTCAACTATTTTTAAGGATAGTTAGATTTATATCAGACCCTTGATTTAAAGTGTTTGTCTTGAGTCACTCATATCTGGTATACTAATTATATTAGATACTAAAATTAGTATTTGACTTGTGAATAAAGTTAAATCTACTAGTTTGCATCACTTATAAGTGTGCAATTAATAGTACCTACAATGTTTAAGAAGTTTTGAATAGAGGTGAAGACAATGGAAATATGTCCATATCTTGAAGAAACCTTTAAAATTGTTGGTAGAAGTTGGAACGGTTTAATCATAAATTATCTATCTCGATGCACTGATTATACTGCGCACTTTTCCGATATGAAAAGGGATTTGAAGACAATTACCCCACGTGCATTAAGTATTAAACTAACTGATCTAGGCGAATGGGGTTTAGTTGAGAAAAAAGTGGTTTCAACAAGCCCAGTTTCAATCATTTATGAATTAACTGATAAAGGTAAAGCATTGGCAGAAGCTTTAAAACCTATAGAAGAATGGGCTAGAAGTTACGTAACACTTGAAGAAGAAGTTAAATCTTAATGATATAAAAAGAGTTTTGTGCTTATTATGTATATTAAATTGCTATTTGCAATATTGATTACAAGCAAATAAGTGCAAAACTCTTTTGTTTTGTTGACGTAACATGATATGTTTAATCCTCGAAACAAAAAGGTAAATATATGACATAATGATTCTTAAGGAGTGAAGCATTGATGAGAAATTATACTCAACAATATATAAATGGCGAATGGATTGATAGTGAAAGTAATGAAACAATTGATGTAATCAATCCTGCAACTGAAGAAGTTATCGGTAAAGTAGCCAAAGGTAACGAAAAAGATGTAGACAAAGCGGTAGAAGCTGCTAATGACGTATATTTAGAATTTCGCCATAGCTCAGTTAAAGAAAGAAAAGAATTGTTAGATAAAATCGTAGAAGAATATAAAAATAGAAAACAAGATATTGTTGAAGCAATTACAGATGAATTAGGTGCCCCACTAACAATTTCTGAAAATGTTCATTATCAAATGGGCCTAAATCATTTCCAAGAAGCAAGTAGAGCACTTGATACATTTGAATTCGATGAACGTCGTGGAGATGCTTTAGTTACTAAAGAAGCAATTGGTGTCGCTGGTTTAGTTACACCATGGAACTTCCCAACTAACCAAACATCACTTAAACTTGCAGCTGCATTTGCAGCAGGTAGCCCAGTGGTACTTAAACCATCTGAAGAAACACCATTTGCTGCAGTTATTCTTGCAGAAATTTTTGACAAAGTTGGTGTACCTAAAGGTGTATTCAATTTAGTTAATGGTGATGGTGAAGGTGTAGGTAATCCATTAAGTGAACACCCTAAAGTAAGAATGATGTCATTTACTGGTTCTGGACGCACTGGTTCTAAGATTATGGAAAAAGCATCAAAAGACTTTAAAAAAGTATCACTAGAATTAGGTGGTAAATCACCATACATCGTGTTAGATGACGTGGATGTTAAAGAAGCAGCTAAAGCTACTACTGGTAAGGTAGTTAATAATACTGGTCAAGTTTGTACGGCTGGTACACGTATTTTAATTCCAGAAAGTAAAAAAGAAGAATTTTTAACTGCTTTAAAAGAAGAATTTAGCAACGTTAAAGTTGGTGATCCACGTGAAGAAGGTACACAAGTGGGACCAATTATTAGTAAAAAACAATTTGATACTGTTCAATCATATATTGATAAAGGTATCGAAGAAGGTGCTGAATTATTCTACGGTGGCCCTGGTAAGCCAGAAGGTTTAGACACTGGCTATTTCGCAAGACCAACCATCTTTATTAATGTCGATAATGATATGACTATCGCACAAGAAGAGATTTTCGGACCAGTTGCATCAGTAATCACATATAATGATTTAGATGAAGCGATTCAAATTGCGAATGACACTAAATATGGCTTAGCTGGTTATGTGATTGGTAAAGATAAAGAAACACTTCAAAAAGTAGCGCGTTCAATTGAAGCTGGTCGAATTGAAATTAATGAAGCAGGTAATAAACCTGATTTACCATTTGGTGGTTATAAACAATCTGGTATTGGTCGTGAATGGGGCGATTACGGAATTGAAGAATTCTTAGAAGTTAAATCTATCGCAGGCTATTTTCTTTAAATAATAAATTAATATATTACAGCATTAATAACAGTACATGAAACTTTATTAGTTCCATGTGCTGTTTTATTTTACGGAATTTAATAAAATCATTTTGTATTTAAAATGAAAATTTGCTATATTAATTCTAGTATTTATGACTTAAGATATTCGAAAAATTGAGAAGTTTATTATGGCGTTTGGCATTTTTAATATTGAAAACATGCTTAAATATCATATTTTACAATTAGAATTAAGTCTTTATAAAAATATAAGAAATGGGTGCAGTTTATGCCTGAAAAAGAACGTACATCTCCACAATATGAATCGTTTCATGAGTTATATAAGAACTACACAACAAAGGAATTAACACAAAAAGCAAAATCATTAAAGTTAACAAATTACAGTAAATTGAATAAAAGCGAACTAGTTTTAGCCATCATGGAAGCTCAAATGGAAAAAGATGGCAATTACTATATGGAAGGCGTCTTAGATGATATTCAACCTGATGGTTATGGATTCTTGAGAACAGTCAATTATTCAAAAGGTGAAAAAGATATTTATATTTCAGCAAGTCAAATACGACGTTTTGAAATTAAACGTGGTGACAAAGTTACTGGTAAAGTCCGTAAACCTAAAGATAATGAAAAATATTATGGTTTACTACAAGTAGATTTTGTAAATGATGAGAATGCTGAAGTAGTTAAAAAACGACCTCACTTCCAAGCTTTAACACCTCTTTATCCTGAGGAAAGAATTATTTTAGAAACGGATCCCCAAAATTATTCAACACGTATTATGGATTTAGTTACTCCTATTGGTTTAGGCCAACGTGGATTAATTGTTGCTCCTCCAAAAGCCGGTAAAACTTCACTACTTAAAGAAATTGCGAATGCGATTAGTACTAATAAACCTGATGCTAAATTGTTTATATTATTAGTAGGTGAACGTCCGGAAGAGGTAACTGATATTGAGCGATCAGTTGAATCTGCTGAAGTAGTACATTCAACATTTGATGAGCCCCCTCAACACCATGTTAAAGTAGCTGAATTATTACTTGAAAGAGCTAAGCGTCTAGTTGAAATTGGACAAGATGTTATTATTCTAATGGACTCTATTACGCGTTTAGCACGTGCATATAACCTTGTTATTCCTCCAAGCGGTAGAACATTATCAGGTGGTTTAGATCCAGCATCATTACATAAACCTAAAGCATTCTTTGGTGCTGCACGTAATATTGAGGCAGGAGGAAGTTTAACAATATTAGCGACTGCTTTAGTTGAAACTGGCTCTAGAATGGATGATATGATTTACGAAGAATTTAAAGGTACTGGCAATATGGAACTTCATCTAGATCGTAAGTTATCTGAACGTCGTATTTTCCCTGCGATTGATATCGGTAGAAGTTCAACACGTAAAGAAGAATTGCTAATTAGTAAATCAGAACTCGAATCTTTATGGCAACTTAGAAATATGTTTACAGACTCAACTGATTTTACTGAAAGATTTATTAGAAAATTAAAACGCTCACAGAATAATAAAGAATTTTTCCAACAGTTACAAAAAGCAGCTGAAGAAAGCACAAAAACTGGTAAACCTATAATTTAACGAATGTTACTTTGAGGGTTGCGTTTTGAAGTAATAGCTATTATAATTATCAAGTATTGGGTAAAAACTCACAAATAACTCTGTTCCAGATGGTTCAGGGCAAAGGAGCTGAAAATAATGAGACAAGGAATCCATCCTGATTACCACAAAGTTATCTTTTTAGATACAACAACTGACTTTAAATTCTTAAGTGGTTCAACAAAAACATCTTCAGAAACTATGGAATGGGAAGATGGTAACGAATACCCAGTTATTCGTTTAGATATTTCTTCTGATTCACATCCATTCTACACTGGACGTCAAAAATTCGCTGCGGCGGATGGTCGTGTGGAACGTTTCAACAAAAAGTTTGGTCTCAAATCAAACAACAACAACTAATTGTAAGTTTAAACTGTCTGCCTAATCTATTTTATATAGAGTTAAGTAGACAGTTTTTTTGATTTTTATGTTAGTTTAATAAGAAATGAATTTTAAGCTTGCTAAGTGTAACTTAAGGAATTGTCATTGATAGGTCGGTTTCTATCGCTCTATGATGCTTAATTAGTGAGAATTAAAACGATGATTATCATCTTTGTTTTTCGCAATTTCAGTTCCTTTATCATATATATAGTAATTTATAATCATTAGAAATATGATATAATTAAGCGATTATGTTTTGAAAAAGGTGGAACTTAAAATGTATGAAACTTACCATTCAGGTTGGATTGAATGCATTACTGGGAGTATGTTTAGCGGTAAATCTGAAGAACTTATACGTCGATTACGTAGAGGTATTTATGCTAAACAGAAAGTAGTAGTGTTTAAACCGGCTATCGATGATCGTTATCATAAGGAGAAGGTAGTATCTCATAATGGCAATGAACTAGAAGCAATTAATATATCAACTGCTAAAGATATATTAATTAATGATTTATCTAAAGTTGATGTCATAGGAATCGATGAGATTCAATTTTTCGATAAAGAAATTGTAAATATAGTAGAGAAACTTGCGGAAAATGGTCATCGAGTTGTTGTAGCAGGTCTTGATATGGACTTTAGAGGTGAACCATTCGAACCCATGCCACAACTTATGGCGGTAAGTGAACATGTAACTAAACTACAGGCTGTTTGTGCAGTTTGTGGCTCATCTTCAAGCAGAACGCAACGTTTAATTAATGGACAACCTGCGAAAATAGATGATCCTATTATTTTAGTTGGAGCAAATGAAAGTTATGAGCCAAGATGTCGAGCGCATCACATCGTAGCGCCAAGTACGAACGACAAGGAGGAAATGTAGTGTTTGATCAATTAGATATCGTTGAAGAAAGATATGAACAATTAAATGAGATGTTAAGTGACCCAGAGGTCGTTAACGATTCAGATAAATTACGTAAATATTCAAAAGAACAAGCTGATTTACAAAAAACTGTAGATGTTTATAGAGATTATAAAAGTAAAAAAGAAGAACTAGAAGAAATTGAAGAAATGTTAAGTGAAACGGATGATAAAGAAGAAGTTGAAATGTTAAAAGAGGAAGGCAATTCATTGAAAAATGCTATTCCTGAATTAGAAGAACAACTTAAATTCTTATTAATCCCTAAAGACCCTAATGATGATAAAGACGTTATCGTCGAAATTAGAGCGGCAGCAGGTGGCGATGAAGCAGCAATTTTCGCAGGTGACTTATTAAGAATGTATACAAAGTATGCAGAATCACAAAAATTTAAAACAGAAATAGTAGAAGCGGCTGAAAGTGATCATGGTGGATACAAAGAAATTAGTTTTTCAGTATCTGGAAATGGTGCGTATAGTAAATTGAAATTTGAAAATGGTGCACATCGTGTTCAACGTGTACCTGAAACAGAATCAGGTGGACGTATTCATACCTCTACAGCTACTGTTGCGGTATTACCAGAAGTAGAAGATGTCGAGATAGAAGTTCGTAACGAAGATTTGAAAATTGATACGTATCGTTCTAGTGGTGCAGGTGGTCAGCACGTCAATACAACGGATTCAGCTGTACGTATTACACACTTGCCAACAGGTATTATTGCTACATCTTCAGAAAAATCTCAAATTCAGAACCGTGAAAAAGCATTAAAATTATTAAAAACACGTTTATATGATATGAAATTACAAGAAGAACAACAGAAATATGCTGCACAACGTAAATCAGCTGTAGGTACAGGTGATCGTTCAGAACGTGTAAGAACATATAATTATCCACAAAGTCGTGTAACAGATCATCGTATTGGTTTAACTTTACAGAAGTTAGATCAAATTATGGAAGGTAAATTAGATGAAATTATTGATGCATTAACTTTATCTGAACAAACTGAGAAACTGAAAGAACTTAATAATGGTGAACTTTAAAGACAAGTTAAGTCAGGCGATAACTTTAACAACTGAAAAAGGGTACGAACAATCACGTGCTGAGTGGTTAATGTTAGACTTGTTCAATTGGTCTAGAACTGATTACCTTATCCATATGTATGATGAAATGTCACAAGCAGAGGAAGCTAAATTTTCACTTGCGATGGAACGTATGTTATTAGGTGAACCCATTCAATATATTGTAGGGTTTCAATCGTTTTATGGTTATCAATTTCAAGTCAACGAACATTGCTTAATTCCACGACCAGAAACTGAGGAAGTAATGCTTCATTTTCTTGAATATGCTAAAAAAGATGGAACAATAGTAGACATAGGTACTGGCAGTGGGGTATTAGCAGTAACATTAAAAAAGTTAAATTCCTCTTTCCGTGTATATGCAACTGACATTGTTCAAGAAACCTTAGATTTAGCGAATGATAATGCACATCAACTTAATGCTAATGTAGAATTTTTATTGGGTAGTGGCTTAAAACCTTTAATCAACAATAACGTTAAAGTAGATGGTTTAATTTCTAATCCACCGTATATTGATTATGACGAAGTAAGTAATATGGATGATACAGTAGTTAAATATGAGCCGCATGTTGCACTATTTGCTAAAGATAAAGGTTATGCTATATATGAAATGATACTCGATGATTTACCTCAAGTTTTAAATGATAATGCGTATGTCACATTTGAAATTGGTTATAACCAAGGCGATAGATTAAAAGAAATCATTTTAAATAAATATCCTAATCTTGACGTAAAAGTGGTTCAAGATATTAACGGAAACGATAGAATTGTTTCGTTTAAATGGTGAACTGAGAAGTTACTGATCTGATAAAATTTAGATGAGTAACTTCTTCCTATATTAAAAAGAAAAACGAAAGGAGCGAGTTTGATGGAAACACATTTATGGGATATGCGTGATTATATACATTCACCATTAACATTTCCTGATTTAAAAGAAATAAAAGCTATATACCAAAATGGTGGTCTAATTGCACTTCCCACGGAGACTGTATACGGACTTGGTGCTGATGCACGTAATGAACAAGCAGTAACAAAAATCTATCAAGCTAAAGGACGACCTTCAGATAATCCATTAATTGTACATATTCATAGTTATGCACAATTATCGAACTTTGTGTCGGATGTACCTGCGGAAGCACAAAAATTGATGGATGCATTTTGGCCGGGACCAATCTCATTTATACTTCCTTTAAAAGAGGGGTACCTTTGTAAAAAAGTGACTGGCGGATTAAATTCAATAGCCGCAAGAATGCCAAGTCATCCAATTGGTCGTGCGATTCTACAATATGTTGATATACCTATTGCGGCACCTAGTGCAAACGTTAGTGGTCGTCCATCTCCAACTACGTTTCATCACGTATATAATGATTTAAATGGCAAAGTTGACGGTATTATTAATGGCGATCAAAGTGAAGAGGGCCTTGAAAGTACAGTCCTTGATTGTACACAATATCCATTTAAAATTGCTCGACCAGGTGCTATTACACAAGCGATGTTAAATGATATAGTTCCTAATAGTGTGATTCAATATAATTATAATTCAACAGATAGACCTATAGCACCAGGAATGAAATACAAACATTATTCTCCAGATACACCGATATCAATGATTAATGGTATTAAAAAACCTATTACCGAGGATAAAAATTGGGAAAAAGTAGCATTTATTTTACCAGAAAGTTTTAAAAAATTTGTGCCTAGTAGCGCACAGTTTATTTCATTATGTAATGATGAGTACGCAATTAAAGAAGCTAACCATAATCTATATCGCATTTTACATGATATTGATGAGAATCAGTCTATACAACAAGCGTATATTTATGCTTTCGAGAATATAGAATCCTCAGAAGCAATCATGAATCGTATATCAAAAGCAACTGGCAATCAAATCGTTAGAGGTGAAGACTTGTGAAAATAACTTTTGTATGTACTGGAAACACATGCCGTAGTCCTATAGCAGAGAGTATTGCAAGACAATTATTACCTAATGATGACATTAACTCTAGAGGACTATTTGCAACTAATGGTCAAGCAATAACGCCAGAGTCATTAGAAGTCATTTTAGAAAATAATTTGCCTGAACCAACTTCAGCTCAACAATTTAACGAAGAAGATTTACATAGCGATTTAATTTTAACTATGACAGACAATCATAAACTACAAATACAACAACAATATGGAAATCATGCACACATCTATCAATTAGGAGAATATGTTGGTATCGAGGGGGATATCGATGATCCTTTTGGAGGTAGTATAGATACTTACCGTCAAACCTTTAACCAACTTTACTATTTAATTGAAAAAATGAAATAGGTTTCATAAAGCGAAATGTTATACAATTAGTATGTGTTACGCGCTAAATAAGTTATAATGAAGAAGTATAGCTAGTTTGCTATGCTTCTTTTTAAATATGTATTTAAGGTGGAGATTTCAATGCAAGAACTTACAATTTTACTTGAAGAATTGAAGGAACAATCATTTTTCAATAAAGGCGAGATCTGTATTATTGGATGTTCTACTTCTGAAGTCATTGGTCAAAAAATAGGATCTGTTGGTTCAATGGAGGTTGCAGAAGCTATTTTCACTTCCTTGATGAAGGTTCAACAAGAAACTGGCGTTTCATTTGCATTTCAAGGTTGTGAACATATCAACAGAGCAATTACGATTGAACGTGAAGATTTTAATCCGCTAACGATGGAAGAAGTGACAGTTGTACCTGACGTTCATGCGGGTGGTAGTCTTGCTACTTATGCCTATCAACATATGAATGATCCCGTAGTGGTTGAACATATATCTGTTCCTAAAGGTATTGATATAGGTCAAACACTTATTGGAATGCATATTAAGCATGTTTGCGTACCGGTTAGAACTAGTGTTAAAAAAGTCGGAGAAGCGGTCGTTACGATAGCCACTTCTAGACCTAAAAAAATCGGTGGCGAACGAGCTAAATACGAATAAGTTGTAAAGTGAAGAGGGGGATTTTTATGTCATATATCCAAAAGCAAGATAAAGTTGTCTATGAAGCGATTCAAAACGAATACAATAGACAGAATAATAACATTGAATTAATTGCATCTGAGAATTTTGTTTCTGAGGCTGTAATGGAAGCACAAGGTTCTGTAATGACGAATAAATATGCCGAAGGGTATCCTGGCCGTCGTTATTATGGTGGATGCGAATATGTAGATGTTACTGAAACGATTGCTATAGAACGTGCTAAGGCATTATTTGGTGCAGAGCATGTTAATGTACAACCACATTCAGG
This sequence comes from Staphylococcus taiwanensis, assembly GCA_020544305.1. Lineage (NCBI taxonomy): Bacteria > Bacillati > Bacillota > Bacilli > Caryophanales > Staphylococcaceae > Staphylococcus > Staphylococcus taiwanensis. The sequence goes on from CP058667.1 coordinate 928,752, forward strand.
ATCTCAAGCTAATATGGCCGTGTATTTAGTTGCACTTGAGATGGGCGATACAGTTTTAGGTATGAATTTAAGCCATGGCGGCCATTTAACACATGGTTCTCCTGTTAATTTCAGTGGTAAGTTTTATAATTTCGTTGATTATGGTGTTGATAAAGACACTGAGAAGATTAATTATGATGAAGTTCGTGAATTGGCGCTTAAACACAAGCCTAAACTAATCGTTGCTGGAACATCGGCTTATTCTAGACAACTTGATTTTAAAAAGTTCAGAGAAATTGCTGATGAAGTTGGTGCAAAGTTAATGGTAGATATGGCACATATCGCCGGCTTAGTAGCTACAGGTTTACATCCAAACCCTGTAGAATATGCTGATTTCGTCACAACAACGACACATAAAACACTTAGAGGGCCACGTGGCGGCTTAATTCTTTGCAAAGAAAAGTATAAAAAGGATATAGACAAAACAATTTTCCCTGGTATTCAAGGTGGACCTTTAGAACATGTAATTGCAGCGAAAGCAGTTGCATTTGGTGAAGCATTGGAACAAGATTTTAAAGCTTATCAAGAACAAGTGGTTAAAAACGCCAAAGTATTAGCTGAAACATTACAAGCAGAAGGGTTTAGAATCGTTTCAGGGGGTACAGACAACCATTTATTATCAGTAGATGTCAAAAACTCTGTGAATGTAACTGGTAAAGAAGCAGAAGCGACATTAGATGAAATTGGCATTACTTGTAATAAGAACACAATTCCTTTTGATCAAGAAAAACCATTCGTAACGAGTGGCATTAGATTAGGGACACCTGCAGCGACGACGCGCGGCTTTGATGAAGACGCATTTAAAGAAGTGGGTCAAATTATAAGTTTAGCATTGAAAAATCCTAAAGACGATTCGAAATTAAAAGAAGCAAGCGAGAGAGTAAGTAAATTAACAGCAAAATATCCGCTATATGAATAATTTGTTATATATAAACTGGAGGAAATAGAAATGAGTAAAGTACATGTATTTGATCATCCATTAATTCAACATAAATTAAGCTATATCCGTGATTTAAACACAGGAACTAAAGAATTTAGAGAACTTGTTGATGAAGTAGGTATGTTAATGGCATACGAAGTAACAAGAGATCTAGAACTTCAAGACGTTGAAATTAATACACCAGTTACTACAATGACAGCTAAACGATTAGCTGGTAAAAAATTAGCAGTAGTACCTATTCTTAGAGCAGGGTTAGGGATGACAGATGGTGTATTAAGCTTAGTACCAGCAGCACGTGTAGGTCATATAGGTTTATACCGCGATCCTGAGACATTAAAAGCAGTTGAGTATTTTGTTAAACTTCCACAAGATATTGACGAAAGACAAATTATTGTGGTTGACCCTATGTTAGCGACGGGTGCATCTGCTATTGAAGCGATTAATTCTCTTAAAAAACGTGGTGCTAAAAACATTAGATTTATGTGTCTAATTGCAGCTCCAGAGGGTGTAGAAAAAATGAAAGAAGCACATAGTGACGTCGATATCTATATCGCAGCTTTAGACGAAAAACTTAATGAAAAAGCATATATCACACCAGGATTAGGAGACGCTGGAGATAGATTGTTTGGTACAAAATAGTATTTTTAGGAGTTATTAAGATATGAGAAAGATTATGACAGTCTTTGGTACAAGACCAGAAGCAATAAAAATGGCACCATTAGTCAAAGCACTTGAAAATGAGGCTGAGTTAGAACCATTGATTGTTGTAACTGCTCAGCATCGAGAAATGTTAGATTCTGTATTGCATACCTTTAATATAAAACCGCATTATGATTTGAATATCATGAAATCAGGTCAAACATTGTCGGAAATTACATCAAGAGCAATGATAGAACTTGAACAGATTATAAAAAGTGAAAAACCTGACATGGTTTTAGTACATGGCGATACAACGACTACATTTTCAGGTGCATTAGCAGCATTTTATAATCAAGTACCAGTTGGACATGTGGAAGCGGGTCTTAGAACAAGACAAAAATATGCACCTTTCCCTGAAGAAATTAATCGCCAAATGGTCGGTGATATTGCAGACTTACATTTTGCTCCAACTGCTAATGCTGCACAAAATTTATTAGACGAACAAAAAAATAAAGACAGTATTATTATTACAGGTAATACTGCTATTGATACCTTAAATATTACAGTAACTGAGGATTATACTTCTGAAATTATGAAAAGGCATAATAATAAACGTTTAATCTTGTTAACTACACATCGAAGAGAAAACATGGGTCAACCCATGAAAAACATTTTTGAAGCGATTAGAAGAATCGTCGAGGAATATGAAGATGTTGTAGTGATTTCGCCATTGCATCTAAATCCTAAAGTTAGAGAATTAGCTAAAAGGTATCTTGGAGAGCATCCGCGAATTGAATTAATTGAACCTTTAGATGTCATTGATTTTCATAACTTTGCTAGTAAATCGTATCTTATTTTAACTGACTCAGGTGGTATTCAAGAAGAAGCGCCTTCATTGAATAAACCAGTATTAGTGCTTAGAGATGTGACAGAAAGACCAGAAGGTGTAGCAGCAGGTACTTTGAAAGTAATAGGCACTGAATTGGAAGATGTTTACAATGAAACAAAAGCATTACTAGATGATGAAATGATATACGATCATATGGCAATGACGCAAAATCCTTATGGTGATGGTAAAGCTGCTATAAGAATTTGCGATAGTATTAAATATTATTTGAATATCACTAAAGAACCACCTAATCAATTTGGTAGTTAAATCATTATCTGTATTTGTGAATATTTTGTGACAAATTAGGAGTAAATTATTACAACAATTTGAATAGAATTGACACACTATTTGCCCTATATTATTATTAAATTTGTATGAGTGGAACGGTTTACATGGTTGTCATAAGTTAATTTGGAGGAAAAAATGAGACGTTTCAACATCTTATTTAAACAATACATTCAATATTATATTTATTTTTTAATATTTTTGAGTGTTTTGTATATTATTATTTCCAATTCCTTTATTTTAGGATTAATAATAGGAACATTTGGTTCTTTAATAAATACATATATCTTTGAATTATATTTATCTCGGGCTAAACAACCAGATAACATACATATTTCTACGGGCAATATTTGGAGGTATTTAGTCGCTATTATAGCGTGTCTAATTTGGTTTTTCTTTAAAGAATATGTGAATATTATTGGAATAATGATAGGTCTCATGATTTCTTATGTACTAATCATCATACGCCCTCTACTGCAAAGGGAGTAAAATTTTATAAAGAAAGAGGTGAGCACATGGATCACAAATCCCCACTCGTAAGTTGGAAGGTGGTCAATTTCACTTTTTAGCAGTAACATTGATTCTGTTTATCTTTGTTGCCAATATGTTAGGCTTGCCTTTCGCAATCGTGACAAAAGACCACTATTTATGGTGGAAATCACCAACTGCTGATGCCACAGTAACACTTACGTTATCAACAATGATGATTATACTAACTCATTATTACGGTTTGAAAATGCGTGGTACTAAGGCTTATGTAGGTAATTACTTTAAACCTTTCTGGCCTTTGGCAATTATTAATGTATTTGAAGAATTCTCTTCTACATTAACACTTGGTCTACGTCTTTATGGTAATATCTTTGCCGGTGAATTACTTTTATCACTATTAGCCGGCTTGTTTTTCAACAGCGGATGGGGCTGGATAATTAGTATTCCAGGTCTAATCGTATGGCAAGGATTCTCAATCTTTGTTGGTTCTATCCAAGCATATATCTTTATTATGCTTTCAATGGTTTACATGTCCCACAAAGTAGCGGACACACATTAATATAAACAAACAAAATTAGGAGGAATTATTAATATGGGTTTAATCGCAGCAGCAATTGCAATCGGATTATCAGCACTAGGCGCAGGTATTGGTAACGGTCTTATCGTATCTAGAACAGTTGAAGGTGTCGCACGTCAACCAGAAGCACGTGGTCAATTAATGAGTATCATGTTCATTGGTATTGGTTTAGTTGAGGCTTTACCAATCATCGGTGTAGTAATCGCATTCATGACTCTTTTCCAATAAGAAAATTTCATGGCGAAGTCTCTTTGACCTTCGCCGTTCGTTTTATTTAATGACAAGTGATGATTAATTATGAAAGGAGTGTCATATTACCGTGAATGCATTAACTAATTCATTCGCTTTAGGTGCAGCAAATCATGGTGTTGAGTGGGGAACAGTTCTCGTAACTTTAATTACTTTCTTAGTTCTTCTAGCACTATTGAAAAAATTTGCTTGGGGTCCATTGAAAGAAGTAATGGACAAACGTGAACGCGATATTAATAGAGATATCGATGAAGCTGAAGAAGCTAAATTGAATGCACAAAAGCTTGAAGAAGAAAATAAAAAGACACTTAAAGAAACTCAAGATGAAGTTCAACGTATATTAGAAGATGCCAGAGTTCAAGCACGTAAACAGCATGAAGAAATTATTCATGAAGCTAATATTCGTGCAAATGGCATGATTGAAACTGCACAAAGTGAAATTAATAGTGAAAAAGAACGTGCTTTAGCTGATATTAATAATCAAGTTTCAGAACTGTCAGTATTGATTGCTTCTAAAGTTCTTCAAAAAGAAATTTCTGAACAAGATCAAAAAGCATTAGTTGATAAGTATCTTAAAGAGGCAGGCGATAAATAATGGCAGATGTAGCAAAAAAGTACGCTAAAGCATTATTTGACGTAGCACTTGATCAAGATAGACTTGATTTAATGTATGAAGAATTAGAAGTAGTAAGTAATGCTACGACTGAGTATAATGATGATTTAAGAGCTATTGATACTAATCCAAACCAACCTGCTTCTGAACGTCGCAAGTTTGTAGGAATTGTATTCGGTAATGCTAATTATTATTTAAAAAATATGTTAATGATATTAGCTAATAATCGACATTTAGTACTTATTAATTCAATTTTTAAAGAGTTTAAAATCTTATATAATGAACATTACAATCAAGATTCAGCAATTGTTGAGTCTGTCTATCAACTAAGTGATGATGAACTTGAAAAAGTAAGACATTTAATTATTAAACAAACTAAGTTATCACATGTACATATCACGACTAGAATTAATCCTAATTTAATTGGTGGATTCAGAGTGAAAGTCGGGACAACTGTGCTAGATGGCAGTGTTAAAAAAGATTTAGAACAAATTGAACGTAAATTTAAAAGAGTTAACTAATATAAAGAGGAGTGACATAGATGGCCATAAAAGCTGAAGAAATCAGTGCATTACTTCGCTCACAAATTGAAAACTATGAGTCAGAAATGTCTGTAGATGATGTTGGTACTGTACTTCAAATTGGTGATGGTATCGCATTAATTCACGGATTAAATGATTGTATGGCTGGTGAGCTTGTAGAGTTCTCAAATGGTGTTCTCGGTTTAGCACAGAACCTTGAAGAATCAAATGTGGGTGTAGTTATTTTAGGACCATACAGTGAAATTACTGAAGGCGACGAAGTTAGACGTACTGGACGTATCATGGAAGTTCCAGTTGGTGAAGAACTTATCGGACGCGTAGTTAACCCACTTGGTCAACCTATTGATGGACAAGGTCCAATCAACACTACTAAAACACGTCCTGTTGAACAAAAAGCAACAGGTGTAATGGCGCGTAAATCCGTTGATGAACCATTACAAACTGGTATTAAAGCGATTGACGCTTTAGTTCCTATTGGACGCGGGCAACGTGAGTTAATTATTGGAGATAGACAAACTGGTAAGACAACAATCGGTATTGATACGATTTTAAACCAAAAAGGTTTAGACACAATTTGTATCTATGTTGCTATTGGGCAAAAAGATTCAACAGTGCGTGCTAATGTTGAAAAATTACGTCAAGCTGGTGCGCTTGATTATACAATCGTTGTATCTGCATCAGCATCTGAACCAGCACCAGTATTATATATCGCACCATACTCTGGTGTAACTATGGGTGAAGAGTTCATGTTTAATGGTAAACATGTACTTATCGTATATGATGACCTTACTAAACAAGCAGCTGCTTATCGTGAACTTTCATTATTATTACGTAGACCTCCAGGCCGTGAAGCTTACCCTGGTGACGTATTCTACTTACATAGTAGATTATTAGAAAGAGCGGCTAAATTAAATGATGATTTAGGTGGCGGTTCAATTACTGCATTACCTATCATTGAAACACAAGCAGGCGACATTTCTGCTTACGTCCCTACCAATGTAATCTCTATTACTGATGGACAAATTTTCCTACAATCTGACTTATTCTTCTCAGGTGTAAGACCTGCTATTAACGCTGGTCAATCTGTATCACGTGTTGGTGGTTCTGCACAAATTAAAGCAATGAAGAAAGTAGCGGGTACGCTACGTTTAGATTTAGCTTCATATAGAGAACTAGAATCATTTGCACAATTTGGTTCAGATTTAGATGAATTTACTGCTAGAAAATTAGAACGTGGTAAACGTACAGTTGAAGTTTTAAAACAAGATCAAAACAAACCGTTACCAGTTGAAAACCAAGTATTAATCATCTACGCATTAACTAAAGGTTATTTAGATGATATTCCTGTAGAAGACATCACTCGATTTGAAGAAGAGTTAAATAGTTGGGCTAAATCAAATGGTTCAGATTTATTAAAAGAAATTAGAGAAACAGGTGGATTACCATCTGATGATAAATTTGAAGCAACTATTAATGAATTCAAGAAAAGCTTTAGCAAATCTGAATAATTAAACTTTAATTCAAAAAGGTGGTGAGATAATGGCTTCTCTAAAAGAAATAGATGTTCGTATAAAATCGACGAAAAAAATGAAACAAATTACCAAAGCAATGAACATGGTATCAAGTTCTAAATTACGTCGAGCAGAAAAGAATACAAAACAATTTGAGCCGTATATGGAAAAAATGCAAGATGCAATTACAGCAATTGCAGGGGCAAGTAAACATTCAAGCCATCCAATGTTAAGACCTAGACACGTACAACGTAGTGGTTACCTTGTCATTACTAGTGATAAAGGCTTAGCAGGTGCATATAGTTCAAATGTGCTCAAACGACTGATTAATGATATTAAAGAAAAACACTCAAGCAGTGATGAGTATAGCATTATGGTTCTAGGCCAATCTGGTGTTGATTTCCTTAAAAATAGAGGTTATGAAATTGAAGATTCACTTGTTGATGTACCGGATCAACCTTCATTTAAATCAATCCAAGCTATCGCTAAACATGCTATTGACTTATTCAGTGAAGAACATATAGACGAGTTGAAGATTTATTATAGTCATTATGTTAGTGTTCTTGAAAATAAACCAGCAACCAAACAAGTTTTACCATTATCTCAAGAAGATTCTAGCCAAGGTCAAGGTCAAATGTCTTCATATGAATTTGAACCTGATAAAGAATCTATCCTAAGTGTTATTCTTCCTCAATATGTTGAAAGTTTAATCTACGGAACGATTTTAGATGCCAAAGCTAGTGAACATGCAGCACGTATGACTGCTATGAAAAATGCTTCTGATAATGCAACAGAACTTATTGATGATTTATCATTACAATATAACAGAGCTAGACAGGCTGAAATCACACAACAAATTACTGAAATTGTTGGTGGGTCTGCAGCACTTGAATAAATTTTAAAGGAGGAAACAACATGGGTAATGGCCGTGTAACTCAGGTTATGGGTCCTGTCATTGACGTTCGTTTTGAACATAATGAAGTACCTGAAATTAATAACGCCTTAATCATTGAAGTCCCTAGAGAAGATGGCACTTTTGAATTAACACTTGAAGTTGCATTACAATTAGGTGATGATGTCGTACGTACAATCGCGATGGATTCAAGTGATGGTGTTCAACGTGGTATGGAAGTTAAAAATACTGGAAAAGACATTAGCGTTCCAGTTGGTGAAGAAACATTAGGACGTGTATTTAATGTACTAGGCGATACAATTGATTTGGAAGATAAATTAGATGATAGTGTTAGAAGAGATCCAATTCATCGTCAATCTCCAAATTTTGATGAATTATCAACTGAAGTTGAAATTCTTGAAACAGGAATTAAAGTTGTAGACTTATTAGCACCTTATATCAAAGGTGGTAAGATCGGTCTATTCGGTGGAGCAGGAGTAGGTAAAACCGTTTTAATTCAAGAGCTTATTAATAATATTGCTCAAGAACATGGTGGTATTTCAGTATTTGCTGGTGTTGGTGAACGTACACGTGAAGGAAATGACTTATATTATGAAATGAGAGATAGTGGCGTAATTAAAAAGACAGCAATGGTATTTGGTCAAATGAATGAGCCACCTGGTGCGCGTATGCGTGTCGCTTTATCTGCTTTAACTATGGCAGAATATTTCCGTGATGAACAAGGTCAAGACGTATTATTATTCATTGATAATATTTTCAGATTTACTCAAGCTGGTTCAGAAGTATCAGCATTATTAGGACGTATGCCATCAGCAGTAGGTTATCAACCAACTTTAGCTACTGAAATGGGTCAATTACAAGAACGTATCACATCTACAAACAAAGGTTCAGTAACATCTATCCAAGCTGTGTTCGTTCCAGCCGATGACTATACTGACCCTGCGCCAGCAACAGCATTCGCGCATTTAGATGCAACTACAAACTTGGAACGTAAATTAACTGAAATGGGTATCTATCCTGCGGTTGATCCATTAGCATCTACTTCAAGAGCTTTAGAACCATCAATCGTGGGTCAAGAGCATTATGAAGTGGCACGTGATGTTCAATCAACGCTTCAAAAATATAGAGAATTACAAGATATTATCGCTATTTTAGGTATGGATGAATTATCAGAAGAAGATAAACTTACAGTTGAACGTGCACGTAGAATCCAATTCTTCTTATCACAAAACTTCCACGTTGCAGAACAATTTACTGGTCAAAAAGGTTCATATGTTCCAGTTAAAACAACTGTAGCTGATTTTAAAGATATCTTAGATGGTAAATATGACCATATCCCTGAAGATGCTTTCCGTTTAGTTGGTAGCATGGAAGACGTAATTGCTAAAGCAAAAGATATGGGTGTTGAAGTCTAAATAAATTAGGAGGTATAGATAATGAGTACAGTTAATCTTGATATTGTCACTCCTAATGGTTCAGTCTACGAAAAAGATGACGTTGAACTAGTTGTCTTTCAAACTACAGCTGGTGATATGGGTGTCATGAGTGGACATATTCCTACAGTTGCCGCATTAAAAACAGGCCATGTAAAAGTAAATTTTAGAAATGGTACTGAATATATAGCTGTTAGTGGTGGCTTTGTTGAAATTAGACAACATAAAGTATCAGTTATTGTTCAAACAGCAGAAACAGCTAGTGAAATTGATGTTCAACGAGCTAAATTGGCTCGTCAACGTGCACAATCTCATTTAGATGATCAGGATAATAGTGATATTAATAGAGCTAAACGAGCGTTAGCAAGAGCTGAAAATCGCTTGCGCGTAGCTGAATTAAAATAATTAAAAAAGGTTCAGAAACTTAACTTAGTTTCTGAACCTTTTTTGTTTACATAATAGTCATCAATAGTATCATTCTATATATTTTTAATGTACAATATAATACAGTAATCTTTAAGGAGAGATTGACATGGACTATATGGGTCAATTTGCCGTAATACATTTAATATTACATGTTATATGTATTTGTATTGCTTATTGGGCATTAAACTCTCTTAAATTAGATAATCTTTTTAGGAAAGGTTATGCAATGCAAGTTCAAGTTTGCTTGATTTTTTTAGCAATCTTATTAGGAACAGCAGTAAGCAATTTTTTAGTTGATTTATTACAGTTTTCTACTCAAGTTAAATATTTATTTTAGTAATAAACATAACTGTAATTTCTTTTGAAAAATAGATATAATTAATAAATAACTGTTTAAAAAAAGGGAAATGATGAAAGTAATAGGAGTTTAAAGTGGAGGATTGAAATGGATAAAATAGTGATAAATGGAGGCAATCGCCTTACAGGAGAAGTAAAAGTTGAAGGAGCTAAGAATGCAGTATTACCTGTTCTTACAGCATCGTTATTAGCATCTGAAGGACAAAGTAAGCTTGTAAATGTTCCGGATTTAAGTGACGTTGTAACTATAAATAATGTATTATCAACTTTAAATGCTAAAGTGGAGTACAATAAAGAAGAGGGTGCTGTCACGGTCGATGCTTCAACTACGCTTAAAGAAGAAGCACCTTATGAATATGTTAGTAAGATGAGAGCAAGTATATTAGTTATGGGTCCTTTACTAGCAAGATTAGGACATGCGATTGTTGCTTTACCTGGAGGATGTGCTATCGGCGCACGCCCTATAGAACAACATATTAAAGGTTTTGAAGCCCTTGGTGCTGAAATTCATTTAGAAAATGGTAATATTTATGCTAGTACTAAGGATGGCTTAAAAGGTACAGACATCCATTTGGATTTTCCAAGTGTAGGTGCTACTCAAAATATTATAATGGCTGCTTCTTTAGCTAAAGGTAAAACTGTAATTGAAAATGTTGCAAAAGAACCTGAAATAGTAGACTTAGCTAATTATATTAATGAAATGGGCGGTAAAGTTACTGGTGCCGGTACTGATACCATTACAATTCATGGTGTTGAAAAGTTAACTGGCGTGGAACATTCTATTATTCCAGATAGAATTGAAGCTGGTACATTAATTATTGCTGCAGCTATTACACGTGGTGATGTATTTGTACGTGATGCAGTTAAAGAGCATATGACGAGTTTAATTTATAAATTAGAAGAAATGGGCGTTAATTTAGATTTTACTGAAGATGGTGTGCATGTAACTGTTGAAGATGAATTAAAACCAGTTGATGTTAAAACTTTACCACACCCTGGGTTCCCAACAGATATGCAGTCACAAATGATGGCATTGTTACTAACTGCTGAAGGTCATAAAGTCATTACTGAAACTGTATTTGAAAATAGATTTATGCATGTTGCAGAATTCAGACGTATGAATGCTAATATTACAGTAGAAGGTAGAAGTGCAAAAATTCAAGGTAAAAGTCAATTGCAAGGCGCTCAAGTTAAAGCTACAGACTTAAGAGCAGCAGCAGCTTTAATTTTAGCAGGATTAGTTGCAGAAGGAACTACTCAAGTTACTGAATTAAAACACTTAGATCGTGGTTATGTGAATTTCCATGAAAAATTAAAATCTCTTGGTGCTGACATCCAAAGAGTAAATGATTAATCATTAAGTTTAATCATAAAACACTTCTGGAGGTATTTTAACTATGGAAACAATTTTTGATTACAATCAAATTAAACAAATTATACCGCATAGACAACCTTTTTTATTAATAGATCGCGTTGTTGAATATGAAGAAGGTAAACGTTGTGTAGGATTGAAACAAGTATCTGGTAACGAACCTTTCTTCCAAGGTCATTTTCCTGATTATGCAGTAATGCCTGGCGTACTTATTACAGAAGCATTAGCACAAACTGGTGCTGTAGCTATGCTAAATAGTGAAGAAAACAAAGGAAAAATTGCATTATTTGCTGGTATTGATAAATGTAGATTTAAAAAACAAGTTACACCTGGTGATACACTGATGTTAGAAGTTGAAATCACTAAAATTAAAGGACCAATTGGTAAAGGGACTGCTAAAGCCACTGTTGATGGTCAATTAGCATGTAGTTGTGAACTTACATTTGCAATTCAAGATGCTTAATTAAAAAAATTGTGAAATAAATTCTTATATAAAAGCACAAGAATGATTTTTTAATTTTAAATCATCCTTGTGCTTTTTTGATAAATATAGTTGTAACTATTACAAATGAATATTATGAGTCTAAATTCATTCGTATCATTCTCTTTCAAATTTTTCTTCCTTTAGTTTTGGTTTAGACTGCATCATACGATTAAATGTCACTTTTAATTCTTCTCCAGAAAGCCCCTCATCTATTAATTGTTCCAATAAGCTTTCTGCATAAACTTGGCGAAGTGTATAAATATGGCATTCTAAAACCACTGACATAGTTGTATCAAAATTTGTAATATTTTTAACAGTAGCATCAAATAAAGCTGGATCGTTTGACGGTCTAGTTATGACAACACGAATATCTAATAATGTTTGATTGTCATAATACGTTTTCATAGTTTCAAAATGGTCATTTGAAATGACTACTTCTAATAACCAGCCAGTACCGCTATTCTCTTTATTAATTATGACCCCATCTTCTAGTTCATATTCTGTAATGCCACCGTGCTCATTTACTATTTGAAACCTTACTGCTTTAAATGTCTTCAAACCATCACGTCCCCAAAAAAATTTTAAAATGTGCAATAAATCAAATAATGTAAAGTAAGTTATTAAATTGTTAACTATTTTCTTTAAATATATCAAATTTTGAGTATTAATAGGAGAATATTTATCATAAATAGTTTTTTGACGTTTATTCCAGTAGTGAATAATATAGATTATACAAGGAGGTGACACATGCTCAATAAAATAGTAATAGTTGGTCGTATGACTAAAGACGCACAAATCTATAATAATGAGGAGGTGAAAATAGCTACATTCAGTGTTGCTACTGAACGCAATTATAAAGATGAAAATAATGAGATAGCTTGTGACTATATTTTTTGTAAAGCATTTGGTAAAACAGCTTTAAACATTCAACGTTATACCAGTCAAGGTTCACTTGTAGGTATTACTGGTCAAATGCGTTCTCGTAAATATGAAAAAGATAATCAAACACACTTCGTTACTGAATTGTATGTAGAAACAATCAAATTTATGTCCCCCAAATCCAAGAACAATGAAATACTTTCTAATTCCTCAATTGATGAAGACACTTATTCCTTAGAAAATCTCGAAATCATTAATATCAATTAACTTTCTAATAACCCTTTTAAACTCCAATCCCAATTTAATATATAACATCTTTCAATTATACTCAGAACCTCTCTAATATAACGTGTTTATATGGAGAGGTTTTTTTATTTTATAGGGATAATTTTCTGAAAGATTTCGAAAATATTACAAACGTTAATTAATTGTATGAAGTCTCAAAACTGTCATGGAAGTTTTTGAGAACATAAAAGAAGTAAAAAAACATATCAAGGCCTGTAATTTCTATGTAAAAAAAGAGCTTCTTTTTTTATTTCACTGTAACCTGCTATGATTTTATGGATGTTACAGTATTACTTGTAAATTAATAAAGAACAAAACTTAGGAGGACATATAAATTATGAAAAAGACAATTATTGCTTCATCGTTAGCAGTAGGTTTAGGAGTAGTAGCTGGCAATGCAGGACACGCTGATGCGAGTGAACCTCAAGTAAATAAAGCTGAATTAGCTCAATTAGCTCAATCAAATGATCAATCATTAAATGATAGCCCTATTCAACAAGGTGCATATAACGTAACATTTGATTATGAAGGTTACACTTACCACTTTGAATCAGATGGTAATAACTGGAGTTGGGATTACACTCAATCAGGTCAATCAGGACAAACTGATCAAGCAACTCAACCAACTCAAACTCAACAACAAGATGTTAGTGAACAAGCTTCAGCTTCAAATAATCAAACTTCAGCAGGCGAAGTAGCTTCACAACAACAATCTAGCCAAGAACAACCAACACAAATACAACAAGCACCACAAACTGAGCAAACACAACAACCACAAACTGAAGCAACAACTTCTAATAGTTCATCAAATTCTTCAGATAACAATGCTTCAAGTGGTTCATCAGTAAATGTGAACAGTCATTTACAACAAATTGCACAACGTGAATCAGGTGGCGATATTCATGCTATCAATTCAAGCTCAGGCGCAGCTGGTAAATATCAATTCTTACAATCAACTTGGGATTCAGTAGCTCCTGATGAATATAAAGGTAAATCTCCAGCACAAGCACCTGAAGATGTGCAAGACGCTGCAGCTGTAAAATTATATAACACTGCTGGCGCATCTCAATGGGTAACTGCATAAAACTAAATTCATTTTATATATTAGATTGGGACATGTAATTAATGTCTCAATCTTTTTTATTGTAAAAAAGTTGGCTTGAATAAGTGAACACTAATTTTAATAACGCTTTAATATTATCTAAGCGTTAAAGTCGTATAACGTATAGTTTGATAAATATAAATGGATTTGATAATGTTAAATTAATAAGATAAAGGCTACTAGGGGAGCCAAATTATTTGGCTGAGATGAATGATTCAGACCCTTACAACCTGATTTGGTTAGGACCAACGTAGGAAAGTAGTTATGTGATTATTTCATTCAACTTTTATGAATGAAACCTGCATTTCTACGTTGAAATGTAGCTTTTTTATTTTTTAAGGAGGAAATGAAATGACTTTTTCATCAGAATTAAAAGTAGCTTCACAATCCATTATTGAAGATATCTATAACGATGGATTTATTCAAGATTTGCTTAAAGGGGAATTATCAGCACAAGCAGTACGTCAATATTTAAGAGCGGATGCGTCTTATTTAAAAGAATTTACTAATTTATATGCATTAATTATTCCTAAAATGCCAACTATGAAAGATGTTAAATTCATAGTTGAACAAATTGAATTTATGTTAGATGGGGAAGTAGAAGCACATGAAATTCTAGCTAATTATATTAATGAGCCTTATGAAGAAATCGTTAAAGAAAAAGTGTGGCCGCCAAGTGGTGACCATTATATTAAACACATGTACTATCATGCATATGCACATGAAAATGCTGCATATACAATAGCTGCTATGGCGCCTTGTCCATACGTATATGAAGTTATTGCTAAAAAAGCACTTGAAGATCCAAAACTTAATAGAGATGCTATTACTGCAAAATGGTTTGATTTTTATAGTACGGAAATGCGTGCTTTAATTGAAGTATTTGATAGATTGTTAGATGAACTTACTCAAAATTGCTCAAATCAAGAGAAAGAAGACATTAAAGAAAGTTTCTTACAAAGTACAATTCATGAACGTCAATTCTTTAATATGGCATATATTGATGAACAGTGGAATTATGGAGGCAATAAATAATGAAAAAACCTAAAATTGCATTAACCATTGCTGGAACTGACCCTTCAGGCGGCGCAGGGGTCATGGCAGACTTAAAATCGTTTCATGCTTGTGGTGTATATGGCATGGCTACTATCACTAGCATTGTGGCTCAAAACACTAAAGGAGTTCAACATATTCATAATTTAGAAACAAGTTGGGTTAAAGAACAGTTAGATAGTGTGTTTGATGATGAATTACCTCAAGCCATCAAAACAGGCATGATTGCTACACATGAGACTATGGAACTTGTCCAAGACTATTTAAAACAACATTCTGATATTCCATATGTTATTGATCCTGTTATGTTAGCTAAAAGTGGTGACTCTTTGATGGACGATGCTACAAAAAAACATTTACAAAGCACATTATTACCATTAGCTGATGTCGTAACACCTAATATTCCTGAAGCTGAGGAAATTACAGGTTTAACCATTGATACTGAAGAAAACATTCGTAAAGCAGGTCATATCTTCATTAATGAAATTGGAAGTAAAGGTGTAGTTATTAAAGGTGGCCATTCAGCAGATTTAAATAACGCTAAAGACTTTTTATTTACTAAAGACGATGTTTATACATTTGAAAACAAACGATTTGATACACCACATACACATGGTACTGGTTGTACATTTTCAGCAGTAATAACAGCAGAACTTGCTAAAGGGAAATCAATTTATGAAGCAGTAAAAAAAGCGAAGAAATTTATTTCGTTAAGTATCGAATACACACCTGAAATTGGTCAAGGTAGAGGTCCTGTAAACCATTTTGCATATATGAAGAAAGTAGGTTTAGATGATGAATAATCTAGAAAAATTACGCCACGAGAATCCTTTAGTTGTATGCTATACCAATGATGTAGTAAAAAACTTTACTGCAAATGGTCTATTAAGTATTGGTGCGAGCCCTGCAATGAGTGAAGCGCCTGAAGAAGCAGAAGAATTTTATCAAGTAGCAGGTGCATTATTAATTAATATAGGAACTTTAACTAAAGCCAATGAAGCGGATATCATTGAAATTGGTAAAATTGCAAATCAACAAGGAACGCCAATTGTGTTTGATCCTGTCGCAGTGGGTGCCTCAAATTATCGTAAACAATTTTGTCAGAAATTTTTATCAGAAGTAGATGTATCAGTTATTAAAGGGAATGCTTCAGAAATACTAACGTTGGTAGACACAACGACTACGATGAAAGGTACAGATGGAGATACTAGTTTAGATCCTATAACTATAGCTAAAAATGCCTATGCTAAACTTAATACGGCAATCGTACTTACTGGTAAAGATGACGTTATTGTACAAGATGGTAAAGCTGTGAAATTATCAAATGGCTCACCATTACTGGCTAAGATTACTGGTGCAGGATGTTTACTAGGCGGAATTGTTGCAAGCTTTCTGTTTAGAGAAACACACCCTACGCTTCAAGTTTTAGAAGAAGCTGTAAGTTATTATAATATTGCTGCTGAAATTGCTGAAAAAGATAAACAAGTTAAAGGACCTGGTTCTTTCTTACCAAACTTACTAGATCAAATGTACTTAATTGATTATGAAACATATAAGTTACAAGTCAAACGACAAGAGGTAGCGTAATATGTTTAAACCAAGTGATTTAAATGTTTACTTTATATGTGGGAGCCAAGATATTCCGGATAATCAAGATATTAAAACAGTATTAGCGCAAGCTTTAGAAGCAGGGATAACATTATTTCAATTTCGCGAAAAAGGTCCAACAGCTTTAACTGGTATTGAAAAGGAACAATTGGCAATTGAGTTACAAGACATGTGTCGTAGTTATCAAATACCTTTTATAGTGAATGATGATGTTAAATTAGCGGAAAAGATTGATGCAGATGGCATACATGTTGGTCAAGATGATGAACAAGTAGCTACTTTTGCTCAACGATTTCAACATAAAATTATTGGCTTGAGTGTCGGTAATGAACAAGAGTATCAAAAATCAGACTTAACGAATGTCGATTATATTGGTGTAGGACCTATATATGCAACGGGTTCGAAAGACGATGCAAGTGCACCAGTAGGTCCAGAAATGATTACAACATTAAAAGCGTTAAACCCATCATTACCTATGGTGGCTATTGGTGGAATAACTGTAGATAATGTAGAACCAATTGTTCAAGCCGGAGCTAATGGTATTTCTGTAATCTCAGCTATTGCACGTAGTCATAATATTGACAAGACTGTTACCAAATTCCAAAGTTATTTCAAATAAATAATAATTTTTTTCTTTTTTTGTTTTCTAGTACACTACGATTATGATAAAATAATCCCTATGTGAATATATCAATAGAGGTGGAAAAATGAAGAAGAAAGCGTTACTACCTTTGTTATTAGGGGTAATGGTCTTTTTAGCCGGATGTGATTATTCTAAATCTAGTAATAGAGATGGATTTTTCTACAACACATTCGTTGAACCAATGTCTAAAGTCTTACATTGGTTAGGCCATACAGTTTTTAATGATGACTACGGTATTGCAATTATCGTATTAGTATTAGTGATTCGTATTATTTTATTACCATTCATGCTTTCAAACTATAAAAATAGTCATATGATGCGTGAAAAAATGAAAGTAGCTAAACCAGAAGTTGATGGTGTGCAAGAGAAAGTTAAACGCGCACGTACTCAAGAGGAAAAAATGGCTGCAAACCAAGAAATGATGGAAGTTTATAAAAAATATGATATTAACCCAATGAAAAGTGCATTAGGTTGTTTACCAGTATTAATCCAAATGCCTATCGTTATGGGATTATACTTTACTTTACGATATCGTATTGGTGGCGGAATTGCCGAACATCCTCACTTCTTATGGTTTAACTTAGTACATCCAGATATTTGGATTACAATTATTGCTGGTGTGCTTTACTTTATCCAGGCTTGGGTATCTAGTAAACAAATGCCTCAAGAACAACGTCAAATGACATATATGATGATGATAGTATCTCCAATTATGATCATATGGATTTCATTAAGTTCAGCTTCAGCATTAGGTTTATATTGGTCTGTCAGTGCGGCATTCCTAATTGTTCAAACTTATTTCGCTAATATGTATTATGAGAAAGTAGCTAAAAGAGAAGTTGCACCAATGATAGAAAAATTTGATGAAAACAATGGTAACTCAAATAAAAAAGGTAAAAACACTCAAGTTGTTTCTAAGAATAATAAAAAGAAAAAATAAATTAGTTAAATTGAAACTATAGAGTATAAAAGGTCGATATCCTTGCGTAGGGTATCGACCTTTTATTATATATGCCATTCTTTATAAAATTGATCTAAAAACTGTTCCATAAATTCATGTCGTTCTCTAGCCAATTTCCGACCGGTTTCAGTATGCATTAATTCAGTTAATTTAAGCAATTTATCATAAAAATGGCGTATAGCAGAAGGCGGTAAAGAAGAAATTGTATTTGGTTTGGGCTGTTCTTTATGAGTGGCTTCAGTCCACATTGGTTCATCAAAATGACCTGCAAATTGAAACGTTCGAGCGATACCAATCGCACCTATTGCATCGAGACGATCAGCATCGCGCACTATTTGACCTTCAATCGATAAACGAACGTTATTATTTTGGCCATTTCGATAACTTAAATTTTGAATAATATGCAAAATATGTTGTTGTGAAGCTTCGTTCAATTCAATTTCAGTGAAAAATGTTTTGAGTTCTTTGATAGCTAAAGATTTATCCGTTAATTTATCATCTATGACATCGTGTAGTAATGCTGATAAAGTGATGATTGTGATATCGCCTTGTTGTTCTGAATGTGCAATTCTTTGTGCAAGTGAAGTTACACGTTCTATATGTGCGATATCATGACCAGAATAATCATTGTCGTGGAAGTGACGCATGTAGTCGTTGGCAAGGTTAATTTGTTGGTTTAATTCCATTATTTTCTCCTTTTCCAAAATAAAATAAAGATGGGTCAACAAAAGCGATAACCTTTGTTGTCTCATCTTCTTTATAAAATAGGTGAAAGCAATTGAGAAATGCCTTCTTTAAATTTAATCCATAAACTGCGTTTGTTATATAATTCTTTTGTTAAGCGATACGATACTTTCATATCTTGTATAAATGCTTCTTTAAGATTGCTAGCGATTTCTTCATCGTATATAAAGGCATTTATTTCAAAATTGAGTGTGAAACTACGATTATCCATATTAGCAGTACCAACAGTAGCAATTTCATCATCAATAATTAACATTTTTGAATGTAAAAAACCATTATCATATTGATAAATTTTTACACCGGCATCTAAAAGTGAAGCAGCGTTCTTTAATGTTGCCCAATATACAAATGGATGGTCGGGCATACATGGAATCATGATGTTAACCTCTACACCACCTAAAGCAGCGATTTTAATGGCATCTAAAAATGCTTGGTCCGGTATAAAGTAAGGGGATTGGATATAAATTGAATGTTTAGCAGAAGAAATCATTTTTAAATATCCATATTTTATTTGTTCCCAATCTTCATCAGGTCCACTTGAAGCAATTTGGACACCGATTGTACCTCCAGAGTTCACATCAGGAAAGTAACGTTCTTGATATTCAATGTAATCACGTGTAGATTGTGAATTCCAATCTAAAATAAATCTTAGTTCGAGTGCATTGACAGAGTCTCCTTCAAGTCGAAGATGTGTATCTCTCCAGTACCCAAATTTTTTGTCCTTGCCTAAATATTCATCTCCTACATTAAATCCACCTACATAGCCAATTTTGCCATCAATAATAACAATCTTTCTATGATTACGATTGTTCATACGTAAGTTAATTAAGGGGAGTTTTGAAGGGAAGAAAGACTCAACATGTCCACCTTTAGCGCGGAACTGTTTTAAGTCTCTTTTACGTAATAATCTAGAACCCATATCATCATATAACATCTTTACTTCAATACCTTGATCAAGTTTTTCTTCTAAAGCACTTAGTACGCTAAGTCCTAAATGATCACTTTTGAAAATGTAGTACTGAATATGTATGTAATCTTGAGCATTTTTAATGTCATTAATTAATGCATCAAATTTTTCATGACCATCGGTATATATTTTGATGCTATTATCTGTAGTCAAAAATGCTGCGTTATTAAAGAGCAACATACGAACCATTTCTTTAAACTTAACTATTTGATGATTGCCTTTAGAAAAATCATCACTTTCTAACGCTTCAATCTGTTCATCTACAATCATAGCAAGCCCTTTACGGTCTTCCTTTTTCAATTTAAATATTTGATTACGTTGAATTTGTCGTCCTAATAATAAATATAATATGAAACCTATAATTGGTAAGAATACTAAGACAAGTAGCCAAGCCCAAATAGAACCTGCACTACGTCGTTCTAGGAAGATGATGACAAATGCAAAAATCAAGTTTAATAGAAAGGCTGTAATTAATATGATATTAATAATCAAAGAAGAATGAACAAATGTCATTGGAAAAATTTCTATCATATCGAACCTCCTGTTAATTAATAAATTCTTGCAATATAACAATGATTTAGTATCTCTTGTTTATAATTGTATCATGGTAAAACGGAAATAGCATGACTGCTTTTGAGAAGAATAAGTTATCGTGTTTGACGAAAATTAAGGTAAATTATACGATATTATAGTACTAAAAGAAAGGGTGACTACCTTGGAAAATCAAGATAATGCACATCATTCCGAACAAATTAAATTAAATTTAAAATCGAGATTAAATCGTATTGAAGGACAAGTCAGAGCCATCAACAGAATGATTGAGGAAGATGTATATTGTGACGACGTCTTAACTCAAATTAGAGCGACGAGATCAGCGCTTAACAGTGTTGCTACTAAATTATTAGATCATCATATGAAAAGTTGTATTATGGATAAAGTAAATAGTGGTGCACAAGAAGAAGCAATGGAAGAATTACTAGTTACATTTCAAAAATTAATGAAGGATTAGAGGGAATTTGTAAATGAATAGTGTCATTGAAATTAGTGGATTACAAACTTCTGAGCAAGCGCAAGCATTGCAAAAACGCATTTTACAAATGATTGGTGTTGAAAAAGTTGATGTTGATATTAATATGCAAAAAGTGAGTGTGACTTTTGATACCCCAACAAATTTAAATAGTATTGAAAAAGAAATTTATGATGATGGTTATAAAGTTTTAAATTAATATAGAACGTTTTTAAATAAAAAATTTAGAATTATTTTCAAATTGTGTAGTAAAACTGTTTTAATTGGGGTAGTATATCCTTGAAGTCAAAAAACGAGGTGAAATCCATGAGTAAAACAGATAAATTACAAAATGTAGTCAAATTATTATCGTCACTTGGTGTAAATATTAAAAAAACAAAATCTCGTTTAGACATAATTAATACTTTACCTGCAACAACGCCGGCAAGACAAGAACTCAAATAATTTGCAAACTAACAATAAAAACGACTGATACCATTTGTGTGTATCAGTCGTTTTTTGATATAAACCAAAAAAGAGATTAAACAACCTAAGGTTGCTTAATCTCTATATTAGGACGCATCGGTCCGATTTGACGTAGAGCCAAGAATTCTATTTTTAAAAAATTATTCTTTAAACGTAGATTTACGTTGATGGTAGTGGATAGATAGAACAACGCCGATGCCCACCATTAAACTCCATAAAGAACTACCACCATAACTAATAAATGGCAACGGTATACCTGTTATAGGTAATAGTTGAATCGTCATGCCAATGTTTTGCAAGATATGGAATACAAGCAATGAAATATATCCAATAATAAAAATTTTACTGAAAGGTGATTCGACTCTAGTAGCTAATCGAATTAAATGGAAAATGAGTGCTAAAAAGATTAATAATAAAATAACCGCTCCTAAAAATCCCATTTCTTCACCTACGACTGAGAATATAAAATCTGTATGATTTTCAGGTATATAAACTTCACCATGATTAAACCCTTTGCCGAATAATTGTCCCGAGCCGATAGCTTTTAAAGATTCAGTTAAATGATAACCATCACCAGCACTATAAGAGTATGGATCTAACCAAGAGCTGATTCGGCCCATTTGATACATTTTAACACCAAGAATACTTTCTATCAGTGATGGTTTATAAATGATTGCTAAAATAATACTGCCACCTATAACGACAGCTGCAATAAAAATAGGTGCAAGTATACGCCAAGTAATGCCACTCACTAACATAATGCCTACTATAATTGCACAAATTACAAGTGTTGTACCCAAGTCATTCTGAAGTAATATTAATGCCATCGGTATAATTGAAACACCAATAATTTTAAAGAATAGTGTTAAATCCGTTTGAAAAGATTTATGAAAAGTAAATCGATTATGGTTAGCGACGGTCTTCGCTAGAGCTAGTATTAGGATTACTTTCATAAATTCAGAGGGTTGAATACTTATAGGGCCAAACGTATACCAACTTTTTGCACCGTTTATAATTGGTGTAATTGGCGTTTCTGGAATAATAAGTAAGCCAATCAGTAAAACACAAAAGAATATATATAATATGTATGTATTATTTCTGATTTTCTTAGGAGAAATGAACATAATAATAAGTGCAATGATAGCTCCTAAAATATAATAGATGATTTGACGAATACTAAAATTGGCGCTATATTGGCCACCGCCCATAGCTGAACTAATTGTCGTTACACTAATAATTGCTAATACTATTAGTAATGCAATGAGTATCCAGTCGATTTTACGTAACCAATGTTTGGTAGGTTGTTGACGGGATGAATATTTCATGAGAAAACTCCTTAAATTCAATAATGAATCGATAAATATTATATATAGATTTTACATGACTTTATTTGAATTTGCTAGAAAATAACTAAAAGCACAGTGCAATGTTAAAAATTAATTATAAATTATCAAAAATTCGATTTGAATTACCGAGATAAATGCAAAGTATCCAGATACTGTGATAATATTGATTTTTAGAAAGTATACTTTAAATTTTATAAAACTTAGCTAAAACTTGCTGAGTAAATTGATTTATAATTAAAATTAAGTTGAAAGAGACTATTGTATTTACTTAATAAAAAGTTCAATGAAACTAACGTGCAATAGCACAATCTTTCTCAATGGAGGAAACTAAATATGGCAAAAGAAAATATATGTATCGTATACGGTGGGAAAAGTGCTGAACATGATGTATCAAAATTAACTGCACAAAATGTATTAAACGCGATTGATAAAGATAAATATCTTGTAGACATTATATATATTACAAATGATGGACAATGGAAAAAACAAGACAACATCACAAAAAATATTGAATCAGTTGATGAACTTAGTTTAGATAACGTTGAAGCAGGAGAAATTACGATACTACTAAAAGAAAGTAGTGCGGGAAGACCATATGAAGCTGTATTCCCATTACTTCATGGCCCTAATGGTGAAGATGGTACAATTCAAGGTTTATTTGAAGTTCTAGATATTCCATACGTAGGGAATGGTGTGCTAGCTGCGTCAAGTTCAATGGATAAATTAGTAATGAAGCAGTTATTTGAACATAGAGGATTACCGCAACTTCCATACATTAGTTTCTTAAGAAGTGAATATGAGAAATATGAAAATAATATTATTAAACTTGTTAAAGATAAACTTACATATCCTGTTTTTGTAAAACCAGCTAATTTAGGTTCAAGCGTTGGTATTAGTAAATGTAGTAATGAAGAAGAACTTAAAGCAGGTATTGAAGAAGCTTTCCAATTCGACCGTAAACTTGTGATTGAACAAGGTGTTAATGCTCGCGAAGTCGAGGTAGCTGTTTTAGGAAATGATTATCCAGAAACAACATGGCCAGGTGAAGTTATCAAAGATGTAGATTTTTATGATTATAAATCTAAATATAAAGACGGTAAGATTAGTCTTCAAATTCCAGCTGAATTAGATGAAGAAATTCAAATGACTTTACGTAATATGGCATTAGAAGCTTTTAAAGCGACTGACTGTTCTGGTTTAGTAAGAGCTGACTTCTTTGTAACTGAAGACAATCAAATTTATATTAATGAAACAAATGCCATGCCTGGTTTTACTGCATTTAGTATGTATCCTAGCCTTTGGGAAAACATGGGACTTTCATACTCTGAACTAATTACTAAATTAATTGAGTTGGCTAAAGAGCGTCACGAAGATAAAAAGAAAAATAAATATACAATCGATTAAGAGAGGAATTCAACTATGATTGAAGTATCATTAAAACAAATTCAAGATTGGATACCTTGTGAAATTGAATCGCAATATTTAGGAAGAACAATAAAAGGTGTAACTATTGATTCACGTTCCGTTAATGAGGATATGCTATTTATTCCTTTTAAAGGTGAGAACGTTGACGGACACCGTTTTGTTTCTCAAGCATTAAATACAGGTGCAGGTGCTTCTTTTTATGAAAAAGGGCACGATATTGATGAAAATATAAACGGACCTATTATTTGGGTTGAAGATACACTTGTAGCGTTACAACAACTTGCTAAAGCATATCTAAAATATGTGAATCCTAAAGTTATTGGTGTAACTGGTTCGAACGGCAAAACGACAACTAAAGATATGATTGAAAGTGTCTTACACACGCATTTTAAAGTAAAAAAAACACAAGGAAATTATAATAATGAAATTGGTTTGCCTTTAACCATACTAGAACTTGATGCGGATACTGAGATTTCAATATTAGAAATGGGAATGTCAGGCTTTCATGAAATAGAACTACTATCGACTATTGCAGAACCAGATATCGCTGTTATTACAAATATTGGTGAATCACATATGCAAGATTTAGGATCTCGCGAAGGTATTGCTAAAGCAAAATCTGAAATTACTATCGGACTTAAACCAGGTGGAACTTTCATTTACGATGGTGATGAACCTTTACTTAAACCACATGTTGAAAAAGTACAAAATGCTAAACTCGTAAGTGTAGGATTAGATTCAAATAACAAGTTAGTTTGTAAAGTTGAAGATAGTAAAAATGACGGAATTGCTTTTACAGTAAATAATACAGAGCATTACGAATTGCCAATTTTAGGAATTCATAATATGAAAAATGCAGCAATTGCTATTGCAATTGGACATGAATTAGGACTGAATTATGAAACAATTCAACATAATATTAATCATGTACAATTAACAGGTATGCGTATGGAACGTCACGTAACTAATGACGATATTACTATTATTAATGATGCTTATAATGCAAGCCCTACAAGTATGAAAGCAGCTATTGACACTTTAAGTAATATGAAAGGACGCAGAATTATTGTACTTGCAGATTCATTAGAACTTGGAGATAATAGCCGTCAAATGCACGAAGACGTTGGTGCACATCTTGAAGGGAAAGGTATTCATACCTTATTAACTTATGGATCTGATGCTAAATTCATCAGTGATGTAGGTGAGCAATTTGTTGATGAAGCAGCTTACTTTTCAGATAAAAATGAGCTAACGAAATATTTAAAAACTTATTTAGAACCACATGATAAAGTTTTAGTTAAAGGCTCACGAGGAAATAAACTAGAAGAAGTTGTAAATGAACTTATTTAAATAATTTTTAAAATTTAAACTTTTTAAATTATACAAGTTATTCAAAGGGAAGTTAAACCCGTGAATAGCTTGTTTTTTTACTTATTTTCTAAAGAAAAAGTACATAAAATGAAAACGCTATTATTTATAAAACTGCTAAATATATAGTTGAAGTCAGGAATTGCTTTATTGCGATATATATTTTTAGGTGGTACTATATAGAAGTTGACGTAATAAGAAGACCTTATATACACAAACGTATATTGATAAATTAAGAAAGTTTAAAGGAGAATTATATTGCAAAATTTTAAAGAACTAGGGATTTCGGATAAAACAGTTGAAACCCTTGAAGCAATGGGCTTTAAGGAACCCACACCTATCCAAAAAGAAAGTATCCCTTATACATTAGAAGGAAGAGACATCCTTGGACAAGCTCAAACTGGTACAGGTAAAACAGGAGCTTTCGGAATTCCTTTAATTGAAAAAGTTGTTGGCCAAAAAGGCGTTCAAGCTTTAATTCTAGCACCGACTAGAGAATTAGCTATGCAAGTGGCTGAACAGTTACGCGAATTTAGCCATGGACAAAATGTTCAAGTGGTAACAGTTTTTGGCGGTATGCCAATCGATCGACAAATTAAAGCATTAAAACGTGGACCTCAAATCGTGGTTGGAACACCTGGACGTGTAATCGATCACTTGAATCGTCGTACATTAAAAACTAACGACATCCATACGTTAATCTTAGATGAAGCGGATGAAATGATGAACATGGGATTCATCGATGATATGAGATTTATTATGGATAAAATCCCTGCTGAACAAAGACAAACAATGTTATTCTCAGCAACAATGCCTAAAGCCATACAAACTTTAGTACAACAATTCATGAAATCTCCACAAATTGTTAAAACAATGAATAACGAATTGTCAGATCCTCAAATCGACGAATATTATACAATTGTGAAAGAACTTGAAAAATTCGATACGTTCACTAACTTCTTAGATGTACATCAGCCTGAATTAGCTATTGTATTTGGTAGAACGAAACGTCGTGTTGATGAATTAACAAGTGCATTATTATCAAAAGGATATAAAGCAGAAGGTTTACATGGTGATATTACACAAGCGAAACGTTTAGAAGTATTGAAAAAATTCAAAAACGACCAAATTGATATCTTAGTAGCGACAGATGTTGCGGCACGTGGATTAGATATTTCAGGTGTAAGTCATGTTTATAATTTTGATATTCCACAAGATACTGAAAGCTATACACATAGAATTGGTCGTACCGGTCGTGCTGGTAAAGAAGGTATCGCAGTTACATTTGTTAACCCTATTGAAATGGATTATATCCGTCAAATCGAAGATGCAAATGGAAGAAGAATGAATGCATTAAGACCGCCTCATCGCAAAGAAGTTCTTCAAGCAAGAGAAGATGACATTAAAGATAAAGTGAAAAATTGGATGTTACGTGAAAGTGAAGATCGTTTACAACGAATTTCAAGCGAATTATTAAAAGAGTATGATAGTACTGAATTAGTCGCATCATTATTACAAGAATTAGTAGAAGCGAATGATGAAGTTGATGTTCAATTAACATTCGAAAAACCTTTAGCACGTAAAAATCGTCAAGGTAAAGGTAATGGTTCACGTCGTGGTGGCGGTAAACGTAATAATAAATTTGATAATAAAAGTAAACGTTCAAAAGGTGGCAATTTTAACAAGAAAAAAGGTAAAAAACCTGAACGTCGTGATAGACAAGAAAGAGGCCGTTCTTCAATGAAAGGTCGTACTTTTGCCGACTTACAAAAATAATATGATATACAAATAAGTTTATCATCTTCAAATATATAAACATACTAAGATTAGCTGTGAAGAGATCTATGACGATAGATTTCTTCACAGCTATTTTTTATAGTTGTAGAGCCTGGGACATAAATAACATAATAATGCTATTTTGCAAATTCGCAGTAGCTGACTGAACTGAGAAGGCGCTTAAATCAAACTTTTCTCAGTTCTAGTCATCATTGCGGGCGGGGCCCCAACAAAGAGAATTTCATCAAGAAATTCTACAAGCAAAGCAAGCTGGAGTGGACGACGAATTTAAAAAAATTCTGTCCCACTCTCTCTTTTGGTTCTATGCAAATATGGAGGGAAAAGTTTTTGTAAGTCATAATTAAATAAGTAGAGCTATATTCATTAATAGAAATGTATGACATATTTAGAAGTACAGTGATTATGATATACTAAAGAAAAATTGTGAAGGAGTTTGTTATGAAGTTAGAAAGTTCATTTCATAAAAGTCCTAAAAATGCATATTCATACCACTGGATAAAAAGTGGTCTCTTTTTTATTCTAGAAATTCTAATTTTAATTTCTATCTATATCTTATATAACTACTTTAATTGGTACCATTTTATAATTTACATTTTAATATTTTTATTTGTGCTTTCTTTTTTAAGATGTATCATACAACCCTATATTAATTTTAATCACAAATATTATAGAGTAGGAAAAAATAACATAGAAGTGAAGTCGACTTTTATTTTCAAAAAGCACCAAATCACAAAAATTGAAAGACTTCAATATCTTCAATTAAAGACGAATCCTATATTAAAAAGACTTCATTTAAATATAGTTGTATTCGTAACAGCAGGTCATGAAGTTCGATTACCTTTATTATCTGTAAATGAGGCAGACAAGTTAGCTAACGAAATATTTATTGAATTGCGAGGTGCTGACTCTGATGTATAATCCTCAAAAATTACATCCTATTTCATATATTACTGGTTTAATTAAAGTCATTAAACAAAACATTTTTACATTTATAGTATTTATTGGTTTCAATATTTGGAATTATGATTTTACGGACATTAAACATTATATTGGGCCAACGATTTTTTTTATAATATTTCTAATATCTTTTATAAATCAGTTTTTAGAAGTGAGAGTAACGCGATATTGGTTAGAAGCGGATCAATTTATTGTCACATCCGGTTGGATTAATAAAAAAAGGAAAGAACTTAATATTAGTAGGATTCAGTCATTAGATACGACACAAAGTCTAATTAATCAGATTGTTGGCGGCGTGAGCTTACAAATAAAGACTCCGAGTGATGGTATTGAGCTAGCAACAATATCTAAAAAGCAAAGTGATTTATTAGAACAGGCGATTAAGTTAAAGCAAATAGAGTTAAATAATAATGATTCAATTCGTGAAAGTAATGCATTCAAGTCAGAAATCGAACAAGAAAAGACTAATACACCCGTTGAAAAGGCAAAAGACTTAAATGCGTTTAATGCTGAAAATAATCAACGCCTCATTTTTAAAATGTCTTTTAAAACATTATTATTAATGGCAATGACAAGTGGAGCAATTGGTGTTGCTATTGCGACAATTTCACCTATTATTGGTGCTTTTCAAGAGGTTATACCTTGGAATAAATGGACTTCCAATTTATGGCATTGGGTTAACTCAATCATCATGATTATTTTAATATTAGTAATAGCGGTGCTCTTAATTAGTTATATCATTGGTACAATCATTACACTAATTAGATACTATAATTACACGGTCATTCAACAGGATAACCAATTAAAGATTACTTATGGTTTATTTAATGTGAAAAATATTACTGTTCCTACGAATAGATTACAAGCTGTATTGGAAAAGCAATCTTTTCTAAGAAAACTATTTGGCTATACGTCTATTCATTTTGTTATTACTAGTGATTTGAATGTAGAATCAAAAGAAGATGCAAGTGATAATGGCAAAATAATGATTCTTCCATTTATCAAACGTAAAGAAGCTTATAAAATTATAGGGAAACTAGTTCCAGAAATGAATTTCGGAGAAGTTAATAAAGGGATGCCTTGGCGTGGTTATCATCGTCATTTTCTTATTCCTAGTTTAATATTTGTTATTATTGCAGGCGTTGCAACATATTTCTGGAGTGCTTGGAGTTTTCTAATTGTCGGAATGCTAATTATTATTATGGCAGTACATGCATTAATATATATTAAAAATTCAGGTATAGCTATGAATAACGAGGAGATTACGGTTCACTCTGTTGGGATGTTTGGTTTTAATACTTACTTTTTTAAAACTAATAAGATTATTGGCGTTGAAACTACTCAGAATCCTTTTCTTGAAAGAAGTGCATTAGCCAACTTACAATTCATAATTGCTAAAGGCTCTGTATCTGAAATGATTAATCTATATTATATGTCTGAAAAGAAAGTGGATTACTATGTTAATGCTTATTTAAGAGGTGATTACAATGAATAATTACAAATACATGGATCATAATGGATTAAAAGTAATGAAAATCGCTTCTTTAATAACATTTATAGTGATCGTTATAATACTTGCTACTGCAACGATTGTAGATATTTATTTTTTAAAGGTCTTAAAACCAGTATGGACAATTTTTATTGCATTGGGGATGCTCGTCCTATATATTCTAATATTTACAATTGTTATACCAATCTTAAGATATAAAAATTTTAGATATACGTTTAAAGATAATGAAATATATATTCGTACAGGAATTATATTTATAAAGACAATGATAATCCCGTTCTACAGAATTCAAAATTTAGATATTGTTGAAGGATTTGTCATGAGAAAATATAATTTAGCTACTTTACATTTATCTACAGCCGGTGGAGATGCTGAAATTCATTTAATATCTAAAGTAGAAGCACTTGAATTAAAACAAAATATTCAATCTAAGAAAATGGATCAACCGCATTTTGTTACTCAACAAGAAACAATTGAAAAAAGTGATGAAACATATAGTAAATGAGGTAATAAATATTATGATATTCGGTATAGGCAGTGACTTAATAGAAATTGAACGTATACAAAAAGTTTATGCTAAACAAAAAGTTAAATTGGTTGAACGAATATTAACGAATCAAGAACAAGAAAAATTTAATTCATTTAAGAGTGAAAAAAGAAAATTAGAATTTCTTGCTGGACGATTCGCAACTAAAGAAGCTTTTAGTAAAGCCCTTGGTACAGGATTGGGTAAGACTGTTTCATTCAATGATATAAATTGCTATAACGATAATAATGGTAAACCTTGTATCGAATACCCAGGCTTTGTAGTTCACGTAACCATTACACATACAGATAATTATGCTATGAGTCATGTTTTATTAGAAAAGAAAGATTAACAATACTATAATTATAACTATTAATGTAATTGATTAAAAAAATAGAGACAATGAATAGTTCAAACAAACTTGAACTATTTTCAAGTTTTGAGGAGGACTTCTTATGTCAGACAAATATTACAGAGCAACATTTATGAATGTTGATTTAAAGGCTATTTCAAATAACTATATTACGTTTACACAACTACATGAAAATAAAACGGTTATGCCAGTGGTTAAAGCAAATAGTTATGGATTAGGCAGTGTGAAAGTGGCTCGACAATTAATGGAATTAGGGGCGAACTTCTTTGCAGTAGCAACACTTGATGAAGCCATAGAGCTTAGAATGCACGGTATTAATGCACAAATATTAATTTTAGGCGTTATACCTTTACAAGATATTAATAAAGCCATTCAACACAGAGTTGCACTTACTGTACCGTCTGAATCTTGGTTACAACAAGCAATCACATTAATTAGTGATGATAATGAGAAGAACCTATGGTTACATGTGAAATTAGATACAGGTATGGGAAGACTTGGTATTAAAACGATAGAGGAATATAAAAAAGTGGTTAGTTTAATTCAGAACCATGATAAATTAGTATTCGAAGGTGTTTATACCCATTTTGCAAATGCAGATGAACCTGGAGACTCAATGGATGAACAATATCATTTATTCGAAAAGTTAGTTAATCAAGTTGAACACCCTAAATATATTCATTGTCAAAACTCTGCAGGTTCTTTATTAAGAGATTATGATTTATGCAATGCAATTAGATTAGGTATCTCATTATATGGTTATTATCCGTCAGAATATGTCAAAGATCTTGTAACAACTCAGTTAATACCAAGTGCACAATTAATAACTCATGTAGTACAAACTAAAAATTTAAACATTGGAGATTCAGTGAGTTATGGTAGCACCTACACAGCTACTGAACCTATTAAAATAGCCATTTTACCTCTAGGATATGCAGATGGATATTTACGTTCTATGCAGGGTGCAAATGTAAATGTTAAAGGCTATCAATGCGAAGTTATAGGTCGCGTTTGCATGGATCAAATGATTATTAAAGTTCCCGAAGATGTTCAAGAAGGTGATGAAGTGATTGTGTTAGACAATCATATTGATTCACCTCAATCAGCAGAGGCATTAGCTAAAAAACAAGGTACTATTAGTTACGAAGTACTATGTAACATTGGAAGAAGAGTTCCGCGTATATATGAAATAAATAATGAATATGAGGTAACGAATGAATTATTAAAATAGTATAGTCACTTCGTGCAAAATTTGTTATTATAAATTTAAATTAAAGTTTATAATGTCTTATTTGTTATCAAATGGAGGTTCATAGTATGTTAACTTTTAACCAGAATAGAAGCCACAGTCTTGAACAATCTTTAAAAGAAGGCTATGCACAAATGGCCGATTTAAACCTCTCCCTCGCAACAGAAGCTTTTCCATTAGAATGTGAAGCTTGTGATTGTAACGAAACATATATTCTTTCTAATTATAAGAGTGAATGATTAGAAGAGGCGATGTATATTTAGCTGATTTGTCACCAGTACAGGGCTCAGAACAAGGGGGAGTAAGACCTGTAGTTATCATTCAAAATGATACTGGTAATAAATATAGTCCTACCGTGATCGTAGCAGCGATTACAGGTAGGATTAATAAAGCCAAAATACCAACTCATGTTGAAATAGAGAAGAAGAAATATAGACTAGATAAAGATTCAGTTATACTACTCGAACAAATTCGTACACTTGATAAAAAAAGATTAAAAGAAAAACTAACTTATCTATCAGAAGAAAAAATGACTGAAGTAGATGAAGCACTAGATATTAGTTTAGGGTTACATGATGAAGTAAAGCCACAAGGCACTTAACTTATTTTATGCATTAACCAAATATAATTTATACTAACTATTAAAGACAAAATTGTAATAGTTTCAGTTGTTCACACTAACAATTGAAAACAAAATGTACTAATACATATGTATATGTTTTATAAATTTAGAAAAGTACAGAAATGTAGCATTAGTCTTTAGTTGTTGACTTTAGGGAGTACCTAAAGTCTTTTTTAAATAGTAACTTTATTTTCGAATATTATATTTTAAGTACAAATAAAATTTGTTAATAAATATAAATTGCATACAAATTAAAGTTCATGATGCACTATTGAAGTGAGGAGGCAGATTCGTGGAAGAATTTAAACAGCATTATAAAAAGCTTATTGATGAAAGCTTAGTTACTAAAAATAAAAAACAATTTCTAAAAAAGTGTAATGATTTTACTGATGAAGTAATAAAAAAAGATATTCTGCCAGAAGATATAGTGAATATCCATAAATCGTATGTTACTTCTTTAAATTTAGAAAAAGAACAAATATTTGATACTTTAGATGTTTTACAAGAGGTTGTTAAAGGATTTGGATATAGTTATCGAGATTATCAAAAATTAGTAGATAAAATGCAATTCCACGATAAAGAAATAGATTTAGCTTCTAGGCTTCAACAAACAATGCTTAAAACTGATATTCCTCAGTTTGATAGTATTCAAATTGGTGTTATTTCTGTTGCTGCACAAAAAGTAAGTGGTGACTATTTCAACTTAATTGATCATCGAGATGGTACGATGAGTTTTGCAGTGGCTGATGTCATTGGGAAAGGAATTCCAGCAGCATTAGCCATGAGTATGATTAAGTTTGGAATGGACTCATATGGACATTCACAATTACCTAGTGATGGGTTAAAACGACTTAATCGAGTTGTGGAGAAGAACGTTAATCAAAATATGTTTGTAACGATGTTCTACGGATTATATGAAGAAATGAATCACTTATTATATTGTAGTTCAGCAGGTCATGAACCTGGATATATCTATCGAGCTGAAACTGAAACATTCGAAGAAATAAATGTAAGAGGTAGGGTATTAGGCGTAAGTCAAAATACTAGATATAATCAACAAGAAATACAAATTTGTTTAGATGATTTAGTGATTATCTTTACTGATGGCGTTACTGAAGCTAGATATACGGATGGTGAATTTATCGCTAAAAATACGTTACTTAATCTGATTCGTAAATATAAGCATATGCATCCTCAAGACATTGTTCAGATTTTATATGAAGCTATTTTAAAAATACAAAATCCTAATAAACGTGACGATATGACTATATTAATCATAAAACGTGTAAATTAAATATTAAATTTATTGATTATAGAAATATAACTATGGGTATACTTAGTAAAGTATACATATTTTGGAAAAAGACTAAACTAGGAGTGTAGAACTATGAACCTTAATATTGAAACAATCACTCATGATGATTATTATGAAGTCATCGTAGCCGGGGAGTTAGACGTTTATACCGTACCTGAATTAGAAGAGGTACTTATGCCAATGCGCCAAGAAGGTACGCATGATATTCATGTTAATGTAACTAATGTTAGTTATATGGATTCAACAGGATTAGGATTGTTTGTTGGAACATTGAAAGCATTGAATCAAAATAATAAAGAATTATATATTTTAGGTGTATCAGATAGAATTGGTAGATTATTTGATATTACGGGTCTTAAAGATTTAATGCATGTAAATGAAGGAACGGAGGTAGAGTAACTTGCCTATCAAAAATGATTATATTGAAATGAAACTACCTGCCTCTGCCGAATATGTTAGTTTGATTCGACTTACATTATCTGGTGTCTTTTCAAGAGCAGGTGCTTCTTATGATGATATTGAAGATTCTAAGATAGCAGTAAGTGAAGCGGTAACTAATGCGGTTAAACATGCTTATAAACATGAAGAAACTAATGGTATGATTAATTTATGTTTTGAGTTATTTGATGATAAAATTAAAATTATAATATCTGATCAAGGCGAAAGTTTTGATTATGAAAAAACAAAATCTCAATTAGGACCGTACGATGAAAATGAAAATATAGACTTCTTACGTGAAGGCGGATTAGGATTATTCTTAATTGAGTCATTAATGGATGAAGTGAAAGTGTTCAAAGAATCTGGTGTAACAATCAGTATGATTAAGTATATAAAAAAAGAGCAGGTGCCAAATAATGACGAAAGAGTCGAAATCAGTTAATGATGTCTCACCTGAACAAATTAACCAATGGATTAAAGAACACCAAGAAAATGCTAATACTGACGCTCAAGATAGACTAGTTACGCATTATCGTAAACTAATTGAATCTTTAGCATATAAGTATTCAAAAGGACAATCACATCATGAAGATTTAGTTCAAGTTGGTATGGTTGGTTTAATAGGTGCTATTAACAGATTTGATTTGTCATTTGATCGCAAATTTGAAGCATTCCTAGTACCAACCGTTATCGGTGAAATTAAAAGGTATTTAAGAGATAAGACATGGAGTGTTCATGTTCCTAGAAGAATAAAAGAAATTGGTCCAAGAATAAAGAAAGTCAGTGATGAACTCACAAATGAATTAGAACGTTCACCATCAATTGCAGAAATTGCTGATCGATTAGAAGTGACAGAAGAAGAAGTGCTCGAAGCAATGGAAATGGGACAAAGCTATAATGCTCTTAGCGTTGACCATTCGATTGAAGCAGATAAAGATGGTTCAACAGTTACTTTATTAGACATAATGGGTCAACAAGATGATAACTATGATTTAACTGAAAAACGCATGATTCTTGAACGTATTCTACCTATTCTTTCAGACAGAGAAAGAGAAATTATTCAATGTACTTTTATTGAAGGTTTAAGTCAGAAGGAAACAGGAGAACGCATAGGTTTAAGTCAGATGCATGTTTCTAGGTTACAAAGAACAGCAATTAAGAAATTACAACAAGCTGCTAAGCAATAAATGTAAATATTAAAAGACTGAGGTATAGAGATGCCTCAGTCTTTTATTTGTAATATTAATTTATGATAGGCAAAATTAATACATAATACAAAATCGAATCTAATAAAACGATTTATTAAGAGGTAAAATTTTAAAATATTTGCTTAATAAATGAGTATAAATTTTTATGTTAAAATTAAAAAGAAAATATGAAAAAGTGTGGTCATAAAATGGATAAAAATTTAATTGATGAAATAACAACAAAATATCAATTTTCAGAAAAACAAGTGAGAGCAGTATTAAATCTATTAGAAGAAAAAAATACAGTTCCTTTCATTGCACGTTATCGTAAAGAAGCAACGGGCGGTTTAGATGAGGTTCAAATTAAACAAATCTCAGATGAATATCAATATGTTGCTAACTTACAAAAAAGAAAAGAAGAAGTCATACATAATATTGAACAACAAGGTTTATTAACTGAAGAATTGCGACAAAGTATACTTAAACAAACAAAATTACAACGTGTTGAAGATTTATATAGACCTTATAAACAGAAAAAGAAAACAAGAGCAACTGAAGCAAAACGAAAAGGGTTAGAACCCTTGGCTAAATTAATAATGAATGGAAGTTCAACTAATATTCAACAAGAAGCCAAAAAATATCTTTCTGATGAAGTGTCAACTGTTGATGAAGCACTTCAGGGTGCACAAGATATCATAGCTGAACAAATCTCAGATAATCCTAAATATAGAAGTCGATTATTACATGATGTGTATCAACAAGGACAAATTGTCACATCAAAAAAGAAAAAAGCAGAAGATGAAAAAGAAATTTATGCCATGTATTATGATTATTCAGAACCTATAAAAAGAGTAGCAAATCACAGAGTATTAGCGATGAATCGTGGAGAAAAAGAAAAAGTACTTTCAGTAAAAATTGAATTTGATATAACACAGATAGAAAATGTCATTGCTAAGCAAGAGATAAAAAACTCTAACGCACTAGGTAATTATATAAAAATAGTGATAGAAGATAGCTTGAAACGATTAATTTTACCATCGATTGAACGTGAAATCCGTAATGATTTAACAGAAAAAGCAGAACAACATGCTATTGAAGTTTTTAGTGAAAACTTAAAAAATTTATTATTACAACCTCCGCTAAAAGGTAAACAAATTTTGGGTGTAGACCCAGCCTTTAGAACAGGCTGTAAATTAGCAGTGATTAATCCTTTCGGGACTTTTGTAGCTAAAAGCGTCATTTACCCACATCCACCTAAAGCTAAAGTCGAAGCTTCTGAAAAAGAAATTGTTAGAATGATTAAAGAAAATGACGTTGAACTTATAGCTATAGGCAATGGAACAGCTAGTCGTGAAACTGAACAATTTATTGCGAATGTGATTAAAAAATATAATTTAACTGTACAATTTATTATAGTAAATGAAGCAGGTGCATCAGTATATTCTGCGTCAGAAATAGCTAGAACAGAATTTCCAGATTTTCAAGTTGAAGAGCGCAGCGCTGTTTCAATAGGAAGACGCGTTCAAGATCCTTTAAGTGAACTCGTAAAAATAGACCCAAAATCTATTGGTGTTGGTCAATATCAGCATGATGTTAATCAAAAGGAATTAGAAAGTGCATTAACGTTTGTTGTTGAAACAGCGGTTAACCAAGTTGGTGTAGATGTTAATACAGCTTCAAAATCATTATTACAATATGTATCGGGACTATCATCTACAATTGCTCAAAATATTATTGAATATCGACAAGAAAATGGAGCAATTAAACATAATAAAGAAATCGGTAAAATTAAACGTTTAGGTGCCAAAACATTTGAACAAAGTATTGGTTTCTTGAGAATAGTAGATGGCTCTGAGCCATTAGATAATACTTCTATTCATCCAGAAAGTTATAAAGTTACGTATAAATTACTAGAAAATTTAGGTCTTGAAATATCTGATTTAGGTACTTATAAACTAAAACAAGTTCTTTCTGAAGTAAATGTTGAGAATTTAGCGAGCAAGTTAGATGTAGGGGTACCAACACTTGAAGACATCATTAAATCGTTAATGGCTCCTAATCGAGATCCTCGTGATGAATATGAAACGCCTATATTAAAATCGGACGTCTTATCGATAGAAGATCTTAGTGAAGGTATGAAACTTAGTGGTACAGTTAGAAATGTAGTGGATTTTGGAGCTTTTGTAGATATTGGTGTAAAACAAGATGGCTTAGTGCATGTTTCAAAATTATCTAAGAAATTTGTTAAAAATCCTATGGAAATAGTTAGTGTAGGAGATATAGTAGATGTATGGATTCTTAATATCGATAAAAATAAGGACAAAGTTTCATTAACTATGATTAATCCAAATGAATAAATCAGATTTACAATTATTAGTCGAGAAGTTATCACTTCAATATTTTAATAGAGCTTTTAAGCATGAAGCATACTTCAATAACAGATTAAGAACAACAGGTGGTCGCTACATGCTTGAATCACATAATATCGAAATAAATCCTAAGCAATATGAACAATACGGTAATGAGGCGTTGATAAACATTATTAAACATGAATTATGCCATTATCATTTACATATTCTAGGAAAAGGATATAAACATAAAGACAGAGAATTTAAAGCTTTAAGTAAACAAGTCAATGCACCAAGATTTTGTTCAGCAATTGAAACATATGAGCAAAGAGCAAATTATAAATATAGATGCACTTACTGTGGCCATAATTATATTAGAATTAGAAAAGTAGATACTAAGAAAATGAGATGTGGTAAATGTGGTGGGAAATTAAAACTCATTAAGCATTTAAAATAACCATATTTTAATGATTATTAATTACAATACAAAATTTCAATAATGAAGGGAAACATATCTTTTAAAGATAACCCTTATATGAGTGACTAGATTATCTTAGAATAGTTTAGTCACTTTTTCATTAAAGTTGTTGACTTTAATAAATAAAGCGTGTATTATAAATATCGTTGCGTTAAGAAACGAACTTAAACATTAAAAATTAGTAAATTAAATTTAAATAATGTTAAAAAGTTATTGACTTTTGATTACAAAACATTTACAATTATTAATGTTCTCGATAGTTAATTATTAATTATTGCGTTTTGCCAGCGGTCGTGG
The DNA here is from genome assembly GCA_020544305.1 of Staphylococcus taiwanensis. Taxonomy (NCBI): domain Bacteria; kingdom Bacillati; phylum Bacillota; class Bacilli; order Caryophanales; family Staphylococcaceae; genus Staphylococcus; species Staphylococcus taiwanensis. Next base: position 967,480 of record CP058667.1, read on the forward strand.
CGGAATGGCAGACGCGCTAGGTTGAGGGCCTAGTGGGAGAAATCCCGTGGAGGTTCAAGTCCTCTCGGCCGCACCAAATCATCTACTAATAAAATTTGCGGGTGTAGTTTAATGGCAAAACCTCAGCCTTCCAAGCTGATGTTGTGGGTTCGATTCCCATCACCCGCTCCATTATAAATGAACATTGAAAACTGAATGACAATATGTCAACGTTAATTCCAAACAGTAACTTAAATGTTACAAACATTATTTAGTATTATGAGCTAATCAAACATCATAAATTTTTATGGAGAGTTTGATCCTGGCTCAGGATGAACGCTGGCGGCGTGCCTAATACATGCAAGTCGAGCGAACAGATAAGGAGCTTGCTCCTTTGATGTTAGCGGCGGACGGGTGAGTAACACGTGGGTAACCTACCTATAAGACTGGGATAACTTCGGGAAACCGGAGCTAATACCGGATAATATTTCGAACCGCATGGTTCGATAGTGAAAGATGGTTTTGCTATCACTTATAGATGGACCCGCGCCGTATTAGCTAGTTGGTAAGGTAACGGCTTACCAAGGCGACGATACGTAGCCGACCTGAGAGGGTGATCGGCCACACTGGAACTGAGACACGGTCCAGACTCCTACGGGAGGCAGCAGTAGGGAATCTTCCGCAATGGGCGAAAGCCTGACGGAGCAACGCCGCGTGAGTGATGAAGGTCTTCGGATCGTAAAACTCTGTTATTAGGGAAGAACATACGTGTAAGTAACTATGCACGTCTTGACGGTACCTAATCAGAAAGCCACGGCTAACTACGTGCCAGCAGCCGCGGTAATACGTAGGTGGCAAGCGTTATCCGGAATTATTGGGCGTAAAGCGCGCGTAGGCGGTTTTTTAAGTCTGATGTGAAAGCCCACGGCTCAACCGTGGAGGGTCATTGGAAACTGGAAAACTTGAGTGCAGAAGAGGAAAGTGGAATTCCATGTGTAGCGGTGAAATGCGCAGAGATATGGAGGAACACCAGTGGCGAAGGCGACTTTCTGGTCTGTAACTGACGCTGATGTGCGAAAGCGTGGGGATCAAACAGGATTAGATACCCTGGTAGTCCACGCCGTAAACGATGAGTGCTAAGTGTTAGGGGGTTTCCGCCCCTTAGTGCTGCAGCTAACGCATTAAGCACTCCGCCTGGGGAGTACGACCGCAAGGTTGAAACTCAAAGGAATTGACGGGGACCCGCACAAGCGGTGGAGCATGTGGTTTAATTCGAAGCAACGCGAAGAACCTTACCAAATCTTGACATCCTTTGACAACTCTAGAGATAGAGCTTTCCCCTTCGGGGGACAAAGTGACAGGTGGTGCATGGTTGTCGTCAGCTCGTGTCGTGAGATGTTGGGTTAAGTCCCGCAACGAGCGCAACCCTTAAGCTTAGTTGCCATCATTAAGTTGGGCACTCTAAGTTGACTGCCGGTGACAAACCGGAGGAAGGTGGGGATGACGTCAAATCATCATGCCCCTTATGATTTGGGCTACACACGTGCTACAATGGACAATACAAAGGGCAGCGAAACCGCGAGGTCAAGCAAATCCCATAAAGTTGTTCTCAGTTCGGATTGTAGTCTGCAACTCGACTACATGAAGCTGGAATCGCTAGTAATCGTAGATCAGCATGCTACGGTGAATACGTTCCCGGGTCTTGTACACACCGCCCGTCACACCACGAGAGTTTGTAACACCCGAAGCCGGTGGAGTAACCATTTGGAGCTAGCCGTCGAAGGTGGGACAAATGATTGGGGTGAAGTCGTAACAAGGTAGCCGTATCGGAAGGTGCGGCTGGATCACCTCCTTTCTAAGGATATATTCGGAACATCTCGTAGAGATGAGGAATAACGTGACATATTGTATTCAGTTTTGAATGTTTATTTTAAGCATTCAACTTAATAAATGAATATTGCATAAGACATTGTATTTTGATATAATTTCTTATTGTGATTTTGATTTTATTGATTGTACATTGAAAACTAGATAAGTAAGTAAAATAGATTTTACCAAGCAAAACCGAGTGAATTAGAGTTTTAAAAAAGCTTGAATTCATAAAATATAATCGCTAGTGTTCGAAAGAACACTCACAAGATTAATAACAGGTTTCTTAACATTAGAACTACGTTCTAATATGGTGGAAACATAGATTAAGTTATTAAGGGCGCACGGTGGATGCCTTGGCACTAGAAGCCGACGAAGGACGTTACTAACGACGATATGCTTTGGGTAGCTGTAAGTAAGCGTTGATCCAGAGATTTCCGAATGGGGGAACCCAGCACGAGTTATGTCGTGTTATCGACAAGTGAATTCATAGCTTGTCAGAAGGCAGACCCGGAGAACTGAAACATCTTAGTACCCGGAGGAAGAGAAAGAAAAATCGATTCCCTGAGTAGCGGCGAGCGAAACGGGAAGAGCCCAAACCAATAAGCTTGCTTATTGGGGTTGTAGGACACTCTATACGGAGTTACAAAAGAATATGTTAGACGAATCATCTGGAAAGTTGAATCAAAGAAGGTAATAATCCTGTAGTTGAAAATATATTCTCTCTTGAGTGGATCCTGAGTACGACGGAGCACGTGAAATTCCGTCGGAATCTGGGAGGACCATCTCCTAAGGCTAAATACTCTCTAGTGACCGATAGTGAACCAGTACCGTGAGGGAAAGGTGAAAAGTACCCCGGAAGGGGAGTGAAAGAGAACTTGAAACCGTGTGCTTACAAGTAGTCAGAGCCCGTTAATGGGTGATGGCGTGCCTTTTGTAGAATGAACCGGCGAGTTACGATCTGATGCAAGGTTAAACAGTAAATGTGGAGCCGTAGCGAAAGCGAGTCTGAATAGGGCGTTGAGTATTTGGTCGTAGACCCGAAACCAGGTGATCTACCCATGGTCAGGTTGAAGTTCAGGTAACACTGAATGGAGGACCGAACCGACTTACGTTGAAAAGTGAGCGGATGAACTGTGGGTAGCGGAGAAATTCCAATCGAACCTGGAGATAGCTGGTTCTCTCCGAAATAGCTTTAGGGCTAGCCTCAAGTGATGATTATTGGAGGTAGAGCACTGTTTGGACGAGGGGCCCTTCTCGGGTTACCGAATTCAGACAAACTCCGAATGCCAATTAATTTAACTTGGGAGTCAGAACATGGGTGATAAGGTCCGTGTTCGAAAGGGAAACAGCCCAGACCACCAGCTAAGGTCCCAAAATATATGTTAAGTGGAAAAGGATGTGGCGTTGCCCAGACAACTAGGATGTTGGCTTAGAAGCAGCCATCATTTAAAGAGTGCGTAATAGCTCACTAGTCGAGTGACACTGCGCCGAAAATGTACCGGGGCTAAACATATTACCGAAGCTGTGGATTGTCCGTAGGACAATGGTAGGAGAGCGTTCTAAGGGCGTTGAAGCATGATCGCAAGGACATGTGGAGCGCTTAGAAGTGAGAATGCCGGTGTGAGTAGCGAAAGACGGGTGAGAATCCCGTCCACCGATTGACTAAGGTTTCCAGAGGAAGGCTCGTCCGCTCTGGGTTAGTCGGGTCCTAAGCTGAGGCCGACAGGCGTAGGCGATGGATAACAGGTTGATATTCCTGTACCACCTAGCATCGTTTTAATCGATGGGGGGACGCAGTAGGATAGGCGAAGCGTGCTGTTGGAGTGCACGTCTAAGCAGTGAGATTGAGTGTTAGGCAAATCCGGCACTCTTAAGATTGAGCTGTGATAGGGAGAGGAAATTGTTTCCTCGAGTCGTTGATTTCACACTGCCAAGAAAAGCCTCTAGATAGATAATAGGTGCCCGTACCGCAAACCGACACAGGTAGTCAAGACGAGAATTCTAAGGTGAGCGAGCGAACTCTCGTTAAGGAACTCGGCAAAATGACCCCGTAACTTCGGGAGAAGGGGTGCTCTTTAGGGTGCAAGCCCAGAAGAGCCGCAGTGAATAGGCCCAAGCGACTGTTTATCAAAAACACAGGTCTCTGCTAAACCGTAAGGTGATGTATAGGGGCTGACGCCTGCCCGGTGCTGGAAGGTTAAGAGGAGTGGTTAGCTTCTGCGAAGCTACGAATCGAAGCCCCAGTAAACGGCGGCCGTAACTATAACGGTCCTAAGGTAGCGAAATTCCTTGTCGGGTAAGTTCCGACCCGCACGAAAGGCGTAACGATTTGGGCACTGTCTCAACGAGAGACTCGGTGAAATCATAGTACCTGTGAAGATGCAGGTTACCCGCGACAGGACGGAAAGACCCCGTGGAGCTTTACTGTAGCCTGATATTGAAATTCGGCACAGCTTGTACAGGATAGGTAGGAGCCTTTGAAACGTGAGCGCTAGCTTACGTGGAGGCGCTGGTGGGATACTACCCTAGCTGTGTTGGCTTTCTAACCCGCACCACTTATCGTGGTGGGAGACAGTGTCAGGCGGGCAGTTTGACTGGGGCGGTCGCCTCCTAAAAGGTAACGGAGGCGCTCAAAGGTTCCCTCAGAATGGTTGGAAATCATTCATAGAGTGTAAAGGCATAAGGGAGCTTGACTGCGAGACCTACAAGTCGAGCAGGGTCGAAAGACGGACTTAGTGATCCGGTGGTTCCGCATGGAAGGGCCATCGCTCAACGGATAAAAGCTACCCCGGGGATAACAGGCTTATCTCCCCCAAGAGTTCACATCGACGGGGAGGTTTGGCACCTCGATGTCGGCTCATCGCATCCTGGGGCTGTAGTCGGTCCCAAGGGTTGGGCTGTTCGCCCATTAAAGCGGTACGCGAGCTGGGTTCAGAACGTCGTGAGACAGTTCGGTCCCTATCCGTCGTGGGCGTAGGAAATTTGAGAGGAGCTGTCCTTAGTACGAGAGGACCGGGATGGACATACCTCTGGTGTACCAGTTGTCGTGCCAACGGCATAGCTGGGTAGCTATGTATGGACGGGATAAGTGCTGAAAGCATCTAAGCATGAAGCCCCCCTCAAGATGAGATTTCCCAACTTCGGTTATAAGATCCCTCAAAGATGATGAGGTTAATAGGTTCGAGGTGGAAGCGTGGTGACACGTGGAGCTGACGAATACTAATCGATCGAAGACTTAATCAATTTATTTCAACGTTTTGCGAAGCAAAATCGTTTACTTACTATCTAGTTTTGAATGTATAATCATTCTCTTGTCTGGTGACAATGGCAAGGAGGTCACACCTGTTCCCATGCCGAACACAGAAGTTAAGCTCCTTAGCGCCGATGGTAGTTGGACTAACGTTCCGCTAGAGTAGGACGTTGCCAGGCAAACAAATCGTATGGATGCGATGAGCCGATATTGAGACCGTAAGGTCTCTTTTTTTATGTCTGAAAATAAGCGCCGTAGGCGAGAAAAGCAACAAATTCAGCAAAAACAATATAATCTTCGAAGAGAAATTGAAAGTGTCTATTAAGCTTTGCGAAGAGAAAGCGTTTGAAGCTAATGAATTAAGAAAATAACGAAGCGAGTTTAGTGGGGCTAAATGAGCAAGGTATTTTTGAAAATGAAGCAAGATGCGAACGGTTGACTCAAAGCAAAGGAAGGTCCTTAGCGCCGAAGGTAGGAGACTAACGTTCCGCTAGAGTAGGACGTTGCCAGGCAAACAAATCGTATGGATGCGATGAGCCGATATTGAGACCGTAAGGTCTCTTTTTTTATGTCTGAAAATAAGCGCCGTAGGCGAGAAAAGCAACAAATTCAGCAAAAACAATATAATCTTCGAAGAGAAATTGAAAGTGTCTATTAAGCTTTGCGAAGAGAAAGCGTTTGAAGCTAATGAATTAAGAAAATAACGAAGCGAGTTTAGTGGGGCTAAATGAGCAAGGTATTTTTGAAAATGAAGCAAGATGCGAACGGTTGACTCAAAGCAAAGGAAGGTCCTTAGCGCCGATGGGTAGGAGACTAACGTTCCGCTAGAGTAGGACGTTGCCAGGCAAACAAATCGTATGGATGCGATGAGCCGATATTGAGACCGTAAGGTCTCTTTTTTTATGTCTGAAAATAAGCGCCGTAGGCGAGAAAAGCAACAAATTCAGCAAAAACAATATAAACTTCGGAGAATAGTTGAAAATGTCTATTTGGCTTTGCGAAGAGAAAGCGTTTGAAGCTAATGAATTAAGAAAATAACGAAGCGAGTTTAGTGAGACTAAAAAAGAATATAAATATTTTAAGTTTTCTTTCGTTAATAATAAATTACTAAATAGTCGTTTAAATAATTAAAAATTAAACTCTACTTTCATCAAAAAAACGAAAGTAGAGTTTAAAATCATTGAAACGTTTAAATTAAAAGTGAATATAACATTTTATTTTCATTTATATAGATATTAGATGGGTCAAAGTCATGAACATTATTTTTTAATTGAGCTAGATCATTATGATTTTTTAATTGAATACCTATGATAACAGTACCTGTATTTTGAGAAGTTTTCTTTAAGTATTCAAATTTAGTAATATCATCTTGTGGACCGAGTACTTCGTTTACGAATTCTTTTAAGGCTCCTGGTCGTTGTGGAAAATTAAGGATAAAATAGTGTTTCATTTCCTCATATAAAAGAGAACGTTCTTCTATTTCTTTCATACGATTAATATCATTATTGCCACCACTAACGACACATACCACTGTTTTTCCTTTAATTTGATTGCTATAAAAATCTAAAGCAGCAACACTTAACGCGCCAGCAGGCTCAGCGACAATAGCTTGTTTGGAGTACATATCTAAAATGGTTGAACAAACAGCGCCTTCATCAATTTGAATATAATCATCAACATGTTGTTTAGCAATATCAAAAGTAATATCACCTACACGTGCTACTGATGCGCCATCAACAAACTTGTCAATATGGTCTAGAGTGACGACTTTATTTTGAACAATTACAGATTCATACATGCTACTTGCACCAGCAGGTTCAACACCGATAATTTGTGTTTGCGGGCTATATTCATCCATATAAGTGCTGATACCTGAAATGAGACCACCGCCACCAATAGCTGCAAATAGATAATCAAATGAAATATTATCTTCCTTAGATTGCGTTATGATCTCCTTAGCAAGCGTTCCTTGACCAGCAATAGTATCAGTATTATTAAATGGATCAATAAATGCCATGTCTTTTTCTTTAGTAAATAATAATGCTTCTTTTAAGCAATCATCAAATGTATCTCCAGTTAACTTAATTTCTACATTATTACCACCAAAGAATTTTACCTGATTGACTTTTTGTTGAGGCGTTGTTACCGGCATAAAGATTATTGCTTTTAAATCTAGCGCTTTAGCAGTATAAGCTACTCCTTGAGCATGGTTGCCAGCACTTGCACATGTAATACCTTTTTCTTTAGTTACCTCATCTAAAATTGAAATGGCATTATAAGCACCACGTAATTTAAAAGATCGAACCCATTGTAAATCTTCTCTTTTCAAATAAACTTTACAGTCATATTTTTGAGAAAGATAGTGGTCATATTGTAATGGTGTTTTTTTAACAATATCTTTAATCCGTAAATAAGCTTCGTCTATATCTTTAGCGTTTATAGTCGTCTTAACTGTCATAAAATATCAACCCTTATATTGTTTTTCATATTGTTCTATTAAGTCTTCATATTGCAGTGTAATTGCAATATCATCTAATCCATTTACGAGTTTATTTTTCCATGTATCATCAATTTTGAAATTAAATGAATGTTCTTTAGTAATCACTTTTTGATTCGGTAAATCAATTGTAATTTCTTCTTGTGTAGCTAAATATTGTCGTGTTTTTTCATCAAGAACGATGGGTAACATACCATTTTTTGTACAATTCATATAGAAGATATCACTAAATCCGCCAGCAATAATAATATTAAAACCGTAATCTTTTAATGCCCATGCTGCATGTTCACGACTAGACCCACATCCGAAATTATCGCCTGTTATTAATATGGAAGCACCTGCATATTCAGGTTTGTTTGGATTAAATTCTGGGTTATCTGAACCATCTGGTAGATATCGCCATTCATCAAAAGCAAAAGGACCGAAACCACTTTTAGTTATACGTTTCAAATGTGCCTTAGGAATAATTTGATCAGTATCAATATTGTCATTGAATAAAGGGACAATTTTACCGGTGTATGTCGTAATTGGTTTAATATCCATTGTTATACAACCACCTTTCTGACGTCTACAAATTTTCCATTAATAGCAGCTGCAGCAGCCATAGCAGGGGAAACGAGATGTGTTCTTGCACCTTTGCCTTGTCTACCTTCAAAGTTACGATTACTTGTAGAAGCACAATGTACGCCTTCAGGAACTTGATCAGGATTCATACCTAAACACATTGAGCAACCTGGTTCTCTCCATTCAAATCCCGCTTCTTTGAATATCGTATCTAAGCCAATCGCTTCAGCTTCTTTTTTGACAGTTCGTGATCCAGGAACAACAATTGCTGTTATTTTAGGGTGAACGTGATTTCCTTTTACGATTTTACTTGCTTCAATTAAGTCTGATAATCGTGCATTAGTACATGAACCTAAAAAGACATAACCTAAATCAATATCTTCTGCTTTTTGACCGGGTGATAGCCCCATATATTTATATGCACGTTCATCATTAATATTTTTTATTTCAGGAAAAGGTGTATCAAAGCCTACGCCCATTTCGGGATTTGTACCCCAAGTGACTTGAGGCTCTAAATGAGAAACATCTAATTCAATTACTTTATCAAAATAGGCATCATCATCAGAATAAAGTTCATGCCATTCTTCAATTGAACGATTAAAGTTTTGAGCATAAGGTCTACCTTTAACATAGTTAAATGTAATATCATCAGGTTGAATTAATCCATATTTAGCGCCACCTTCAATAGCCATATTGCAAATCGTCATTCTTGCTTCCATGGATAAAGATTTTATGGTTTCACCAGTAAATTCCAAAGCATATCCTGTTCCAAAGTCGACACCATATTTACTAATGAGGTACAAGATAATATCCTTTGCGTATACACCTGTAGGCAATTGACCATTAATATCAATTTTTAAATTTTTGGGTTTAGTTTGCCATAATGTTTGTGTAGCAAATACATGTTCTACCTCACTAGTTCCAATACCAAACGCGATTGCACCGAAGGCACCATGAGTAGCTGTATGAGAATCACCACAGACGATTGTTTTTCCCGGTTGCGTAAGCCCTGTTTCTGGTCCAACCATGTGAACAATGCCTTGTTCATCAGACCCCATATCAAAAATGTGAACATTAAAATCTTTAGCATTTCTTTGAAGTGTAGTAATTTGTTTATTAGCAATTTCATCTTTAATATTAAAAATATCAATGGTTGGAACGTTATGGTCTAATGTGGCGAATGTTAAATCAGGGCGTCTCAATTTACGATTTTGAAGTCTAAGACCTTCAAATGCTTGAGGTGAAGTAACTTCGTGAATCAAGTGTAAAACTATATATAATAATTGGGGTTCACCTTCTTTACCTGCTAAAACATGCTTATTCCAAACTTTGTCAAACAATGTTTGTCCCATATACTAACGCCTCCCTTATTGATATTTTGCTTTCAATAAATTGAATATATCAGTTGTTTTATACTTACCACCTAAATCAATTGTGGTTTTACCTTCTTTAATTAATTGATAGACATCATGTTCAAGTTCAGTAGCTGCTTTGTCTTGATGTAAACTTTCGCGTAAACACATTACGACAGATAGAACCATACCAAATGGATTAGCAACATTTTGATTAGCTATGTCAGGAGCCGAACCGTGAATTGGTTCGTATAATCTAGGGCCACTTAAACTAAAACTTGCTGAAGGAGAAAGACCTAGTGATCCTGGAATGACTGATGCTTCATCACTTAAAATATCTCCAAATAAATTTTCAGTTACAATGACATCAAAATCGGATGGACGCGTTATCAAATGCATGCTACAAGCGTCTACGAGTAAATGTTCAACTTCTACGTCTGGATAGTCTTTACTTACTTCATTAATCGTTTGTCTCCATAGTTTACTTGAGGCAAGTACATTTTCTTTATCAACTGAAGTTAATTTATTCTTTCTTTCAGAAGCTAATTTAAAAGCGACTTGGGCTATACGTTTAATTTCATCTTTTGTGTAAGTTAATGAATCCAATGCTGCGTTTTCATTGATATTTCTAGGTTCACCAAAATAGATACCACTCGTTAATTCTCTAACAATGATTAAATCGGTACCTGCTACACGTTCTTCTTTTAAAGGAGAGAAATGACTAGTACCTTCAGTCACTTTAGTAGGGCGTATATTAGCAAATAATCCTAAATGTTTACGTAGTGCTAATAAACCTTGTTCAGGACGATTATTGGGATCAGTCCATTTAGGGCCTCCAACTGCACCTAATAAGATAGCATCGGATTGCTTACAAGCATTTAATGTTTCTTCTGGAAGCGGACAACCTCTTGAATCAATTGCAGCACCGCCAAAATCAAATGTAGATAAAGTATAAGTGAAGTTAAATTTTTTACTAATAAGCTCCAATAGTTCAAGACTGCCACTAAGTATTTCAGGTCCGATGCCATCACCTGGTAATGCTACAATGTTGTATGTCATGCTTTCATACCTTCTTTCATATGCGAATTACTCACGTATTTAGCATGCGCTTCAACATAAGCTTTGCATGAAGCTTGTAGTATATCGTGATCAATACCAATACCATTTACGGTTTGTCCTTCAATTATCAGTTCTACATGTACTTCAGCTTGAGCATCAATACCTTCAGTTACAGAATCAATACGATAATCGATAAGGTCGCTTTCTTTTTTGAAAATGCGATCAACAGCATTATAGATTGCTACAATAGAACCAGTGCCAATACTTGAATCTTGATAATAATGTCCTTCATTATCTTTAATAACAACAACAGCACTCTGTAAACCATTAGACACATATTGAAGTTGTAATTTATCGACTTGATAAATTGCATTTTGCTCATGTTCTGAACCTTGAATAAGTGCATGTATATCGCGATCAGTTACTGACTTTTTCTTATCTGCAATAGCTTTAAATTGCTTGAATAATTCAACTTGTTCTTCTGATTTTATGTCATAACCTAATACTTTTAATTTCTCTGCAAAGGCATGTTTGCCAGAAAGTTTTCCTAAAGGTAATTCATTTTTACCGATACCTACTAGTTGAGGTGTCATAATTTCATAGGTTTCAGGATTTTTAAGAACACCATCTTGATGTATACCTGACTCATGACTAAAGGCATTTTGTCCTACAATTGCTTTGTTTCTAGGGACTCTGATACCGGCAAAACGCGCAATAATATCAGAAGTATTTTTGGTTTCTGTAAGATTTAAGCGTGTCTCAATACCATAATGATCACGTCTTACATATAACGCTAATGCAATTTCTTCTAAAGCTGTGTTACCAGCACGTTCGCCAATGCCATTAACTGTTCCTTCAATTCGTTTAGCACCATTTTCAATAGCTGCAAGACTGTTTGCAACGGCCATACCTAAATCATCATGACAATGTGCACTATAAATGATTTCATCATCGGATTTGACATTCTCTAATAAGGATTTGAAAATTTGGCCATATTCATTCGGATAGCTATAGCCGACAGTATCAGGAATGTTAATAATCCTTGCCCCTGCGTCAACAGCAGTTTGAACACATTGAACTAAGTAATCTATATCTGTTCTTGATGCATCTTCAGGGGAAAATTGAACAACCTCAAAAAACTGTTTTGCATAACTCACATGTTCTTTTATAGCTTCTAAAACTTGAGCTTGGGTCATTTTTAACTTATGTTTCAAATGAATAGGGGATGTTGCTATGAAAACATGTATAATTGGTTTAGCGGCTTCTTTAGTAGCTTCATAGACTGCATCTATATCTGATTTTTTACATCGAGCTAAACCACATACAGCTGTGTTAGATAGAGCTTTAGAAATAGCTTCTACGGACTTAAAGCTACCAATACTTGAGGCAGGGAAGCCAGCTTCAAGTACATCGACTCCCCATTTTTCAAGTTGTTTAGCTATTTTCAAACGTTCATCAAATGAAAAATTAACACCAGGTGTTTGTTCGCCATCTCTTAACGTTGTATCAAATATTTGAATATGGCTCTGCATTGTTAACAACTCCTTATGACTTATTTTTGAATACTTTTAGATTTAATAAATGGCATCATTTTTCTTAATTCACGGCCAACTGCTTCAATTTCATGTCCGTGTTGTTGTTCACGTAATTTATAAAATTCTTTGAAACCATTCTCATTATCTTTAACGAAACTATTCGCAAAGTTGCCATTTTGGATATCTTCTAAAACTGCTTTCATATTGTCCTTAACATCAGGAGTGATTACTCTTGGTCCTGATACATAATCGCCGTATTCTGCAGTGTTTGAAATTGAATATCGAACGTTTTCCATACCGCCTTCATACATAAGGTCAACGATTAATTTCATTTCATGTAACACTTCAAAGTAAGCAAGTTCTTTTTGATAACCAGCTTCAACTAATGTCTCAAAACCACTTTGAATTAATTTATGGATACCACCACAAAGCACTGCTTGTTCACCAAATAAATCTGTTTCAGTTTCTTCTTTGAATGTTGTTTCAATAACACCTGCACGAGTTGCGCCAATACCTTTTGCATAGCTAAGTGCAATATCGCGCGCATTTCCAGTAGCGTCTTGTTGAACACCAAATAATGCTGGAACAGCTGTACCTTCCACAAAAGTACGTCTAACTAAGTGACCTGGACCTTTAGGTGCAACAAGGAAGACATCAACATTAGCAGGGGGTTGGATGACTCCAAAGTGAATATTAAAACCATGTGCAAAAGCTAGTGCATTACCAGCTTCTAAATTAGGTTCAATCTCATTTTTATAAACGTTACCTTGAATTTCATCAGGTAATAACACCATTACAACATCAGCTTGTTTTACTGCTTCTGCAACAGGATAAACATCAAAGCCATCTTCTTTAGCTTTATCAAATGAACTACCTGGACGAATACCAACAATCACGTCATATCCGTTATCTTTTAAGTTTTGAGCGTGAGCATGTCCTTGAGATCCATAACCCACGATTGCGATTTTTTTACCTTGTAATGCGTCTTTTTCAACAGATTGATCATAATAAACTTTTGTCATAATACTTTCCTCCAATTTGTTTAACTATTAAATATTTTGAATATTCCGATAATTATAGATATATATGTAATCTATAAAAGATGATGATAGTCCTTCCATATTTAATATTTTTTAAAACTAGCGCATCAATTCAAATGAATTTTATTGTTCTGACTTAGTTACTTCATTGATTTCAATAACACTAATTTGTTTTCTTAATTTAGCAATCAATATTTTTAAAATGTCGTCACTTTCAATATTTGCTGTAATTACCATATCTGAAATACCATTTTCAGTTGAAGGTTTTACTGTTAATTCATTAATATTGTATTGCAATCGGACAAATGCACTTGTTATACGATTTAAGGTACTTACTTGATCAGTTACTTTTAAATGTATGGTGCGTTTCATTCTAATCCCTCCATTTCATGGTTAGCTTTACCACTTGGAATCATAGGATTTACTGGTTCAGTAGGTGAGATTCTTACTTCAATTAAAGCAGGTCCTTCATATGCAAATGCCTCATCTAAGGTTTGTGTTAATTTACTTGGTGAATCAATTAAGAAACCACGAACTCCATATGCTTCAGCCATTTTCATGAAATTAGGTTGATCATTAAATACTGAATGTGAGAATCGATGATTAAAGAACTTATCTTGCCATTGTTTAACCATACCTAACGTTCCATTATTAATTAAAACAATCTTTACATTTAAATTATATTCAGGTAGAAGTGCCATTTCTTGGTTAGTCATTTGGAAACCACCGTCACCTACGAAACAAATGACTGTTTTATCGGGTGCTGCGAGTTGCGCACCAATTGCTGATGGAATACCAAAGCCCATTGTACCTAAACCACCACTTGTAACCCATTGACCATGATCTTTGAATGGATAGAATTGAGCAGCCCACATCTGATGTTGACCAACATCAGTCGTTACAATAGCATCACCATGTGTAATCTTGCCAATATACGCAATGGTTTCCTGAGGTCTACAGAACACGCCGTCTGATTCATTATATTTGAAAGGATGTTTTGCTTTATTTTCTAAACAATGATTGACCCATTTTTCAAATGACACATCACTTGAAAATGCCTGCGACAACGCTTCGAGAACTTTTTTACAATCAGCAACTATGCCTAAATCTGTTGAAATAACTTTATTAATTTCAGATTCATCAATATCGACGTGTACAATCGTAGCATTAGGTGCAAATTCATTTGGATTACTTGCAAGTCTGTCATCAAAGCGACTACCTAAATTAATGAGTAAATCGCATTCCATGATAGCCATATTACTTGCATATGAGCCATGCATACCACCCATACCTAAGAAAAGGGGATTTTCATATGGAATCGCACCTAAACCTAGTAAGGTAGTTACAACTGGAATTTGATGTTTAGTTACAAATTCAGTCAATAATGCATTTGACTTAGAATGATTGATACCAGCACCAGCAAGAATGAGTGGCTTTTTGGCATCTTTTAAATAATTTGATAAGCGTTCAATTGTGCTATGATCAGGTTCTTCTGACACTTGATAAGCAGGTAAATGAACTTCATTTTCTAGGGGTGCAGATGTAGATAGGATTCCCATATCTTTAGGAAAATCAATCACAACTGGTCCTTTACGTCCTGTATTAGCGATATAAAATGCTTCATGAATGACTCTAGGAATGTCGTCCACATGCTTAATTTGATAATTAGCTTTAGTGATTGGTGTAGTCATCGATAGCAAATCCGCTTCTTGAAACGCATCTTTACCTATACCAGGGGTAGCAACTTGACCGGTAAAGACGACTAAAGGTAATGAATCACTATATGCATCTGTGATACCAGTAATGGCATTTGTAGCGCCCGGACCACTAGTAACCACGACTACACCTGTTTTACCGGAAACACGTGCATAACCTTCAGCAGCATGTGTAGCGCCTTGTTCATGTCTAGCTAAAATATGCTTAATTTTACCGTCGTAAAATGTATCGTAAAGTGGTAATACGGCACCACCTGGATAACCGAATATAAAATCAACATCTTCATGTAATAAAGCTTTAACTAACAGTTCTGATCCAGTTCTCAAAACACTAACCTCATCATGATTAGTATATTGTGAAGTTTCTACTTTAATATCTTGAATGTTAACTGTATTTCGATGGGGATTTTGCACATTACTTTCCTTAGTATTTGACATTGAAATCACTCCTCTTGTTAGATAAGATTCTCTGGAACTTGCATAATACCACCAGTATTTGCGCTTGTAACTAACGCGGTATATCTTGCTAAGTAACCTGATTTAACTTTGGCTTTGAAAGGTTGTAAATCTTGTTTACGTCTAGCTAATTCTTCTTGGGTTTGATGAACATCTAATGTACGCTTGTTTAAATCGATCGTAATTTCATCTCCATCTCTGATTAATCCAATAGGACCACCAGATGCTGCTTCAGGCGAGATATGTCCGACGGCAATACCTCTTGTAGCACCTGAAAATCGACCATCAGTAATTAATGCTACATCTTTACCTAAACCACGCCCCACAATTGATGAAGTAGGGGCTAACATTTCTGGCATACCTGGTCCTCCCTTAGGTCCTTCGTATCTAATGACTACAACATGACCCTCACGTACAGTTTTATTATCAATTGCTGCAACTGCATCATCATGTGAATCAAAACAAATTGCTTTACCAGTAAATGTTTTAATCGAAGGATCAACGCCACCAACTTTAATAACTGCGCCATTAGGAGCTAAATTACCAAATAAAATTGATAATCCTCCTTCTTTATCGTATGGAGAATCTAAAGGGTGAATAACTGCGGTATTTTGAATTTCTTTTCCTTCATTATTTTCTCGTAATGTTTTACCGGTAACTGTTAGTCTATCTGGATGTAATGTACCTTCTTTTTTCATTAGCTCATTGATAATTGCAGGACAACCACCTGCTTCATGAACATCATGCATCGAATAAGAAGAACTAGGTGCAATTTTCGATAAATAGGGTGTTTTTTTAGCGATTTCATTAATTCGTTCTAAGTCATAATCGATTCCGGCTTCATTAGCAATAGCTAAAGTATGTAATACTGTATTAGTTGAACCACCCATAGCCATATCAAGAGCGAAAGCATCATCTATTGCTTCACGCGTAACAATGTCTCTAGGCTTAATATCTTTTTTGATATTTTCTACTAATTTAAATGCAGCTTCACGAATCATTTCTCGACGTTGTTCACTAACCGCTAAAGCTGTGCCATTATACGGAAGGGCAAGACCTAAAACTTCCATTAAGCAGTTCATTGAATTTGCAGTAAACATACCTGCACAAGAACCGCAAGTTGGACATGCATTTTGCTCCATATCTAAAAATTCTTCTTTTGAAATAGAACCTTCTTTGAAAGCACCAACTGCTTCGAACATGGAAGATAATGTTAAGGCTTTGCCTTGAGCAGATAAGCCAGCTTTCATAGGTCCACCTGAACAAAATATAGCAGGTACATTTGTTCTTACAGCTGCTAAAAGCATTCCAGGCGTAATTTTGTCACAGTTTGGGATATAAAATACACCATCAAACCAGTGTGCGTTAATGACAGTTTCAGCTGCATCTGCAATAATTTCACGAGACGGAAGTGAATAACGCATTCCAATATGTCCCATTGCAATACCATCATCGACACCAATTGTATTAAATTCAAAAGGAATAGCACCGGCTTCACGAATAGCTTCTTTTGCGATATCAGCTAATTCTCTTAAGTGCACGTGTCCAGGAACAATATCGATATATGAATTACAAATAGCCACAAATGGCTTGTTCATATCTGTAGGATTTTTAAGTGCGCCCGTGGCGTGTAAAAGACTTCTTGCAGGTGCTTGATGGTCACCTTTTTTTATCATGTCACTTCTCATTACAAATTCCCCCGTAAATTCATTAAGTTAGACAAACAAAAAGACGTCCCAATTTGTGATTGGGACGTCTATAAGTCCCATTCAAGTAGAAATAGGACTTAAACGTTTAGTATGATTTAATACTAAAGTTCCAGCCCTTGTGAGTATAATAAAATAATTAAATTGTGAGTTGCCGTTGTTGTTTCATATGCGAATTTAGTCATTTGATTATACTCCTTTCTTGAATGGTAGTTATTTAAATAATTAGAATAGTTTAAAAATTCGATAAACTTAATTTACTATAACCCTTTTGCTAAGTCAACACTATTTTTAGAATTTTCTAATAATTTTCGAATAACATAAATAGAATCAAAGAAGGGAAATCATACTTGAAATTTGATATAATTATTAAGTTGAAAATTAAATTTAACCAAGTTTATTTATAGGAAATTACTGATAAAATTAAAATGTATTTATTCGAGGAACATTGCGGTTATACATGTAACGACGATATTATTTTTAGGAGCGTACAGGACTAATGATAAGTATAAAAAATTTAAATGACTTAAATCGATTTGCTGACATATTAGTTCGTCATTTACAGTCGGGAGATTTAATTTTATTAAATGGTGATTTAGGAGCAGGTAAAACAACGCTAACTCAATTTATTGGAAAGTATCTCGGAGTTAAACGTAATATTAACTCTCCGACATTTAATATTATTAAGTCATACAAGGGAACTCATATAAGATTGCATCACATGGATTGTTATCGTTTAGAAGATGCTGAAGAAGACCTTGGATTCGACGAATATTTTGAAGATGAAGCTGTAACTGTTATTGAATGGAGTCAATTTATTCAAGATTTATTACCGACAGAACAATTAATTATTAATATACAAACTGTTGATGAAGATGAGAGATTAATTGAATTGCATGCTAAAGGGACACATTATGAAATAGTTAAGGAGGAAGTTATACGTGAATTTATTACTGATTGATACATCGAACCAACCCATGTCAATTGCATTAATGAATGACGATGTAGTATTAACTGAAGAAACGACAGAAAATAAAAAAGATCATTCAAGTCAACTAATGCCTGCAATTAAGAGATTATTCGAGCAAACTGCTATTGATAAACGTGATTTAAATAGTATCGTTGTAGCTAAAGGACCGGGATCATATACGGGTGTAAGAATAGGTGTCACAACTGCTAAAACCTTAGCTTATGCATTAAAAACAGATTTGTATGGCGTATCATCTTTAGAAGCTTTAGCGGCTACAATTGATAAAACAGATGAAAGATTGTTAGTACCTATTTTTGATGCTCGAAGAGAAGCGGTATATACAGGTGTTTATCAATATAATAATGGTGAATTGACAACAGTTTTAAAAGATCAATATTTACCAATTAATGAATTACAAGCTAAATTAACTCAATTAAATCAATCTTATATCTTCATTGGTCAAGATGCTGAAAAATTATCGGATAAATTAGGTGGGGAAGTTATAGGAAATCTACCTAAAGCATCCGTAATGAAAAAGCTTATGACACAAAGCGAAGATATTCATACGTTTATCCCAAATTATATTAAATTATCAGAGGCGGAACGCAATTGGTTAAACCAACAGCAGCACAATTAACTATAAGAGCAATGCAAGTTGATGATGTCCCAAGTGTATTTGATATTGAACGTGAGAGTTTTAATGATAGTTCATGGACAATTGATGCTTTTTATCATGAATTGAATGAGAATAATTTTGCAAAGTATTTTGTTATTATTTTCGAAAATGAAATTGTCGGATATTTAGGCACATGGATTGTGATAGACCAAGCACAAATTACCACTGTAGCAATTCGAAAAGAATACAGAGGCTACCGATTAGGTCAGTTATTACTTAAATATGTGATGGATTTTGCACGTCATACATGTGAAGTGATGAGTTTAGAGGTAAGAATTGATAACTATATTGCACAGCATGTTTATACGAATTTAGGATTTCAATTTGGTGGAAAACGAAAAAATTATTATGGAGAGGGCGAGGATGCACTAGTCATGTGGGTGAATTTAAATGAATAACAAAACGCTAATCTTAGCAGTAGAAACAAGTTGTGATGAAACGAGTGTTAGTGTAATAGAAAATGGCAATACTATTTTATCTAACACCGTTTTAAGTCAAATAGAGAGTCATAAACGTTTTGGTGGCGTGGTACCAGAAGTCGCGAGTAGACATCATGTTGAAGGTATGACAGTGACGATAGAAGAATCACTAGAAACTGCGAATGTGACTATGGAAGATATTGATGCAGTTGCCGTGACTCAAGGTCCAGGTCTTATCGGGGCGCTATTAATAGGCATAAATGCAGCCAAAGCTTTAGCATTTGCCTATGACAAACCTTTAATACCTGTACATCATATCGCAGGACATATATATGCGAATCATTTAGAAGAACCATTAACATTTCCTCTTATGGCACTTATCGTGTCAGGAGGTCACACTGAACTGGTATATATGAAATCACATTTGAATTTTGAAGTTATAGGTGAAACAAGAGATGATGCTGTAGGCGAGGCTTATGACAAAGTTGCTAGAACAATCGATTTACCTTATCCGGGTGGTCCTGAAATCGATAAACTTGCTGCGCAAGGCCAAGACACGTATCATTTTCCAAGAGTGTGGTTAGAGAAAGACAGTTATGATTTTAGTTTTAGTGGTTTAAAAAGTGCTGTAATTAATAAATTGCATAATCAAAAGCAAAAAAATGAAAAAATTAATAAAGCCAATGTGGCTGCAAGTTTTCAAAATAGTGTTGTAGATGTATTAAGCACTAAAGCAATGAATGCATGTAAAGAATATGATGTGAAACGTTTAATCATAGCTGGTGGTGTTGCAAGCAACAAAGGCTTACGTAGTAGACTTAAAACATTATGTGAAGAAAATCATATTCAATTATCTATTCCTAGTCCGCAATTATGTACCGATAATGCTGCAATGATTGGCGCGGCAGGCTACTATTATTATAAAGCTGGTGTAGCTGCTGGTTTAGATTTAAATGGTCAAAATAATATGGATATTGAAGAAGAGACAATTTAATTAAAGTGACCATGTGGCGTTAAGTTAACGAATTAGAGATAAGTTAGCTTAACGTTTTTTTATGGAAAAAATGAAAATGAAAGCTAGTCAATAGGGAACGTGTGTACTTATCAACATTCTGTGTATAAATTGTTGATAAGTGGTTTTTAATATTGTGGATATAGAATAAAATTTGTGTAAAAAAATTGTAAAGTTGTAGTTATGAATCTGTGGATAAGTCGAATAACTTTGTGGATAGTTGATAATACAGTATTTTAAATGTTTATAACTTTGTGCGTTAAAAATTGTAAAATAACCAGAAAAAGTTTTGAGACTTTTTCTGGTTATAAATAAAAGGGGAGTTTAAGATAACTTTTCTTGTAATTCTTCCCATTCGATCATTGTTTGTTCTAATTTTTGTTCGGTTTCTTCTTTTTGTTGAGCAAGCGTAGCCGCTTTTTCAGGATTATTAAATACTTCAGGTAGGGTTAACAGTTCATCTATTTCAGAAATTGAGGTTTCTAATTCTTCTATCTTTACTTCACAATCTTCAATTTGACGTTCTAATTTGCGTTGCTCTCTGCGTTGTTGTTTTTGTGTATGATAAGTATTTGTGGACTGATTGTTATCTGTTAGGGGTGATTCAATCTTTATTGGATTTCGATCATTTTCAAAAGCTTCAAGTGCTGCTTTTTCTTCTGTCTTCTCAATATAGTATTGATAGTCGCCTAAATAGATTTCTCCACCATGTGTGTTTAAATCAAATACTTTATTAGCTAATTGATTAATAAAATAACGATCATGAGAAACGAATAATATTGTACCTTCAAAGTGTTGTAAGGCTTGTTCAAGCATCTCCTTAGAATCGATATCTAAATGGTTGGTCGGTTCATCTAAAATTAAGACATTATCTCGTTGCAACATGAGGAGTGCTAATTGTAATCGTGCTTTTTCCCCTCCAGATAAATCATTAATAATCTTTTTAACGTCGTCTTGAACAAATAAGAAACGTCCAAGCACTGCACGTATATCTTTTTCGTTCATTGTAGGGTATTGATCCCAAACATAATCTAGGATTGTCTTATTGGATTTGAATTCTGCCTGTTTTTGGTCATAATATCCGATTTGTAAATTAGCACCAAATGTAATTTCGCCGCCAAGTTTATTTTGACGATTTGCGATTGTTTTAATGAGTGTCGTTTTTCCTACACCATTTGGACCGATAATAGCAATATGATCGCCCTTATTAACTTCAATATTAATTGGTTGTGTAATAGGAGTTTCATAACCAATTTCTAGATTGCGAATATGCATCACGTCATTACCAGTATTACGTTCAAAACCAAATTGAATATTTGCACTTCTAGCATCTAGCATTGGTTTATCAATGCGTTCCATTTTTTCTAATGTCTTGCGACGACTTTTAGCCATACCACTTGTTGATGCACGAGTAATATTTTTCTCAACGAAGGTTTCTAAACGTTTGATTTCCGCTTGTTGTCTCTCGTACTCTTGCATACGACTTTCATAGTATTTATCACGTTGGATTATAAATTGCTCATAGTTACCTACATAACGTTTAACATCTCCAAGAGCCACATCATATATTTGTGTGACAATTTTATCAAGGAAATAACGATCATGACTGATTATAACTATGGCGCCTTTGAAGTATTTTAAATAATCTTCTAACCATTTGGTTGTTTCTAAGTCTAAATGGTTGGTCGGTTCGTCTAATAATAGTAGGTCAGGTTCACTTAACAACATTTGAGCAAGTGATAAACGCGTTTTTTGACCACCACTAAAGTCATTAATTGATTTATCAAATTCTTCTTCTTTAAAATTCAGGCCATGTAGGACAGTCTTAATTTTACTTTCATATTGATAACCTTCAAGTTGTTCAAATTGATTGGATAAAGATTCATAACGTTCCATATGATGTTTATAATCATCAGTATCATAATCATTTGCGTGCAATGCTAACCAATCAGTTTCTTCTTTAATTAAGTTTTCCATACGCTTAAGATGTTCGAAGGGTTTAGACATTTCTTCAAAGACGGATGCCGATGAATCGAGCGTCATTTGTTGTGTAAGATAGCCCATACGTAAATTTTTAATTTTTGAAATATGACCACTATCATAATCTTCAACGCCTGCTATAATCTTCATTAAAGTAGATTTGCCAGCGCCATTTCTACCAACTACACCAATACGTTCACCAGTTTTAACTTCGAAATCAACATTTGTAAAAATATCATCACCATCGAATGATTTCGAAATATCATTTAATTGCAAGAGTATCATTCAGGTTTCACCTTTCTATTTGTATGATTCTTTACTCAAATAAGTATTATATATTACTCTTTATTCTATCGTATAACACATTTTCATGAAACTAAGTTATTTATTTTTAAAATACATTACGGTATAATATTTCAGTATTCATTATAGGCATAACGTAGTTTTCACAGTAATGACTAATTGCACTCAAATTAGTTTGAATACATAAATGATAAAATTCAAACAAGAGGAGGACATCTGAAATGGCTCAAAATAAAGCTAAAATTCCTCGTGCAACCTTAAAAAGATTACCTTTATATTATAGATTCGCAAATACTTTAAAATCTAAAGGAATTGATCGGGTTAATTCGAAAACTATCAGCGAAGCATTAAGTATAGAATCAGCAACTATCAGACGAGATTTTTCTTATTTTGGTGAGTTAGGTAAGAAAGGCTATGGCTATAATATAGATAGTCTATTAGAATTCTTTAAATCTGAACTTAGTGATAGCGATAATCTTAATATTGGCTTAATTGGTGTAGGTAACTTAGGAAGAGCACTTTTAACTTATAATTTTTCAATACACGACGAAATGACTATTACTGAAGCTTTTGATGTGGATAAAGAAATTATTGGAAAACAAATTGGGGACGTTACAGTTCATCATGCAGATGATTTAAAGAAAGTCTTAGAGTCAGAAAATATTAATGTAGTGATACTCACTACACCTGAAGAGGCAGCGCAACGTGTAACTGACAAGTTGGTTAAAGCTAATGTAAAAGGGATACTTAACTTCACACCAGCTAGAGTTGAGGCGCCGAACGATGTACAAGTTCATCATATTGACTTAGGTATTGAATTACAATCTCTTTTATTCTTCATGAAGAATTATTCAAATTAAAGTTTGTAAAATTAAGTAACATTATTATTGATTTAACATTTAAAGAGGTTCTTGCTGAATTGAGACAGAATTTTCATTAGAAATGAACTCTGTCTCTTTTTTTATACCTAAATTTATGAGATGTAAATAATTTTTTCGAAATTTAACTTTTTATCATTAAATATTTAATTGATATAAAATTAAAATGTTGCCAAAAGTGTAACTTTTTATTATAATACCTTAGTAAAATAATCGGGAAAGGATGAATTACCTGTGATATGGATGATTATTAGTGGTCTTATAGTAGGTATTTTATTAGGATTTGTTATGCAACGTACACGTTTCTGCTTAGCTGGTGGCTTTAGAGATATGTATGTTCAAAAAAATAACAAAATGTTTTATGCATTATTGGTAGCAATTACGATTCAAAGTATTGGATTGCTCATATTAACAGGTTTAGGAATTATGGCTATACCTGATAGTACGTTTCCTATAGTAGGAACACTTATAGGTGGCTTTATATTTGGAATAGGTATAGTACTTGCTGGGGGCTGTGCAACTGGGACATGGTATCGTGCAGGTGAAGGATTGATAGGCAGTTGGGTAGCACTTGTGTTATATGCAGTTACTGCTGCAATTACAAAAACTGGTGTATTACTCCCAGTTATGAACTGGATTAATAAACCAACTAATATTAATGCGAGTATGTCTCAAACTACAGGTATACCAATGTGGATTTTCACTTTAATATTAACGCTTATTACGATTTACTTTGTAGTTAAAACTTTACGCAAACCAAAGCCAAAAGTTGCAGTACCTAAATTAAAACAAAAATTTACAGGTATTAGACACTATTTATTTGAGAAACGTTTCCATCCTTTCATAGCTGGTATAGCTATAGGTTTAATTGCGTTATTAGCTTGGCCGATGAGTATTTCTACGGGTAGAGATTATGGTTTAGGTATTACAACGCCATCAGCAAATTTAGTTACATTTTTAATTACTGGTGATACGAAATTATTAGACTGGGGCGTCTTATTAATACTAGGAATCTTTTTAGGTTCATATATTGCTGCAAGAGGCTCTCGCGAATTTAAATGGCGTCTTCCAGATAAGAAAACGATTCGAAATAGTGCAATTGGCGGTATATGCATGGGATTTGGTGCATCAGTTGCCGGCGGTTGTACAATTGGTAATGGTTTAGTTGAAACGGCAATTATGTCTTGGAAGGGCTGGATTGCACTTATTGCAATGTTACTAGGCGTATGGTTTATGAGTTACTTTATTTTTGTAAGACCAATGAAAAAGTTACAACGAGAAACAGCAGCAAGTCAGGCTAAGGCTATTTCAAAACAAACGCAAACAACATAATTCAACCGAAAAGGAGCGAAAAAGATATGTTATATGAATTAGGAACTGTAGGTATGGTTTGTCCATTTCCACTCATCGAAGCACAGAAAAAGATGCAAACATTAGAAAATGGTGATGAATTAAAAATTGATTTTGATTGCACGCAAGCTACAGAAGCGTTACCTAATTGGGCTGCTGAACAAGGTTATCCAGTTACCAATTATGAACAACTTGATGATGCTTCTTGGACAATCACTGTTCAAAAAGCATAGATATATACAATGATTCTTGCATGTCAAATTAGTTAGACGATTGTGATGTTATAATAAGTAACATATTGTGTCATCTTATCTTACGTATTTTTGCCTTTCTGCTAAAGTATCACTATGATATTTTCAAAGGAAGTGGTAATTATGAAGATGGATGACACAATTTTTTTATTTCTTTGCACATTATTAGTATGGTTAATGACGCCTGGACTAAGTCTATTCTATGGAGGACTAGTTCAATCTAAGAATGTACTTAATACTGTAATGCAAAGTATGACAGCAATCATTATTGTAACTTTCACATGGATTACTTTTGGCTTTTCATTAAGCTTTGGTACAGGGAATCGTTTTATCGGTAACTTTGATTTTATTGGTTTACAACATGTTGGCTTTGCCATAAATCATGATTTAAGCCCACATATTCCATTTGCATTATTTATGCTTTTTCAAATGATGTTTTGTACCATTGCTGTTTCAATATTGTCAGGATCAATTGCTGAAAGAATGAAGTTTATACCATATATTATTTTTATCTTTATATGGGTATTATTTATTTATAGTCCTGTTGCACACTGGGTATGGGGTGGCGGATGGATTCAACAATTAGGTGCATTAGATTATGCCGGTGGTACAGTAGTGCATATCACATCAGGTGTTTCTGGTTTGATTTTAGCGATTATGTTAGGAAATGGTAAAAAGATTGAGAAAATACAACCGCACAACCTTATCATAGCGCTGATAGGTGGCATTTTAGTATGGATAGGTTGGTATGGTTTTAATACAGGAAGTGCATTTACACTTAATGATGTAGCTTTGACATCATTTGTAAATACAGTTATCGCGGCAAGTGGTGGTGCGTTTAGTTGGTTAGTATTTGAATATATATTTACTAAAAAATTAAGTCTACTAGGTTTATTATCAGGTGTTCTCGCAGGATTGGTCGCTATTACACCTGCTGCAGGCTATGTGAATTATCTAAGTGCTTATCTTATATCATTTATTGGAGGTATCGCATGTTACATCATCATTAATATAATTAAAGTTAAATATAAATATAATGATACGCTCGATGCTTTTGGTATTCATGGTGTTGGTGGTATCGTGGGTGCAATTCTAACTGGCGTATTTCAATCGCATCATGTTAATTTAGATATCACAGATGGCTTCATTTACTCAGGAAATATACATATAGTAATGATACAGACCATAGCAGTTATTGTGGTTGTCATTTATACCGTTCTTATGACTTGGTTAATTGGAATTATTTTGAATAAATTTATACCAATGGCGACCACTGAGGAAGAAGATAAAACAGGTTTAGATGAGCTTGTTCATGGTGAAAAAGCTTACTTCTATGGAGAACTTAACAAATTACGTAAGCGTTACTAGATAGGTATAAAAGAATTTAAGCATGCAAAAAACTATACAATAAGCAATTTGATATATGGTAAAATAAAACTTAAATTGACAATAATTTAGGTGATTAATCTAATGAAAAATATATCAGATATCGCAAAACTAGCGGGAGTGTCTAAAAGCACAGTCTCCCGCTTTTTAAATGATGGCTCAGTAAGTCCACAAACAAAAGAGAAATTAAGTCGAATCATAGCGGAACATGATTACCAACCTAATCAGTTTGCTCAAAGTTTAAGAGCTGAACATACGAATATCATTGGTGCTATTATACCTAGAATGAATTCACATGCCGTAGATGAGACTGTAAAAGGCATGGTCCATATATGTCAGCAACAACAATATCAATTATTACTTAATTATACTGGATTAGATATCAATGCTGAAATAACTGCGCTTGAAACATTTTCAAGAAGTAAAGTAGACGGCATCATATTAATGGCAACAACATTGACACCTCAACATTTAGAAGTCATTAATAAAATAGATGTACCCATTATCCTTGTAGGGCAATCTCATCCTAAATTAAATAGTATTATTCATGATGATTACCAAGCTGGTTGGTTAATGGGAGACTACATTGGTCAGAAAAAAATAAAACATGTTGCTTTCTTTGGCGTAAGTGAGAATGATATTGCCGTAGGGGTGAAACGTAAACAAGGCGTATTAGACGGACTTCAGTCATATGGTATTCAACCTCAGACCTTTGAAACATCATTTAAATATGAAGAAGCGAGACAAGATGTTGTGAATGTTTTAAGAGATAAAGATGATTTTGAAGTTTGTATTGGAGCAACCGACGCCATCGCACTCGCAATACATAAATATTACTCTGAACATAAGATACACTCAGATAAAGTTCAAATTTATGGGTTTGGTGGAGATCCAATGACACAGTTAGTTTCTCCTACAATTAAAACAGTGAAATTTAACTACTTTGAAGCGGGTACTAAGGCAATGAGTCAGTTACATGATTTAATTTTTTCGGAAAATGTAGTAACTGAAACGATTATACCAGTAAAAGAATAAAATAAATTTAGAAAATAAAATGTATGGAACCGATACCAATATAAATGATAAAATAAAGTTAATTAAAGAATAATTTGCCAATAAATGGAGGTTTAACATGGCTGAATGGTCAAGGGAAGAACGTTATCGTCGTATTGAGGACGTAGATTCATTAACATTAAAGCAACTTAAAGAACAAGTCGATACGTCAATCTATCGTCAGACATATCATATTCAACCTGAAACAGGGTTACTAAATGATCCTAATGGATTAATCTATTATAATCACAAATATTATGTGTCACATCAGTGGTTTCCTTTAGGCGCTACGCATGGTCTGAAATATTGGTTTAATTATACTAGTGATGATCTTGTTAACTTTGAACCTCAAGGTGCAATCATTAAACCGGATACATCCTTTGATAGTCATGGTGTATACAGTGGTAGTGCGTTTGAACATAACGGCCAACTTTATTATATGTATACAGGTAATCATCGTGACGAAGAATGGAATCGCTATGCTAGCCAAATGATCGCTAAAGTTCAAGATGATGGCTCGATATCTAAAATGGCATATCCAGTCATTCCTCAGCAACCATCAGGTTACACGAGTCATTTTAGGGATCCTAAAGTATTTGAACACAATGGTGAGTTTTATGCCATTATTGGTGCACAAACGAATGACAATTACGGCCGAGTATTATTGTATAAAACAATAAATAAGCAATTAGATGATTGGATATTTGTAGGTGAGTTACAAACTGAATTAAAAGAGTTCGGATTTATGTGGGAATGTCCTGATTATTTTAAATTAGATAAAAAAGACGTTTTATTATTTTGTCCTCAAGGAATAGAGCCAGAAAATGAACAATTTAGAAATATTTATCAATCTGGCTATTTAATTGGGTCATTAGATTTTGACACATTAACGTTTAATCATGAAGACTTTATCGAATTAGATCATGGCTTTGATTTTTATGCACCTCAAACATTTTTAGACCAACATGGTAAACGTATATTAATAGGCTGGATGGGTTTACCAGAAATAAACTATCCAACAGATAGAGAAGGTTGGGCGCATTGTTTAACAATACCAAGAGAATTAACTATTGAAGATGGTAAATTGCGCCAACGTCCGTTTGAAGGACTTAAAAAACTGCGTACCAACAAAGAAACTGCGTTAGGTTACGCCAATAAATTTAATCGACAATTGCAACCATATGAAGGTAAACAATTTGAACTCATTATTGATATTCTTGATAATGAAGCATCTGAAATTTATTTTGAATTACGCGCTTCTAAAAATAACACAACGCTTATTAAATACAACAGTACAACACAAAAATTAACATTAGACCGCACAGAAAGTGGACTTCTGCCAGATAATGTTAGTGATTATACACGGAGCACTTATTTAGATACGCCATTAACACAACTTCAAATATTTGTAGATACTTCCAGTATTGAAATTTTTTGTAATGATGGTGAGCGTGTCTTAACGTCTAGAATTTTCCCAGAAGAATCGGCAACTGGTATTAAAACATCTACCCAATCTGGACAAGTTTACTTACAATTTACGAAATACGAGCTTAAGGTTAAGGGTGATGAATAGATGAGAAAGTTATACGCACTTGGCGAAGCATTAATTGATTTTATTCCAAATGTGACCAACTCCGAATTAAAAGATGTGGAACAATTCAGTAGACAAGTGGGAGGTGCGCCAGCTAATGTGGCGAGCACAGCACAAAAATTGGGTGCACATGCTGAAATGGTGACACAATTGGGCAATGATGCATTTGGCGATATTATCATAGAAACTTTAGAAAATATTGGTGTCGGTGTCCATCACATTAAAAGAACGGATATCGCTAATACAGCACTTGCGTTTGTGAGTTTAAGAGAAGATGGGCAACGCGATTTTTCATTTTATCGTAAACCTTCAGCAGATATGTTATATCAATCTTCTTACTTAGATGATATTACGATTACTGAAGCAGATGTTATGCATTTTTGCTCTGTCGATTTGGTTGAAAGTGATATGAAACAAGCACATCAAACTATGATAGATAAATTTAAAGCAGCGAATGGTACTATCGTATTTGATCCCAATGTTAGATTGCCGTTATGGGATAGTGCAGAAGCATGTCAAAAAGCTATTCAAGAATTTATTCCTAAAGCAAATATTGTAAAAGTTTCGGATGAAGAAATTGAATTTATCACTGGTGAAAGGGATGAACATAAAGGTATTCAATCCTTATTCAAAGGCGATGTCGAAGCGGTTATTTATACTCAAGGGCCTAATGGCGCCAGTATTATTTTAAAAGATGGAACAACGATTCATCATGAAGGATTTAAAGTTAAAGCAATAGATACAACTGGCGCAGGGGATGCATTTATTGGTGCGGCAATTAGTAAAATATTGAATAGTTCAAATACATCAATTACTGAGCTTTTCAAAAATGAGGGACAAGAAATACTTCAATTTAGTAATTTAGTTGCTGCAAAAGTGACAACACAATATGGTGCTATAGAAAGTATTCCAACATTAGAAGAAGTGAACAAAGAGTTAGAAAAATTATCATTAAAATAAAGTAGAAAAAGTCAGCTGACTATCAACATCAGCTGGCTTTTTTAACGTCTAACTATATTTTTTTCACATTTCTAACAGAAGCATAGCAATGTTCACCATTTTTAAAATTAACGATACGTTCTTTAGAATCAATGGATTCTATATTATGTCGATTGACAACAAAGCTATTGTGACATCTAAAGAAACGATCATCGAGTTGTGCTAATTCTTTGAGGTTACCATAAAATTCAATTTGGCGATTATCTAGATGAGCAATTAAACGATGAGATTTAGTTGATGATTCGAAGAACATCACTTCATCATATTGCACGTATATTGAATTGCTGCCACGTTTTAATTCGATGGTTTCAACATTGCTTTCTTTAGAGAGTAATTTTAAACGTGTATGCGCAGTTTCTAAACAATCAATAATTCTTGATTGCAATTGACTAGGATCATCTTTGAAAATAAAATCCATAGCCGAAATTTTATAAACAAAAGTTAAATAGGTAAGTTCACTATGACTAGTAACAAATATGATATTGCCAATAGGGTCATACTTACGTATTTCACTGCCTAGTTTGATACCGTTTATATCAGCTTCTAATTGAATATCTAAGAAATAACAACCTACATCATTCATTTCTTTCGACTTTTCAATAATCTCATAAGGATCGTCTGTAGCTAATGCAATTTCCATTGGTTTTTCTTCAATCATTATGTAATTGTTAATAATTGAAACCATATTATCGCGTTGTTTCACATCATCTTCACAAATGAATATTTTCATGGGAACACATCCTTATGACAAGTTATTTATAATTTCTACTTTTTGGACAAAATAGCCATTTTCAATTGTTGTATCAAGTAATACATTTTCAGTGGAGTCCGTAATCTCTTTCAAGGTACTTAAACCTAATCCACGATTCTCACCCTTAGTTGAAAAGCGCTCTTGAAACAACTCATGAATACGAGGTATATCCTCTTTACATTTATTCATAACAATGAACATAACTGAAGTTTCAGTATTTATAAATGCAATTCTAATTAAAGCATCTTCTAAATCTTCAGAAGCCTCAATTGCATTATCGGTAATAATCCCAATAATTCGACTTAAATCAATTGTGTTCATTTCTATATGTTCAACTAATTCTGGTACTTCGATACTGATAGGTATATTCTTCTCTTGTGCTTGAAGAATTTTAGTTGTAATTAAACCTTTAATAGCACGTACTTTCATATTCTCAGTACCATTAATTTTAATGGACTTCATTTGAAGATTATCTTTCATTGGAACAATATTTTCATTAAAATATTCTCTTAAACCAGGCATATCATCTTCTCTTATGTATTCAGACATTGTGGTTAAGATATTGACATAATCATGTCTAAACTTACGCATCTCGTTGTTAATAGACTCAATCTGTAATGTATATTCATAATATGTCTCAATTTCTTCCATGTTACGTTTGTAGCGAATTTCTCGTATTGTAGTAATTGATATTAAAACAATGACAATAATAAAGAAAAATAGAATGCTCAAAAATATTAGTGCATAACCTTTTAATGAAGCTACACTTTGTTTGGGCATCTGAGAATAAAATGAAAGTATAAAAAACGAAGATACCAAAACAACAGAAATTACTGTTAAATATGTTTTATTAATTGATAAATATGATTGCATTAATTTTTTAAATAAAAAATTAAATGAATAAGCTAATACAATAGATATCATTGAAAAAATCAACAAGTATGATATTGCTATAACAATAGGGTTATCAACATGATTCTGTATAAATACTACAAGGAAAAAACCTATAAAGTTACTTAAAAACATGATTATTGCACTACTTAAAACAGTAATAATTGCATAAAGTTTAACTTTTGAATAGAAAAACAAACTACATCCAATAAGTAAATACAATAGTGATAAACTACCAAAAAAATAAAACAAAAAAGCTGAAGGGATTATAACTATTAAAATAAGTAAATAATCCCTAAAGCTAAATTTAATATTTAAAATGATTTTAGCAACTAAAAACAGGAGAAATCCTTGAAAAAAAGCTAATGGTACATTAGATAATATATCCATACTTCACACACTTTCTAACAAGTTATTATCTTTTTAAATTAGTTAACTCTTTAGGTACTTCAGGTTCATCAAAGTAAGTTGCGCAAGTTGAAATTGTAGCTATATTACCAATAGTTTCTAAAACGAATGTAAATAATTTAATAAATAAATCTGCAAATAAAGTCATTGTTAATTATCCTCCTTAGGAAAAAAGAATGGTATAAGTGTAATGCTCTCTAGAAATAGTCCTAGAAAAATTAATTGTTTGAAAGGTTCTGGAACCAATAATGAAACAATTATCAATAGTAAAGCAACTATTATTGAAAAAACTTTCTTTTGATTTCTTACGCGTAGTGGAATAGGTTGTTTTTTAGTTGCTGCTGGTGCATATATAATTATTAATCCCCAAGCTAAAATTGCAACCGCATACATTATACCCACATTTATTGGAAAATACGCAATTAACCAAGGTAATCCAACAAATAAGATTAAATTTTGAATATGACATAATAATGATGACTTTGCATGAGCACCATGAGCGAAATGTCTGACTAAAAAGTAACTAACATGTGTAATTAAAGTGTATAGAAATGTATGGAATATGATAGCAGCACCATATGTCACAATTGTTTTAGCAATATTACTTACAACGACTTGTAAACCTAATCGTACTTTCAAAAACTGAATATGATCAAGGTTATTTTTACGTTGTAGGTATAATGAAAATTGTTCAATCTTTCTGTCAATTGCGTTCAATATTGTGCCACTCTCCTTATTAATATTATACAATTTTGTGCAACTGACCTGGCAACTTATGCATAAGTGTTCAAAATTAATACTTAACTGTTGTAATTAAATTATAAATAATATTTTAACATATAAAAAGATACAGTTTAGTATTAAAAATAGCTATTTAAGAAATATTTAAAATGTATTTTTAAATATATGTTTTAATAAAATCATATCACAGAGATGTGATAAAAACTTAATAATCTTAGTCTTTAAATTTAATAGTTATTGTTTTGGTATTAGAGTTTAATGATTTTGTTGTAGTTGCTTAATCATTATAATCTTTTGCCTCGAGTTGTAAGAAGTATGAATTGTTTTAATTTATGCTTCTATGTTAATAATGTTTTAGCGAGCATTATTAATGTTTTGATTTCTCATAGTAGAAAGAATTCATTTGTTTTCTTCGTGTAGTTTGTTTTGTTCATTAATAAGCCATCCCAACTTATTAATGAATGAATAATTAAAGTGATTGAAGTTTAATACTCAATCGAAGATTATTACTTTAGCTATTGTTAGATATAGAAGATAATAATTTTCAAGTTGTAAGCTATCGCAGAAATTTTCATAATTTAAAACATCCCCAAAATGATTGAAAAATAACTGTAAAAACATTCCCTTAATAATAAGTGTAAAGTCGTGAGTTCCTCCCAAGCTCACGACTTTTTTATGTAAAAAACCTGCAGTCAAATGATGAAGACTGCAGGATGATAATTACTTATATAATTCAGTTTTTATATTTTGAAATACTGGTATATTCTCTCTTTGTTTTGTTACTTCTTCTAAATCAATGTCACATATTAAACTATCCTCTTCTTCATTGAGTTCAGCTAAAATTTCACCGTTAGGATTTATAACCATTGAATGGCCTGCATAGTCCGTATTACCATCATTGCCTGTACCATTGCAGGCGATAACAAACATATCATTTTCGATTGCTCTAGCTTGAAGTAAATTGCGCCAATGATTTAAACGTGGCGTAGGCCATTGAGCTACATAAAAAGCAATTTGAGCGCCTTTACGAGGAGGATATCTAAGTAATTCTGGGAATCGCAAATCATAACAAATAATTTGAGTAGCAATAGCCCCATTAGAGAGTTTGAAAGGTTCAGGTACCGTCTTACCATCCTCTAAATATTCAGGTTCCTTTAACATTGGAACTAAATGAACTTTATCATATTTATTAATTCGATGGCCTTCTTTTGATACAGTAAAAGCGGTATTGTATACGTTATTATTTCGTATGTTAGAAACAGATCCTGCCACAACATCAACATTATAATTTTGAGCTAACGACTGAATAAAAGGGAAGCTTCGACTAAGTTCTTTGTCAGCTTTTTCACTTAATTCATCTAATGCATAGCCATTATTCCACATTTCCGGGAGAACAACGACCTCTGTATCTTGTTGTAATTTAGTTTCGAACCAATCTTTTATTTTTTCTTCATTTTTTTGAGCATTACCATATTCTACGTAAAATTGAAAAACTTGGATTTTCATACAAATCGCTCCTCGTATTGACATATCTCTAATTTACTAAAGTCATTTTTGAAAAGCAAAAAAAGAGCAGGATAGAAGTGTTCGCCTCAATCCTGCTAATGAAATTATTAAATTTATTTTTTTTTAACGATGAATCGGTTATCTGTTGGTTGAATTTCTTTATCGGCAGCATTCTCACGAATATCGCCAAATGGCATTTGAGCAACAAGTTTCCATGAAGCTGGAATATCAAATTCTTGAGTAGTAATTTGATCAACTAATGGATTGTAGTGTTGTAATGAGGCACCGATACCTTTAGAGCTTAAAGCAGTCCAAATTGCATATTGGTGCATAGCATTTGTTTGAACTGACCAATTAGCAAAGTTATCAGCGTAATTCGGCATTTTTTCTTGTAAGCCTTTAATAACGTCTTCATCTTCGAAATAAAGAATTGTTCCATAAGAATGTTTGAATCCATCGATACGTTGCTCAGTAGGTGCAAAGTCACGATCAGGACCCATTACATCTTTTAATACTGTTTTAGTGTTATCCCAGAATTTTTGATGTTTGTCGTTTAATAATAAAACGATACGTGTTGATTGTGAATTAAATGCTGATGGTACATATTTGATAATGTGCTCAATCATTTCCTCTAATTCTTGATCACTAATCGAAATAGTTGTTTCAGTGTTATAGATTGTACGTCTATCTTCTATTTCTTGTAAAAATGGTTTTGTATTTTGTTTACTAAATAAGCCCATGTAAATTCTCCTTTGTTTTTAAAGATATAATGTAAGTATAAATATTATACTTAAATATGTAAAACAATATATAACAAAAAATTTCAAATATATTAATATTTTTTATCATTACACTTATTTCCATGCATTCTACGATTTTCTTCTTTATACTATAAGTGTTAAGAGATAAAAGGAGGTGGATGATTGATGAAAAAGAAAATAGCTCAGACAGGTATAGTGGTTGCGCTTGGAACGTCACTTTTAGGACATCAAACATTTGCTGAAGAAGTAAACAACGATGCTACTACGCAAATCAATAAGCAAAAGACTACTAATAATGCTAATAAACTTAATAAAAACGAAATCAATGAAAGTAATGAAGGAAATGTCAATAATAGTAACAATCATTTAAATCATCAATCTGAGACCGAAAATAATGATTCATCTTCAAATGAAAAGAATGAATCTC